>JAJDER010000052.1 GCA_029259725.1 Planctomycetota bacterium | reverse complement strand
GCACTTCCGCCCGTGCGAGGTCTTCGGCCGCCGAAGAAGAGCCTCCCGACTCCACCGGACGCCTCAGGAACTCTGCATCCTCTCCAACTTGGCGTACATCCCGTCCGCGGCCAGCAGCTCGTCGTGCGTCCCGTGCTCGGCGATCGCGCCGCTCTCGAGCACCACGATCTGGTTCGCGTCTCTGATCGTCGACAGCCGGTGCGCGATGACCAGCGTCGTGCGGCCCTGCTTGAGCTTCTCGAGCGCGTCCTGGACCAGGGCTTCGGACTCGGAGTCGAGCGCGCTCGTGGCCTCGTCGAGGAGCAGGATCGGCGCGTCCTTGAGCAGGGCGCGCGCGATGGCGATGCGTTGGCGCTCGCCGCCGGAGAGCTTGGTGCCGCGCTCGCCGACGATGCTGTCGTAGCCGTCGGCGAGGCGCATGATGAACTCGTGCGCGTGGGCGGCCTTCGCGGCCGCCTCGATGCGCTCCTGCGGCACGTCCTGCATGCCGTAGGCGATGTTGGCGCGCACCGAGTCCTGGAACAGCACGGTCTCCTGCGTGACCATCGCGATCTGTCGCCGCAGGGACGTGAGCGTGAAGCGTCGCACGTCGGTGCCGTCGAGCCTCACCGCGCCCGCGTCCACGTCGTAGAAGCGCGCGACGAGATCGCCGACGGTGGACTTGCCCGCGCCGGTGGGACCGACGAGCGCGACGGTCTGGCCGCGCCGGACCTCCAGGTCGATGCCGTGCAGCACCGGCCGCCCCTTCTCGTGTGCGTACTCGACGCGCTCGAAGGCGATGCGATCCGCGAAGGGCGGCATGGTCTGCGCGCCCGGCTCGTCGCGGATCTCCGCTTCGCTGTAGAGCACGGTGGCGACGCGGTCGGCCGAGGCCAGCGCCCCGTGCAGCTTGGTGTTCGTGCTCGCCAGGCGGCGCACGGATCCGATCACGCGTGCGAGGCCGAACAGGAGCGCCATGAAGGTCTCCGGCGCCCAGTAGCCTTCGATCACACGCATGCCGCCGAACCACATGAGCAGCGCCGTTCCCACGCCGCCGATGAACTCGACCAGCGGCCCCGTGCGCGCCTTGAGCGCCGCCGACTTCATGCGCCCCTTGGTGTAGCTCGCGTTGATCTGCTCGAAGCGACGCTGTTCGTGCTCTTCCGCCCCGAACGCCTTGACCACCTTCTGGGCCGAGAGCGATTCGCTCAGCGTGGTGAACATGTCGCCCATGCGTGCGCGGTTGATGTGCTCGCGGCGGCGCACGCGCGCGGCCAGGCGCTGCACCGGGAAGAAGGCCACGACGGCGAAGACCAACCCGACGATCACCGAGGTCCCGCCGCGCCACCACAGGTAGCCGAGCGCGCCGACCACCGCGAAGGCGTCGGTGATCACGATCACCATCACGTCGATGAGCATGCCGCCGAGCGTGGTCAGGTCGTGCGTGACGCGCGAGAGCAGCTTGCCCGAGTGGTTGGCGTGGAAGAATCGCAGCGACAGGCCCATGAGCCGCTTGAACAGGGCGACGCGCATGGCGGCCACGAGTTCCAGCGACACCGTGCGCATGGTCAGCTTCTGGGCGTACTTGGTGGCGTTGTCGAGCAGCGCCAGGACCATGAACGCGACGCTCGCCGCGGCGAGCTTGGCCTTCGCCCCGAGCGAGACCCACAACACGACCACCGAGGCCTTCAGCAGCGAGAACCAGGACGGATCGGTGCCGGGTGGCGTGTCGAGCGCGCGCGCGGCGGTGAACTGCAACTCGGCGGCCGTCGCCGGGCCGGTCTGGCTCACGATCGGTTGCAGGATGCCCTCGATCAGGAACAGGGCTCCGGCGGCGCTGACCGCCGTGAAGGCCGAGAGGCAGAAGGCCAGCACGAGCTTGCCGCGGAACGGGCGAGCGAACTCGAACAGGCGTCGGCGCGCGGCGCGATCCGCGGCCATGGTCTCGGCGTCGGCCCCGCCCTTGAGCTTGCGCCTCTCGAGGGTGTCGAGGTCCTCGATGATGACCGTCCCGGAGTGCGTGCCGTCCCTGCTCCGGTCGCCGTCGGCGACCGGGGGCGCGGGTGGCGCGGTGGGGGGCGACTCCTCGGTCAAGCGGCTCACGGAATCGGGGCGCCGTGGCGCGGGGGGGCGCGGTGCGGCGTCCGAGACACTCGCGCGGGGCGCCGTCGGCGCGGCGCGGCTCCGGGACTCGGCGACCACACGGCCTCGAACGGGGCCCGGAGGGCGTTAGGCTACAGGCCGACATGGCGAGAGTCACCACCGAGGCGCTGGCGCTCCGGCGCACCCCTTTCCGCGAAACGAGTCAGATCGCGGAGTTCCTGACCCGGGATCGAGGCCGGGTCGGACTGATCCTGAAAGGGGTCATGCGGCCCAAGAGTCGCATGGGCGGGGGTGTGGACCTGCTCGACCACTGCCGCGTGACCTACACCGCCCGGCGTGGCAGCCGCTCGATGCCGCCGCTGGTGGAACGGCAGGTCCTCAGCCATCACCCGGGCATGCGACACCGGGAGGACCTGATGCGCGCCGGCCTCTACATGCTGGAGCTGCTGCGGGCCCTGGTGCCCGAGGGTCAGCGCGTGCCGGGCCTGTTTGGCCTGTCCGTGGCCTTTCTCGCGGCCCTCGACACCGAGCCCGAACCTGGACGACTGGCACCGATGACGTTTGCCCTGGAGGGGGGGCTGCTTAGAATGACCGGGTTCGAGCTGGTGCTGGATCGCTGC
Source organism: Planctomycetota bacterium (assembly GCA_029259725.1). Classification (GTDB taxonomy): domain Bacteria; phylum Planctomycetota; class B15-G4; order B15-G4; family B15-G4; genus JAJDER01. The sequence continues at coordinate 26,748 of JAJDER010000052.1, read as the reverse complement.
GTGTCATGTCATCGACGGCCGGAGGGCAGCATGGCCCTCCGGTGCGACCCGCAGCGCGGTGGCATCGTGTGCTCGACATGCCGGGACGATGAAGACGGGAACTACGTGCCCCTGTCCAGCGCCTCGGCTCGCCTGATCATGGGCCTCACCGGAGCCGACCCACTTCGCCTCCGAGGCCTGACCCTTCCGGAGAACATCGAGAACGACGTGCGACGGTTCTTCGACCGGACCTTCCTCCACGTCCTCGAGCGGCCGCCCCGCGCGGCCGTCATGTCCCAAAGATGATGCAGAATCCCTTGCTGTTCTCCGACCGGCTGCCGACCGTGGCGCTGCTCGCCGGCCTGCTCCTGGCCGCCGGCTGCGCGGCCACGCTGCCGAAGAACGTGACCCCCATGGACGGCGCCGTGCTGGCCTTCGCCGAGGGTGACTTCGAGTCCGCGTCGCGCTGGGCCGGCCGGGTCGCCGACGACACGGACGCGGGCTTGCCGGTTCGCGCCGAAGCCGCGTGGATCGCGGCCGAGGCGGATCTCGCCCGCGGCGAGGACGTGAAGGCGCTGCGGCGCTACCGCTGGATCCTCGAGAACGCTCCCTGGTCCGAGTCCGTCGGCATGATCGAGGACCGGCTCTTCGAACTCGGCGAGATCTTCTTCCACGACCCACGTCACGAGAGTTGGTTCTTCGGGTCACGCAACCGGGGCGTCGAGGCGTTCGAGACGCTCCAGGCCCACTTCCGCCGCAGCGACCGGGCGGACGACGCGCTGAAGGCCGTCGGCGACTACTTCGTCAGTGAGAAGGACTGGTACCAGGCGGGGCTCACCTTCGAGGAACTCTGGGAGGAGTACCCCGACAGCGAGTGGTCCGAGTACGCGCTCTGGATGGCGGGGCACACGCGCTGGGAGGCGAGCCAGGGCGCCGACTACGACCGGGATGAGATGCTGCGCGCCAAGGCGCTGCTCGAGGTCTCGCTCACGACTCATCCGCGCGGGGTGGCGAGCAAGCAGGCCGAGGCGGATCTCGTCCATGTGATCGAGGCGCTGGCCTGGAACGAGGTCATCGTGGCGGACTTCTACAGTGCACGGGGGAGCAGCGTCGGCGAGCGGCTGAGGTTGGCGAACGCGGCCCTGCTCTACCCGGAGACGGAGGCCGGCATGCTGGCGGCCGCCCGGCTCGACGCGATGGGCCTGGACCTGGCGTCCCTGCGCAAGGACCTCGCCGCGAGCGCCCTCGACAACGTCAAGCCGGGACTCAGGCGCTTCGAGGACGACCGCCGCAGCGTGTTCGGATTCGGGTACTGATGAGGCATTCTCGAGCTTCTGCCCGCCTCTCGGGGCTGATCCTGGCGATTGCGGTGCTGTTCTCGAGTGCCCTCCCGGCCTGCGTGGCCTACACCAAGAAGAGCCTCTTCGCCGCGGATCGCGATCAGGTCTACGTGGCCTACTTCGACAACGCGACCTTCTATCGCGGGATCGAGCTGGATCTGACCGACCGCGTCGTGGCCGAGATCCTCTCAAGACCCGGTGTGAGCGTGACGAGCAGGGAAGAGGCCGACGTGCTGTTGTCGGGTCGGATCACGAAGGTTCGTCAGCGGGTGCTATCCGAGAACTCCGACCGATTGGTCGATGCGGAGAACACCCAGATCACGGTAGAGGTTGAGATCCTGGACGCGCGCACGGGCGATCTCGTCAGGCAGGCGACGCTGACCCAACGGGGTGAGTTCGTCCCCGACAAGGGTGAGGATCTCGAATCGGCACAGCGGGAGGCGTTCCGCTTCCTGGCCCGCGACATCGTGCGCCTCCTGGAAGAGGATTTCTGACCCCATGAGTTCTGATCGTCAACAGCCCGATGGCGGCGGCCACAAGGACCCGCGGCGTGAACCCAGCCGCATGGGCGGAATGCTCATGGTGGTGCTGGTGGTCACGATGGTCTTCCTGATCCTGAAGGCCTTCAACCAGCGCCCGCCCGGATCGGACGACCGCACCTTCGCCGCGCTGCAACTCATGGCCTACCAGGGCCGGGTCAAGAGCGTGCGCTTCATCGGAGACATGCGCGTCGATGCCGACGTGAGCATTCCGACGCTCGAGGGTTCGCGGACCGAGACCTGGGATGCGGTGCCGGTCCCCGAATTCGCGACGGACAGCCTGGCCGAACTCGAGCGCATCGTCGCCCGCCGGCTCGAGACCGATGTCGGCCTGGACGACCTGAGGCGCGCCGTCGCCTCCGGACAGTGGACCGTGGTCGAGGGCTACACCCTCAACGACGACGACGAGACCGGACTCTACGTCCACTACATGCGCGGCTCGGAGTCGAAGTGGGCCGCGATCCAGCGCGACACGGGCACGAGTGACGCCGACGTGGCGCAGGTCATCGCCGAGCTGACGGCCGCCGGCGCCGACATCGACCCGGCCCCGGTCCACTCCAACAACAACGTGACCTACGAGCCGTCGACCGATCTCTGGTCGGGCCTGCTCATCACCATGATCCCGTGGCTGCTGATCATGGGCTTCTTCCTGTTCATCTTCACCCGCCAGATGCGTGCCTCGGGCGGCGGCGGCGGGATCATGTCCTTCGGTCGCAGCCGCGTGAAGATGGTCACGCCCGACCAGGCCAAGGTCACCTTCGATCAGGTGGCGGGTGTGGAGGAGGCCAAGGAAGAGGTCCAGGAGATCATCCAGTTCCTCAAGGACCCCAAGCGCTTCAGCCGCCTCGGTGGCCGCGTGCCGCGCGGCGTGCTGCTCGTCGGTCCGCCGGGCACGGGCAAGACGCTGCTGGCAAAGGCCATCGCCGGAGAGGCCAGCGTGCCCTTCTTCCCGATCAGCGGCAGCGACTTCGTGGAGATGTTCGTGGGCGTCGGCGCGAGCCGCGTGCGCGACCTCTTCAAGCAGGCTCGCGAGAGCGCGCCGTGCGTGATCTTCCTGGACGAGATCGATGCCGTGGGCCGCAAGCGCGGTGCCGGCCTCGGCGGCGGCCACGATGAGCGCGAGCAGACGCTCAACGCGATCCTGGTGGAGATGGATGGCTTCGACACGGACGCCGGCGTGATCATGATCGCCGCGACGAACCGCCCCGACGTGCTCGACCCGGCGCTGCTGCGCCCCGGCCGCTTCGACCGCCAGATCGTGCTGGACCTGCCCGACGTGCGCGGCCGCGAGGCGATCCTGGTGGTGCATGCGCAGCGGGTGGCGATGTCACCGAAGGTGGACCTGACGCTCGTCGCGCGCAGCACGCCCATGTTCTCGGGCGCGGAGCTGGAGGCGCTGATCAACGAGGCGGCGCTCATCGCCACGCTCAAGAACAAGGAGCACGTCGAGAACGACGATCTCGAGGAGGCGCGCGACAAGGTGCGCTTCGGCCGGCAGAAGAAGAGCCGCGTGATGGAGGAGGAGGACCGCCGGGTCACCGCCTATCACGAGGCCGGCCACGCGCTCGTCGCCTCCCAGCTCGAGGAGAACGTGGAGCGGGTGCACAAGGTCACGATCATCCCTCGTGGCATGGCGCTCGGTTCCACGATGCAGCTGCCGGAGAAGGACAAGTACCACCACCGCAAGAAGGAGCTCCTGGCCATGCTGGCCGTGCTGTTCGGTGGGCGGGTGGCCGAGCAGCTCTTCTGCGACGACATCTCGGGCGGAGCGAGCAACGACATCGAGCGGGCGACGGATCTCGCGCGCCACATGGTCTGCGCGCTCGGCATGAGCGATGCCCTGGGGCCGGTGGCGCTCGGCGACAGCCGGGGCGAGGTGTTCCTCGGCGACGAGTTGATGCGGAGCAAGAACTACTCCGAGGCCACCAGCGAGGCGATCGACCGCGAGGTGCGTCGAATCCTCGACGAGGCCTATGCCCAGGCCGTGGAGCTGCTCGAGGCGCACCGGGCCGAGACCGATCGTGTGGCCCAGGCCCTGCTCAAGTACGAGACCATCAACGGGGACGAGGTGCGTGCGCTGATCGCCGGGGCCGAGGTGGCGGACTTGCGACCGGAGCTGCCGGAGCGGCCGGTGGCGGCCGCGGCGCAAGACCACGACGGGACCGCCAAGCCGATCGTGCGGGAACGGGATGAGCCGGAGCCCGGGTACGGCGGCCTGCCTGCGCCCGAGCCTGCGTGACGCCGCAGCGCCGTCCGCTTCCGCCCGCCGGGCGGTGCCATGTGATCGGCGTGATCAACCTCACGCCCGACTCGTTCAGCGACGGCGGCCGTTGGGTCAGCACTGACGAGCGTCGCGGCGAGGGCGCTGCGCGTCGATCCGGTGCCGGCGGGCCCGCGGCGGCAGGCGTTCGGCCCCACGTGGACGTCGCCGGTGTCCTGGCGGCGGCCTGCGCGATGGTGCGCGAGGGCGCCGCGGTGCTCGACGTCGGGGCCGTCTCCACGCGACCGGGCGCCTCCCCGGTCACGCCCGAGCAGGAGTGGGCGCGGTTGGCCCCCGTGCTCGGCCCGCTGCGCGCCGCGGTCGCCGTGCCGCTCTCCCTGGACACTTCCTCGAGTCTCGTCCTGGCTCGGGCCCTGGAGACGGGCGTGGACCTGCTCAACGACGTGGCCGCGCTGGGCGAGGACAGGAGCCTGGGCCCGCTCGCCGCCGAGGCCGGCCTGCCGGTGGTACTCATGCATCGACGTGGCACGCCCGAGACCATGCAGCGGGCCCCCTCCTACGCCGACGCGCCGGCCGAGGTCTTCGGCGAACTGGAGCTGGCCGTGGCCCGGGCGCGCGCCGCCGGCATCGCGGCAGCGGACATCCTGCTCGATCCGGGGATCGGCTTCGGCAAGCGGCTCCAGGACAACCTGTCCCTGTTGCGCCACCTGCCCGACCTCGTGGCTCGCGGGTATCGCGTGGTGCTGGGCTGTTCGCGCAAGTCGTTTCTCGGCGCGTTGACGGGCCGGGACGTGAACGGGCGGGAGTCCGCGACCACGGCCACGACCGTCCTGGCCGCGCAGGCCGGGGTGGACTTCGTGCGGGTGCATGACGTCGCGGCGGCGGTGGACGCCCTGGCGGTGGTGAACGCCGTCGTCGGTGGCGATCAGGCTCCTTGCTCGCTAGTCTGAGGCCTTCCTGCCGACGCCTCCGCGGTGACCATGACCGACGCCTACGACGATCCCTTCGAGCGCTACTCCTACAAGAGCGATCTGATCGAGCGCCTCCGAGCCGTGGACGGCCCGATGGCGTTCGGGCGCGTGACGGTGAGGGCCGCCCACAGCTTCGGCTTCTGCTGGGGCGTGGACCGGGCCGTGGCCATGGTCCAGGACGCCATCGCCGAGCATCCCGGCCGGCCGTTGTGGCTGCTCGACCAGATCATCCACAACCCGCGCGTCAACGCGGACTTCAAGCGACAAGGCGTGCGCTTCATCCGCGGCCCGTTCGCGGACCACGCGTGCGCTGACGAGCCGGGCGAGGGCGATGTCGTCGTGATCCCGGCCTTCTCGGCCACGGTCGAGGACACCGCGCGCCTGCGGTCGGCGGGGTGCACGATCGTCGACACGACCTGCCCCTGGGTGATCAAGCCGCACAAGCGCACGCTCAAGTACGTCGACGACGGGTTCACCACGATGATCCACGGCCTCGTGCTCCACGAGGAGACGCGGGCCTCCTGCAGCCTGATCGCGTCGCGCGGCGGGCACTACATCGTGGTCGCCGATCATGAGCAGGCCGATTGGGTCTGCGCGTTCCTGCGCGGCGAGCTCGACGCCGAGACGCTCGTGGCGCGCCTGCCCGAGGGCGCTCTCAGCGCGGACTTCGACCCGACGCGCGACCTGGTCAGGGTCGGCACGATCAACCAGACCACGATGCTCGCTTCCGAGACGCGCGAGATCGAGGCCAAGGTTCGCGACGCCATGGCCGTGACGTACGGCGAGGAGGCCATGAACGGGCACTTCCGCGAGCTCAACACGATCTGCCGCGCGACCCAGGACAACCAGGATTCGGTGGCGCTGCTCGTGGAGCAGGATCAACTCGATCTGCTCGTGGTGGTCGGCGGTTACGACAGCAGCAACACGCGCAACCTCACGCGCGTGGGCGGGGGCCGCTTCCCGAGCTTCCACGTGGACGGACCCGGTGCGATCGGCGACGTGGCGATCCGTCATCGTTGCGCGGAGACCGGAGAGTTCGTCGAGACCATGGACTGGCTTCCGGCCGGCGAGATCGTGGTCGGCTTCACGGCCGGCGCGAGCACGCCCGACACGCTGCTCGGCGAGACCATCGTCCGCGTGCTCGAAGTCGCGGGCGCGCCGCTGGACGTCCTGGCGGGACGCTGACGGCTCGCATGGGCGCCGACCTGCTCAGCTCGCTGCCCCTCGGCGCCGCGCGCATCGACCTCAAGGACTACGAGACCTCGGACCTGCTCGAGGCCGGGATCGAGATCGTCCTGCTGTGGTGGTTCTTCTACGTCGTGCTGCGCTTCCTGCACGGCACCCGCGGCCTGGCGATCATGAAGGGCATCCTGCTCGGCGTCGTGGCCATCGTGCTCGGCCTCGTGCTGGTGGGCCTGACCCTGGACGTGGACTTCTCGCGTCTGCAGGTCGCGGGCACCTACCTGCTGCAGGTCATCGTGGTCGTGCTGATCGTGCTGTTCCAACCCGAGCTGCGCCGCGGATTCACCCGGCTGTCCGAGTCGGGCGGGCGCCGGAAGGGGGATGGCGGCGGGGACCTCGGTGAGACGATCGACGCCTTCGCCAACCTCTCGAAGCAGGCCACGGGCGCTCTCGTGGTGTTCGAGGGCAGCACCGGCATCCAGGGCATCCAGGACAGCGGCGTGCCGATGCACGCGCTCGTGTCCGGGGCGTTGATCGAGTCGATCTTCTTTCCCAAGAGCCCGCTGCACGACGGGGCCGTGATCATCCGCGGCGGTCGCATCGTCGCCGCCTCGTGCATGCTGCCGCTCACCGACGACCCCACGGTTTCGCGTTCGCTGGGCACCCGGCATCGCGCGGCCATCGGCGTGACCGAGGAGTCCGATGCCGTCGCGGTCGTGGTGTCCGAGGAGACCGGCCGCATCACCGTCGTGCACCGCGGGGCGCTGCATCCAGCCGGCGACCGCGCCGCCCTGGCCGAACTGATGGCGAGCTTCGTCGAGGGCTTCGAGGACGGGGAGGTCGACTCATGAACCCCGGACGCATGCTGTCCGCGACCGTCGCCTGGCTCTACCACGTCGTCCGTGACGACATCGGGCGCAAGCTTTTTGCGCTGGTGCTCGCGCTCTTGCTGTGGGCCTACCTGTTCAACGCGCTGATCGAGGACCGCGAGCTCGAGTTCGAGATCGAGCAGGTCGGGACGCGTCAGGAGGCGATCGCCAACGCCGCCGACTCGCTGTTCATCGTCGTGCCCGACGGGCTGATCGTGCGCGGCATCAGGCCGGCGAAGATCAGCGTCGACGTGAAGGGCGCGAAGGACGTGATGAACCAGCTCGACATGCTGGCCATCGTGGAGCTCAGCATCGACGACCTCCCGAGCGGCAAGGACGAGCACACGGTCCAGGTGCCCGTGGTGCGCGGCCTGTTCAAGGCGCGACAGGGCGAGGAGCCGGAGTTCCTGGAGTTCGTGCCGAAGAAGGAGCAGCTCGAGATCACCATCGCGCGCAAGCTCTCGGCGGACGTGCCGCTCGACGCCAGCAACGTCGAGATCTCCGGGCTGCCGCTCAAGGGGCACGAGTTCCAGACCTCGCGCATCCGCGTGTTCCCCAACACCGCCCGCATCACCGGCCCCAAGCAGGAGATCGCCCGCCTCTTCGCCGACCCGACGCTGCTGAGCCTGCAGCCGGTGAACGTGGAGGGCAAGCTGGGTGAGGTCAGCCAGAGCGTCGGCTTGTCGGAGGACCTGCTCGACCGACAGGTCACGCTCGAGACGCGCGACGAAGTCGTGGACGTGATCGTGCCCATCGAGCCACGCCGCGAGGAGATCCAGCTCGTCGCCGTGCCGGTGCAGTACATCAACGAGAACAAGCTGATGCTGAGCCGCAAGCGCGTCGTCTCGAAGACCGAGACCGTCGATCTCGTCGTGCGGGCGTCGCGCTCGATCACGGACCGGGGCCCGGTCTGGCTGCGCGAGCAGCTCCGGCTGGAGTTCAACTGGGAGGACGTGAGCCCGAACATCGAGCAGGCCAGCCCGGCGGTCGACGTGTGGTTCAAGCAGGGCATGCCCGACCCGACCGAGATCGAGGTGCTGGACATCGATCGGCGAGCGCCGCAGATCGACTACGTCCTCAAGAGCACCGAAGACGACGGCTGACGCAAGGCGCGCGGACTCCCCCGCGCACCGGAGGCCCCATGCAGCGACGCTGGTTCGGCACCGACGGGATCCGTGGCAAGGCGGGCGCAGAGCCGCTCACGGTGCCCTTCCTCACGCGACTGGGCCAGGTGCTCGGTGAGCAGGCCCGGCAGGCGAGTTCCAGCGCCGGCCGAGGCCTGGCGCTGCTGGCACGGGACACACGCGAGTCGGGCCCCGAGATCGCGCGCGCCCTGGCACTGGGCATGGCCGCGGAAGGCCTGACCGTCGTGGACCTCGGCGTGCTGCCCACGGCGGGCATGCCGCTGGCCATGCGCCGGGAGGAGGCCGCGCTCGGCCTGGTCATCTCGGCCTCGCACAATCCCTGGCAGGACAACGGGGTCAAGGTGTTCGGGCGTGGCGGACTCAAGCTGCCCGATGCCGCAGAAGCCGCGGTGGAGGCGCGTCTCGAGTCGATGGGCGTCAAGCCGCTGCCCGTGGATCTCCCGCAGCCGCGCACGCGCGATGGCGCCGCGGCCTACTGCGAGGAGATGCTGGCGCGCTTCGGGCGCCTCGACCTGTCGGGCATGAACCTCGCGGTGGATTGTGCCCACGGGTCGGCGTCGTCCACGGCGCCGCGCGTGCTCCTGGAACTGGGCGCGTCGGTCACGCCCCTGGCCAACCGCCCGGACGGCCGCAACATCAACGAGGACTGCGGCTCGACGCACATGGGCTCGTTGGCCGCCCGCGTGACCGCCGACGGCTTCGACCTCGGCCTGGCCTTCGACGGTGACGCCGATCGCGTCCTGATGGTCGATGCGCAGGGTCGCTTCTGCACGGGCGACCACATGCTCGGCTTCCTGGGCCCGTGGCTCGGCTCGCGCGGCGAACTCCCGGGCGACAGCGTGGTGGCGACGGTCATGAGCAATCTCGGGCTGCAGCGCCACCTGGCTGCGGAAGGCCTGACCCTGCTGCGGACGTCGGTGGGCGATCGACACGTGCTCGCCGCGATGATCGCCGGTGACTACGGCCTCGGCGGCGAGGACAGCGGCCACCTGATCCTGCCCCACGCCGGCCACCTGCTCGGCGACGGCCTGCTCACGGCGCTGTTGGTCCTCCGGGGGCTGCGCGAGACCGGGCGCGATCTCGTGTCGGTGGTGGATGCCGTGGCCAAGGTGCCGCAGGTGTTGCTCAACGTCCCGGTCGTCTCGCGCCCACCGCTCGAGAGCCTTCCGCGCGTGACCGACTTCGTGGCGGCCGCCGAGGCCACCCACGGCGACGACGTGCGGATCGTGCTGCGCTACTCGGGCACCGAGCCGCTCGCACGGGTCATGGTCGAGGGCGTGGATGCCGCCGTGGTGGACAGGCTGTCGCTGCAACTCGCGGACCTCTGGCGCACCGAGATCGAGACTCGCGGCGCGGAGGTCTGAGACGGCCGTGAATTCCGATCCTGGTCACGACGTCCGGCCCGCAGCGCCCCTTGACGGCCCGATCCTGGCGCTCGAGGCGTCGGTTTCCGAGGCCGGCGCTGCCCTGCTCGCGGCCGACGGGGCGCTCCTCGGCGCTTGGCGGCAGTCCGCCGGCCTGCGGGGCACCGCGCCCCTCGCCGCCGCCGTCGGAGTCCTGCTCGAGCAGGCCGGCCTCCAGGCGAGGGATCTCGTCGGCGTGGCGGTCGGCACCGGCCCGGGTTCCTACACGGGGCTCCGGGCAGCCATCGCCCTGGCCCGTGGGCTGACCTTCGCCACCGGATGCCCGCTGGCCGGGGTCCCTTCGGCCGACGCCGCCGCCCTGGGTGCGCTGCGTGCCGAGCCCGAAGTGGTGTCGGTGGTCGTGCTCATCGACGCGCTGCGCGATGAGGTCTACCGCGCGGACTACCGCCGGATCGGTCCCGACGGCCGCGACGGCCCGCGCGACACGGAGGGCGCACTCGACACGGAGGGTGCGCTCGACACGGGGACGCTGGAGTCGCCGCTGCGGGTCCTGGCTGCCCCGCGGCTCGTGTCGGCCCGCGAGATCGACGGCCCCGGCGGGATCCTGCCGGTGTCCGGCGCCGAGGACGTGCCCGCCGAGCGTCGACGGGTCGTTCGCGAACCGGTTCCCGACGCGTACGATGTGGGCTGGTTGGGCAGGGTGCGGCTCGCGCGCGGCGGTGATGATCCCGCCGTGGTGCTGCCGCTGTACCTCAAGCGATCGCACGCCGAGATCGCTCTGGAGGAGAGACAGCGCCGATGACGGGTGGGGGAGCGGATCTGGCACGGCCCGCGCACCGGGTCTGGGCCGACGTCGACCTCGGGGCGCTGCGGCGAAACCTGGATCGCGTGGCCGCGCGGCTCGCGTCCGGCGGACGCGTGATGGTGGTGATCAAGGCCGACGCCTACGGGCACGGTTCGGTGCCGGTCGCTCGCGCGCTCAGTGGCCACCCGGCGCTCTGGGGTTTCGGCGTCGGCGACAGCCAGGAAGCGCTCGAGCTCCGTGCCGCCGGCTTGCTCGACCCGATCCTGATCCTGGGCACGATCATCGAGGAGGAGATCCCGCAGGTCGTGGCGCACGACGTGCGCGTCTGCATCCACTCGATGGATCGCATCCGCAGCCTCGAGTCCGAGGCGCGACGTCAGGGCCGCCGCGTCCGGGTGCACGTCATGGCCGACACGGGCATGGGGCGCCTCGGGGCCGGCATGCCACGCGCCGCCGAGCTGGCTCGGGCCGTGGCGGGGAGCGCGGACCTGGAGCTCGAAGGACTCGGGACGCACTACTCATCAAGTCGCCCAGGGCACCCGTTCACCGTGGTGCAGAGCGGCCGGCTCGCGGCCATGCGCGCGGCCATGCGCGCAGAAGGCATCGTGCCCCCGCTGGTCCACGCCAGCAACACCGCGGCCGTGCTCGGCGGGGAGGGGACCGACCTGCCCCTCGTGCGCCCGGGCATCTCACTCTACGGCGTGCTCGGTCCCGAGGTCGAAACGGTCGATGGCTTCGAGCCGGTGATGAGCCTGCGCACGCAGATCGTCTATCTGAAGGACGTGCCCGCGGGGACGCCGGTCGGCTACAACGGCACGTGGGTCGCGCACACCCCGACGCGCATCGCGACCCTGCCGATCGGCTACAACGACGGCCTGCCGTATCGACTCAGCAACCTCGGGCGCGGCATCGTGCGCGGCGAGCTCGCGCCGATCGTCGGCGCCATCTCCATGGACTACACGATGATCGACGTCGGTCCCATACCCGGCGTCCGCGTCGGCGACACGGTGACGCTCATCGGCAAGGCCGACGGACGCGAGGTGCCGATGACCGAGGTGGCCAGCCTGGCCGGCACGATCCCGTACGAGATCGCGTGCTCGGTGGGCAAGCGCGTCCGGCGACTGTACGAGAAGCCCGCGCCCGCGACGCGCCACGCGGGCGAACCGACGCGCCGCATCGACGGCGTGACCGGCGACGGCCATGTGGGTGGCGGGCCTGCCAGCGGGACGGCGGCAGGCGACGGGGCCTCCGCGCCTGGAACCGACAGCCCGTGAGCAGGCTCTTCGCGGTCCTCATGGCCGGCGGTTCCGGCACGCGCTTCTGGCCGGCCAGTCGTGCGCGGCGGCCGAAGCAGCTGCTGCCCCTCGGCGGCGGTGATCCGCTGTTGGTGCGCACGAGTCGTCGGCTCGCCGGCCTGATCCCGCCCGACCGCCAGATGGTGGTCACCGGTGCGCGTCACATCGACGCCGTGCGCGCGCTCCTGCCTGAGGTTCCGCCGGAGCAGATCGTGGGCGAGCCCCAGGGGCGCGACACGGCGGCCTGCGTCGGTCTCTCCGCCGTGCTGGCCGAGCGCATCGATCCCGACGCGATCGTGGTCGCCATGCCCTCCGACCACGTGATCGAGCCCGAGGAGCGTTTCCGTGGCCACCTGGCCGCGGCCGCCACGGCCCTGACCGAGCATCCCGAGTCGATCCTGGTGTTCGGCATCGAGCCCGACCGCCCGGCCACGGGCTTCGGCTATCTGCGTTGTGGTGAGAAGCTGCCCGACGTGGACGGCTGCCCGCTGCACCGCCTCGAGGCCTTCGTCGAGAAGCCCGATGCGACGCGCGCGCAGCTCATGCTCGATCAGGGCGGCCACCTCTGGAACGCCGGCCTCTTCGCGTTCCGGCCGGCCACCCTGATCGACGCCTACCGCACGCACTTGCCCCACATGCTTCCGGGCCTTCAGCGTATCGCCGCCGCCTGGGGTCGCGACGAGTTCGAGCCGATCCTGGCCCACGAGTTCCCCAAGCTCGAGAAGACGTCGATCGACTTCGGCGTGATGGAAAAGATCGAGGGCGCGCTGCTCATGCCCCTGTCCCTGCAGTGGGACGACGTGGGCGCCTGGTCCGCGTTACCACGCCTGCGAGAGGCCGACGAGGACGGCAACGTGACCGACGGCGATGTCGTCGCGCTCGAGGCGACGGGCAACATCCTCGCCGCGCCCACCGGCGGCGTGGTCGCCGTCCGCGGCATCGACGACCTCGTCGTCGTGCACACCGCCGACGCCACCCTGGTCTGCCGCCGCGACGACGCCGAGGGCGTGAAGCAGATCACCGAGGCGCTGAAGGCACGCGGACTCGAACGCTTCCTCTAGCAGCCCGTGCGCGTCCGGGTGCGGGCTCCTCAGCCGACGCCGAGCGAGACCAGCTCCGCGGCGAGCTCGTCGTAGCCCGCCTGCTGCTCCCCCGACAGGCCGGGAAACGCCGGCACGAGCAGGTCGTCCAGCTCGAAGGCGTCGGCCCAGAGATCATAGAACTCGTCCGGCTGCCCGGTGCGGCGGATGAGCTTGTAGCGAGGGCCGCGCACGGCGCGATCGTGATCGGCGAAGGGCAGTGTGCCGTGGTTGGGCGAGAAGGACTCACTGAAGACGGTCGAGCGCGGGGACAGCGACGGGTCGGTGAAGCAGGGGACCATCGAGATCGAGTCCTCGGTCGAGGCGCGCACGCCGGCCAGCTCGGCGCAGGTCGCGAAGAGGTCCACGGCCGACACGAGCGCCAGGGACTCGCCCGCCGCGACTCCCGGCCCGCGGACGATCAAGGGCACGTTGACGCCGCCCTCGTACACGGTGCCCTTGGCGTGGTTGTTCGCGAAGGGCGCCTCGGATGCCGGGGGCGCGGTGCCGTTGTCGCCCATGAAGAGGACCACCGTGTTCGGGGCCGCCGCGTCGATCGTGGCCATGAGTCGGGCGAACTCGGTGTCCAGCGCCTCGGTCATGGCCTTCACCTGCCCGGCGGCGCTCGGGTTGGGGCCGAGGTTGCCGCAGAAGACGTGCGGGCACGTCGGTGAGCCGGGCGGGCAGAGCGAGCTGTCCGGCACGTGGTGCGGCGTGTGGGGCGCGTGATAGGACACGTAGAGGAGGAAGGGTTCGCTCAGGGTCTGCACCGCGGAGATGGCCTCGTCGGTCGTATCCGTCGTGGCGTAGACGTCGGTGGGAGCGGATTGCCCGTCGACGACCTTGGTCCACTGGTCGTAGCTCGGCAGCGCGCCGGCGATGGTCCCCGCGAAGGAAGCGAATCCGCTCGCGCCCGGGTGGTTGGCGTTCTGTGCGTTGGCCAGGTGCCACTTGCCCACGGCCGCGTTCGCGTAGCCGTCCAGCATCTCCGGCAGGGTCGTGTTCATGTTGGGCTGCAGCCCGCTCGCGGTGACCGGCGAGCCGATGCCCGTGCGGAACCCGTGCCTCCCGGTGAGCACCGCGGCCCGGGTGGGGGAGCAGGTCGGGTTGGCCCACGCGTTGCGGAACAGCAGCCCCTGCTCCGCGAGCAGGTCCAGCGTCGGCGTGCAGGGCGGGTTGGCTCCTTCGCCGTAGGCCCCGACCAGATCGACGCCGAAGTCATCCGCCAGCACGATGACCAGGTTGGGGTGGGGTGGAGGGGTCATGGGGACCCCTTTCATCACCGCCGTCCGAGCCGTGCTCGGCGCGACGGGCGGCGCGACCTGCAGGCACAGCGTGACCACGATGGGCAGCAGCAAGGACAAGGCAGACTCCGGGCTCGGGACGCGGGCCGCCACCAGGACCGGCGACCCCCAGTCGGTGCCCGGTGCGCACCGCCGTCGCGGAGGTTACGCCCGATTCCCCGTCAAGCTGCCCCTCACCGCCCGCGGAGGGAGTGCGGACGCGAGCGTTGTCGGAGGCCGTGCCCCGCACCGATGCGCGGAGGGAGTGCGGACGCCCCCCTCCAGCCGGCGTGCGAGCGAGCGTTGTCGGAGGCCGTGCCCCGCACCGATGCGCGGAGGGAGTGCGGAGGTGGGCGCGGCCCAGTGGAGCGTAGCGCCTTGGACGAAGGCCGAGAGCACCTCCGCACTCCCTCCCTCACCGACGCCCAGTGGTCAGGCCGCCGTCTCCGCGATCTCCACCGCCACCCGCTCCACGCGCCGCTCCACCACACTCTCCACCCGCAGCGTCACGTTGTCCTGCACCAGCTCCTCGCCCTGCTCAGGCAGACGGCCCAGCGTGTTGAAGATGAAGCCGCCCAGCGTGGTCCAGTCGTCGCTCTCGGGGAGCGCGATGGACAGGGCGTCGTTGAGTTCGTCGACGTGGATCGTGCCCGGCGCCATGGCGTGGCGCGGGTCGAGGATCTGCAGCTCCTCGCGTTCCTCTTCGGCGTCGAACTCGTCGTCGATCTCACCGACGATCTCCTCGAGCACGTCCTCGATCGTGATCAGGCCGGCGGTGCCGCCGTACTCGTCGAGCACGATGGCCAGGTGCGTGCGGTGCTGACGGAACTCCTGCAGCAGGTCGGTGCAGAACTTGCTCTCGGGCACGAACCACGGCTCGCGCCGGACCACCGCGACGGGCTCGGTCTCCTCGCGGGTGAGCAGGTCCTTCACGTGGACGACGCCCACGACGCGGTCCACGTCGTCGGCTTCCACCAGGGGATAGCGACTGCGGCCGGTCTCGAGCGCGGCCTTGCGCGCCTCGCCGATGGTCGAGGTGATGTCGATCACGTCGATCTCGGTGCGCGGCGTCATGTGCTGGTGCACCTCGATGTCGGAGAGCTCGAGGATCTTCTCGATCATCTCGACCTGCTCGCCGCCGAGGTGCCCCTCGCGCTCACCTTCCTCGACGCTGGCGAGGATCTCGTCGGCCACCATCCCGGCCTCGTCCTCTTCGGTGTGGCCGGTGAGTCGACGCAGCATGTGGCGCAGCCAGGCGATCGGCGGGGCGAGCACCGAGCCCAGGGTCACGGCCGCCGGCATCGTCACGCGCACCACCCTCTGCAGGCGGTCGGTGCCGAGCTCGTCGGGCAGCAGGCGACAGAAGAGCATGATCCAGAAGAAGGAGATCGGCCCGGTCCAGAGCACGACCTGGACCGACAGTCCCTGTCCGAGGATCTCGCCGACCAGCAGCAGGAGCGACATGACCAGGGCGACGAGCGTCGCCACGCGCAGCACGATCAGCGCGGACTCGGCGTCGTCGCGGCGGGCGAGCAGGCGCTCCAGCCGCGTGCGCGACGACGGTCCTTGCGCCGACTCGAGCAGCTTGGAATGGCTGAGCTTCTGCCAGCCATGCTCCACGGTCGCGAGCAGGACCGAGAGCAGCGCGAGGCCCACGGTGACCCAGAGCGTGATGCTGTCCGCGCTCAAGGCCAGGATGAAGGACGGTCTTGGAGGATCCAGGGAAGGGCACGTCCGCGACGAAGCGTCGACTCGTCGCCGGTGGCGAGCAGGGCACATCCCAGCGCGCCTTCCGAGTATACGACTCTTGTGGTCGCGACGTCGGGTGCGCTGCCCGGCCAGAGTGGGGTTTCGGCGTTTCGGAGCCACGCGGGGCCTTCGGTACCATGCCGCGCGCCACCGTCGCGGTGTCTCGACACTTCGCGCTCCGACGGTGGCCCGGCTCGGGAGCGGATCCAGCGCATGAAGGAACACGTCGATCTCCTGGTCCTCGGTGCTGCCGAGGTGGTCACGGTCGCCGATGGGCAGGGGCTGGTCGCGAACGCTTCGCCCCGCCGCGGAGCCGACCTCGATGCCCTGGAGGTGGTGGCCGGGGGCGCCGTGGCGGTCCGGGAGGGCCTTGTCCTGGCCGTGGGCCCGCAGGACGACCTGCTGCCCATCTACGAGGCCGAGACGATCCTGGATGCCCGCGGGGGCACGGTGCTGCCCGGACTGGTGGATCCGCACACGCACCCGGTGTTCGCCGCGACCCGCGAGGGCGAGTTCGACCTGCGGGCGCGTGGGGGGACGTATCAGGACATCACCGCGGCCGGCGGCGGCATCTTCTCGTCCGTCGGCGCCCTGCGCGCGGCCACGCGGGCTGACCTCGCCGGCCGGCTGAGGGCGCACCTGGATCGCTTCCTCGCGTGTGGCACCACGAGCCTGGAGGCCAAGAGCGGCTACGGCCTGGACGCCCGGACCGAGTGGCTGTCGCTCGAGCTGCTCGCCGAAGCGGACAGGACGCACGCCGTGGACATCGACCCGACCTGCCTCGCGGCACACCAGGTGCCGCCCGAGTTCAAGCACGACCGGGCCGGGTACATCGAGCTGGTCACGGGCACGATCCTGCCCGAGGCCAGTCGCCGCGGCCTGGCGCGCTCGGCCGACGTCTTCTGCGATGCAGGGGCCTATTCCGTCGAGGAGGCGCGCACCGTGCTGGCCGGCGCGAAGCGGGCCGGGCTCGCGCTGCGCGTGCACGCCGATGAGTTGGCGCCGGTGGGGGCTGCCGAACTCGCGGCCGAGATGGGCGCGACCACGGCCGACCATCTGGTGAAGGTCAGTGACGCCGGCATCCAGGCCATGGCCGCTGCAGGCACCGCTCCGGTGTTGCTCCCCGGAACGTGTTTCTCGCTGCGCCTCCCCGAGGTGGCACCGGTGTCGCGCATGATCGAGGCCGGCCTGCCGATCACGCTGGCCACCGACTTCAACCCGGGCACTTCGTACGTCCCGTCGATGATCGAGGTCATCGCTCTCGCGTGTGCGCTGCTGGGCCTGACCGTCGCGCAGGCGATCACCGCCGCGACCCGCAACGCGGCGGCGACACTCGGACTGCCCGGTGTGCGCGGTCAGCTGGCGCCCGGAGCGATGGCCGACCTGATCGTGCTCGACGTGCCGAACCACCTGTTCCTCGGCTACCAGACCGGCTGGAACCCGGTGGTCTCGGTGGTCAAGGGAGGTCGTCGCGTGTACACGCGCGGGACGCCGACATGGGGCGGATGACCCCTCGCGACCCTCGGTCCCGTCACGATACCAGCGGGTCTGCACTGCTATAGTCGGTCGCTGGCTTGCGCGACCGGACGCGGTCGCTGCCGCGGGGCTCCCCTGCCCGGACCTCCCGCCGGAGTCGCCCATGTCCTCACTGCTCGCCTTCTCGCGCTCGTTCATGTCGCCCCCTCGCGCCTGCGGGATGCACCGTCTCGTGGTCGCCGTGCTCGTGGCCGTGGTGCTGCTCCCGGTACACGCTGCGGCGAGTGACGATGACGACGGCCCGCAGCCCCTGCCCGGCGAGGCGCGCTGTGGTTTCTGCAAGACCACCGGGCGCACGCCGTACGAGCAGGACTCGCGGATCCAGGCCGAGAAGAATCACGGGGAGGGCTGGGAGGTGCTGTTCTCCTCCTACGCGATCGAGGCCGACAACATGGGCCTCGAGTGGGAGCCCTGCCGGCGCTGCAAGACGCCCTCGCTGCAGAAGGCCGCGCAAGACGAGTGGGACTCGATCAAGAAGCAGAACGACGCGTGGTTGGCCGAGCGTCGCCGGGTCGACAAGGTCGCCGGCATCACGAGGGAAACGCTGGTCCACCTGGAGACGACGCACTTCGTCATCGCGTGGGGCCTGCCCAAGCTGAAGGTCGAGCGGAAGAGCCTGAAGTCGTACGAGGCCGCGCACCTCTACGCCAGTCGCCTCGAGGATCTCTACGCGAACTTCCAGGAGATGTTCGCCATCGAGGACAAGCAGAACCTCAAGAACAAGCACCACATCTACATGTTCGAGAAGCTCAAGGAGATGGCGCCGGCCGGGCCCGTGTACACCGGCCTGTCAGGCAACACGACGGTCAAGCGCGCCGGGGGTGCCAGGCACGAATCGACCATCGTGAGCTACCACGACAAGTCGGCGTTCGCCTCCGACGAGGACATGTTCCGGCATCTCACGCACTCGATGATCCACCAGCTCACGTCGGTCTTCTACGACGTGCACTGGTTCAAGCCGGGCGAGCTCGGGCTCACGCCGCCGTGGCTCAACGACAAGTACGGTTGGCTCGACGCGGGCCTCGCGCACTGGTTCGAGCGGCGCCTCCCCGGTGGCACCGACACCTACTGCATCCGCGAGCAGGACACGACAAGCCGCTGGAAGGGCAGCGACTGGCACAAGAACATCTACAAGGCCGTGCTGGCCGAGGACGTGCCGTCCTTCCCCGAAGTCGTCACCAAGCCCACCCAGGCGTTGTCCGCGAAGGAGCACCAGTTCTGCTGGTCGTGGGTGGACTACCTCATGACCAAGCACGAGACCGAGAAGATGGGCGTGGCCCTGCGCGCCTGCAAGGAGCAGAAGGCGGCCCGCGACATCCTCAAGGACGCCTTCGGTGAGAACATGCTCAGCTTCACCGACGGTTGGGCCGAGTGGGTCAAGACCGAGTACGCCCCGAGCAACCGCAAGGGCGACGACGTCTATCAGCCGGCCCTGCCGCTGCGCTGACTAGCCTGGACTTCTCACCAGCTTCTGCTGCGGGATCGACAGGGCCTTCATGGCGGCGTCGAACGACGCGGTCGATGCTCGACGGGGTGTTCACCCCGCCTCCGCGTCGACCACGCCGCTGCTCCTTGCCACGAAGACCCTGGCGATCCCTCGCGACGAAGCTGGTGAGAAGTCCAGGCTAGCCGTCCCAGCGGCTGCCCGACTCGAGCTTGCTCAGGTTGTTGCGCGCGTCGCGCAGGGCCTCGCTGATGTACGCGCGGCGCTCGATGTCCATCTGGCCCAGCGTGGCCATCTCGGCCTCGGCCAGGGCGATGGCCTTCTCGTAGAGGCCGTGGGCGCGGTCATACGCGCCCTCGATCTCGTCGAGCAGGTGGTAGTGCAGGATCAGCGCCGTGTCGTTGACCACGCGGGGGTCGCTGTCGTCGATCTCGATCGAGCGGTTGTAGGCGCGATAGGACTCGGCGTACTCGCCGGTGTCACGGCACAGCAGCCCGTAGTTGTTCCAGAGCCCGGCGCTGTCCGGATCGACCTGGGCCAGGCTGGCGAAGATGCGTCGGGCCGTGCTCAGGTCGCCGCGGTTCACCTGATGCATGAGCGGGGCGTAGGAGAGCGTCTCGGCCACGGCCGTCGGGTCTTCCTCGGCCGCGAGCCACTCGGCGACCTCGTCGGGACGCGTGTCGACCATGAATTCGAGCGCCTCGCCGCTGGCGGCGTACTCGCCCTCGGAAGCGTAGCGGTGGGCGAGCCGGTAGAGCGTCGAGAAGTTGGCGTCGGGTTTCCGCGCGACGACCTCGGTGGCCGCGTTGACGGCGTTCATCGCCTGGCCCTTCTGCTCGTACAGCCAGGCCAACTGGCTCGGCGGCTCGGAGCGCGTCTCGCCCAGCATCTCGTCCGCGGCCTCGAGGTCATCGACCGCCTGGGCCCAGAGCGTGTCGGCCTCTTCCTCCGCGCCGCTGGCGAGCGTGTTCCAGTAGTCGAAGAGGCCGGCGCAGCCGCGCAGCAGGAACGCCTCCCCGTTCTCGGGGTCCCCGGACACGGCTTCGTCAGCCAGCTGGAGCGCCGCCTTGTGGTCGCCCATCTGCCAGAGGATCACGTTGCCGGCGGCGACGGCGGCGCGGACATCGCCGTGCTCGGCGTGACGCATGGCCTTCTCGAACGCCGCGCGCGCCAGTTCGTAGTAGAAGCCGACATCCTCGTTGCTGCCACCCCACGCGGCCTGCTGTTCGGCGGCCGTGCCGTACGCGCGACCGAGGGCGAGCTGGACCTCGGTGTCCTCGTCCGCGGACAGGTTCTCGAGGATGTCCACGGCGAGCAGCGGCTCTTCCCGTGCGACCTGCACCTCGGCCAGCAGGAGCGCGGCGTCGCGGGTGGCGGCTCGGGCACGCGCGAGCATGTCGGCCGCGAACTGCTCCTGCTTGCCGGCCATGGCCAGGACCGCGCCGAGCCGTTCGACGGCGGCGTCGAGTTCCGCCTGATCGAGCAACTGCCGGGCCTCGGCCAGGGCCACGGCGGTGGCCTTGTCGTCGGGGGTGTCGTCGCCGGCGAGGGCCCTGGCGGTCAGCATCATCGCGAAGAGGAACGAGGTGAGCATGGGGCGGGGTCCCGGGGCCGCGCCGCGTGGCGTCGACCGGTCAGGGGGTGGGCGGGCGGGGGCTTCCGCACGGTGCCCGACCGGGGTCGGACACAAGCGGAGCATCATAAGCCTGGAGCGGGATTCCGGAACCCGACGATCCGGCGGGTCGGCGCCGAGGGATTCCTGAGGCGCGGCCGCCCAACGGCCGGTTGGCCGGGGTCGGTCGGGATTCAGCGCAGCGAGAACTCGATCTCGGCCTGGGTGGCACGGGCGTCGGGCCGCAGCGGGGCGAGCTCGACCAGCTCGTCGGCCACGGCCTTGGCCTGCGTCAGGCGACCGTCGGCGGCGTACATGCGCGCCAGATTGAGCATGGCGTCGGTGTAGGCGGAGAAGTTCTCGGCGAAGACGGCGTCGTCCACGAAGGGGTTGTCGCAGACGTCGCGGCCCAGCTGCCAGGCCCGTTCGAACAGCGCCTCGGCCCGCGGCAGATCCCGATCGAGGTGGTAGAGCAGCATCAGCCCGGTGTCGTTGGTCCAGCGGGAGTTGTCGGGGGCCAGCTCGATGCAGCGCTCATAGGCCAGGTAGGACCGCTCGTAGAGGGTCGCGGCGCGCTCGGCGTCCCCGGCCAGCTCGGCGGCCGTCCCGGTCTCGCGGCCGAAGAAGGCGTAGTTGTTCCACCAGGCGGCGTTCTCGGCCCGTGGCGCGACCCGGCCGAAGAAGTCGCGGGCCCGGCCGAGATCATCGAGGCGTTCGGGGTTCGCGTAGAAGTCGCCGACGAAGTCGATGCCCAGGGTGGAGGCCTCGTCGCCGGGGCGAGCACGCAGGCCGGCGAGGAAGCAGCGTTCGGCGTCGGCGAGGTGCTGCAGCCGGGTGGCCGTGTCCGCGAGGTCGGCGTTCTCGGCCTGGTAGTAGTGGCTCCAGCCGGCGTACACCCATGCGCCGGACTCGAGCGAGGCGACCAACAGCGGATCGAGCGTGGACCGCAGCGTGTCCGAGCGCGCGAACGATCGTGCCGAGCGTTCGAACAAGCCCGCCGCGACGGGGAGCTCTGCGGCGCCGTAGGCCACCAGGCCCTCGTTGTGCAGGTAGAACGCCTCCGTCGCCAGGACTCGCGCCGTCAGCTCCGGATCGAGTGCACCCCGGCTCGTCCGGGCCTGGAGGGTGGCGTCGAGCCGGGCGACCAGCGCGGCCGGCGAAGGATGCAGGTCACGCCACGCTCGGGCGCTGTCGTGGAGTCCCGCATCACCGGGGAACGCGGAGAGCGCCGCCCCCAGGGTCTCGGCGGCCTGCTCGTACTCCTCGCGCTCGAAGAGCAGCTCGATGAGCAGCTGGGCGGTCTCGGGCAGCGCGCCTTCGACCTCGCGCAAGCGCGCCATGATCTGCTCGGCGTTGGGTCCTCCGTCGGTGGGGCCGTGAACGGCCGAGTCGTTGCCGGTCAGGTTGGCGTCGATGAGGATCGCTTGCCAGTCGTGGATGGCGTCAGCGGTGACCCGACCGGCCTGGGCCCTCCCGGTCAGCTCCTCGTACGGCTCAGCCAGGCTGAAAGCCGCGCCGGCCGCGTCGGTACTGGCGACGACGTCGTCCCAGAGTCCCGTGTCCTGCTGCTGGATCAGGGCCACGTCGAGATGCTCGCGTCCTTCGAGCAGGGCGGTACGGGCGGCCCTCAGCGCCGGATCGGGCCCGGTCGCGAGGCTCGAACAGGCGGTCAGGAGCGCGAGCGCGGACAGGCGCGGGGCGAGCGGGAACAGGCGCACGGGACTCTCCATCGGAGGCGGTCGGGCGGCAACGGCCCGGCCGGAACGACCGCAGGGGACGGCTCGGTCTATCACGCCGGCTCCGGAGGCGGCAACACGCGCGGCCGACTCGCCGGGCGGCCCGCCGGTCTCGGGTCGACCCGCTGGTGGCCGGACTCCGTGCTGCGGTAGAAGAGAGCCATGTCGCTCCCCGTGTCGTGTGCCGCCGAGCCCCTGCCGCGCCGGGACCTCCGCCGCTGATGGCCGCGCTCACGCTGCTTTCCGGGGGTCTCGACTCGACCGTGGCCACGGCCCTGTTCGCCGCGAAGCACGGGGAGGTGGCCCTGGGGCTGTTCGTCGACTATGGCCAGCGCGCCTCGGCACGCGAGGAGCACGCAGCCCTGGCCGTGGGGCACGCGCTGGGGTTCGAGGTCCTGGTGACCGAGATCTCGCTGCTGGGTCAGCTCTCGAATGCGGCCCTGATCGACCGGGATGCCGAGCTGCCCCATCCGGAGCTGGACCAGCTCGATGTGACCGCGGCCGAGACCGCCGCCGCGGTCTGGGTTCCGAACCGCAACGGCGTGCTCGTCAACCTGGCGGCCGCCGTGGCCGAGGCGCGCGGTCTGGACAAGCTCATCGTCGGCTTCAACGCCGAGGAGGCGGCCAGCTTCCCGGACAACTCCGCGCGCTTCCTCGCCAACCTGGATGCCTGCCTGGAGGATTCGACCATGGGGCGGGTCTCGCTGGCCTGCCCGACCCTGCACCTCGACAAGGCCGCCATCCTGCGAGCCGGCCGGGAGGTCGGGGCCCCGATCGACAAGACCTGGTCCTGCTACGACGGGGGCGCCGAGCCCTGCGGCCGGTGTGAGTCGTGCGTCCGGCGCGCCCGGGCCGAGGCGGGGGCTTGAAGGCCCCGAGAGGCCCTCGGTCCCGCCTGGAGTCGGCGGGGCGCCCCGGGAATCCATGTCCGGGAACGCATACCAGGCCTTCCGGGGGCCGGCCCGACGCAGTCGCCGCAGGGCCCGCCGTTGCCCTCCCCTCCAGCCCTCTGCTACGATCCGCCGAAATTCAGAGCAGAATCGAAACGGAACACCCGGTGGGTCCGCCGCGAAACGGGCCCCGACGACGAAAGCGAAAACCGCATGACCCAGATGGCCCCCAAGGCCGAGACGATCTCGGCGCACGGCCAGCACGAGCGCGACACCGGCTCGTCCGACGTTCAGGTCGCCTTGTTGACCGAGCGGATCCGTCACCTGACGGAGCACCTCAAGATCAACAAGAAGGACAGCCACACGCGACGCGGCCTGATGCAGATGGTCGGCCAGCGCAACCGGTTGTTGCGCTACCTGCGTCGCACCGAACCGGTGCGTTACGTCGCCCTGATCGAGAAGCTCGGGATCCGCGGCGTCCGCGGCGGCTGATCGCCGCGCCGACCTGTCGGACCCGAACTGTTCTTCCGATCAAGGCTCACTGCCCGAGATCCGTTCCCCGCACCTCGCGACGCCCGGGATCCGTTCCGTGCGCGTCCGGGTTCCGCCGCGCGTCGCACACGGCGCACGCGGCTCCTGCTGGCGCTCCCTGCGTCGGTACTCTCTCCGATGCGATGAGCGTCGGACCAAGCTCCGGCACGAACGCGTGCCGAACCAAGCCCGGCGCCCCGTGCGCCGAAAAACGCCTCGGCGCACCCTGCGCCGAACACGCGAGAAAGTGAAAACGATGTCCAAGCTCAACAACCCGGTGCGCGTCTCACGCGAGATCGCCGGTCGAACGATGACGTTCGAGACCGGCCGCATGGCCAAGCAGGCCGATGGAGCCGTGTTCGCCACCTATGGCGAGACCGCCGTCCTGGCCACCGCCGAGGGCACCAAGCCCCGCATGGAGCTCGACTTCTTCCCGATGACGGTCGAGTACCGGGAGAAGGTCTACGCCGCCGGCAAGGTGCCGGGCGGCTTCTTCAAGCGCGAGATGCGGCCCCGCGATCATGAGATCCTGGCCGCCCGCGCGATCGACCGCCCCGTCCGTCCGATGTGGCCCCAGGGCTACAAGGAGGAGGTGCAGATCATCTGCCAGGTCGTCAGCTACGACCGCACCAACGAGCCCGACGTGCTCGGTGCCTCGGCCTCGATGGCCGCCCTCTCGATCAGCAGCCTGCCCTTCCACGGCCCCATGGCCAGTGTGCGCGTGGGCTACGTGGACGACGCGTTCGTCCTCTTCCCGACCATCGAGCAGCTCGCCGAGAGCAGCATGGACCTGATCGTGGCCGGCACCCCAGACGCCGTCTCGATGGTCGAGGCCGCCGCCATGGAGCTGCCGGACGAGCTCATGGCCGACGCGATCTTCTTCGCCCACGAGGGCATCAAGCAGATCTGCGAGATGACCGACGAGCTGGTCGAGAAGTGCGGCAAGGAGAAGACCGAGTACCCCGCGCCGGCGGGCAACCCCTTCGACGAGAAGGTCGAGAAGTACCGCGACGGCATGAAGACCGCCATGGCGACGGTCGGCAAGCACACCAAGAAGGCCGCCATGAAGGAGGTCGCCGCCAAGGCGATCGAGGAGTTCACCGCCGGTGTGGCCGAGGCCGACGTCGGCGCCGTGACCAAGCAGATCAAGGACGCCCTGCACGACCTCGAGGGCAGCGTCGAGCGCAACGGCATCATCGAGGAAGCCCGTCGCAGCGACGGTCGCGCCCTCGATGAGATCCGCCAGATCGAGATCGAGCTGGGCGTGCTCCCGCGCACCCACGGCTCGGTGCTCTTCACGCGCGGCGAGACCCAGGCGCTGGTGACGGCGACGCTGGGCACCGGCCGCGACGAGCAGATCGTCGACGGGCTGGGCGACGAGTACTCCAAGCGCTTCATGCTGCACTACAACTTCCCGCCCTTCTGCGTCGGCGAAGTGCGCCGCATGTCGGGCACGTCCCGTCGCGAGGTCGGCCACGGCAACCTGGCCGAGCGCGCGGTGAACATGGTCATGCCCTCGCCCGAGGACTTCCCCTACAGCGCCCGCGTGGTGTCCGAGATCCTCGAGTCCAACGGCTCCTCGTCGATGGCCTCGGTCTGCGGCGCGTCGCTCTCGCTGATGGACGCGGGGTGCCCGCTGCGCAAGCCGGTGGCCGGTATCGCCATGGGCCTGATCGAGGAGAAGACCGCCGGCGGCTCCAAGTACCACGTGCTGTCCGACATCCTCGGCAGCGAGGACCACAACGGTGACATGGACTTCAAGGTCACCGGCAGCCGCGACGGCGTCACCGCGCTGCAGATGGACATCAAGGTCCAGGGGCTCCCGCTCGAGGTGCTGAAGAGCGCGCTGGGGCAGGCCAAGGCCGGCCGCATCCACATCCTCGACAAGATGAACGAGGCGCTCTCCGAGGCCCGCCCCGAGGTCAGCAAGTACGCGCCGCAGCTGCACATGAAGAAGATCGACGTCGAGAAGATCGGCGGCCTGATCGGCCCCGGCGGCAAGGTCATCCGTGCGCTGCAGTCCGACTACGGCGTGCGCATCGAGGTCAACGACGAGGGCATCGTCACCATCGCCGGTGGCCCGGGTTCGCAGATCGAGGAGGCGCTCGCCGCGATCGAAGCCATCTGTGGGGATGCCGAGGTCGGCGCCATCTACAAGGGCAAGGTCGTGTCCATGCGCGACTTCGGCGCGTTCGTCGAGATCTTCCCCGGCAAGGAAGGCCTGCTGCACATCTCCGAGGTCGGCAAGGGCGCGTACGTCAGCAACATCAAGGACGTGCTCACCGTCGGCGACGTGTTCGACGTGAAGTGCACCAACGTCGATGACCTGGGCCGCGTGCGGCTCGAGGTCGAAACGGTTCCGGACGATCACCCCCTCGCCCCGTACTTGCGTGGTGAGAAGGGTCAGGAGCGCCCGGCCGGCGGCGGTGGCCACGGTGGCGGCGGTCGTGACGGCGGTGGTCGCGACGGCGGCGGCGGTCGCGAGCCCGCGGCCAAGGTCAACCTCGAGGACCTCGAGATCGGGGGCACCTACGACGGCGTGGTTCACGGCATCCAGAAGTACGGCGTGTTCGTCGAGATCTTCCCGGGCGTCCGGGGCCTGTGCCACATCTCCGAGATGAGCAACCCCGCGCCGCGCGATCCCGGCGAGGTGGTCAGCATGGGCGACAGCGTGAAGGTGAAGCTGCTCGAGATCGAGGCGAACGGCAAGCTGCGGCTGTCGATCAAGGCGCTCGCGGGGACCGAGCCGGTCGGTGCCGGTGGTGGCGGTGCGCGCGACGACTGAGTCGCGCTGACACGTCCCCACGGCGCCCCGCACGAAGCGTGCTGACGGGCCCGCCATCTGGTCCACGGGCCGGGTGGCGGGTTCGTTGCTTGCAGGCGAGGGCTCGGCGTCGTGAAGTGAGGCGCGGTCGCGAACTGCGGACAATGCGCTTCGCTACACTTGTTCGCGACCGCGCCTCACTTCACGACACGACTTGCGCCGTGGGCAGGTGGAGGCAGGGGAAGGGGGACGCGCGGAGGCCGTGGGGTGCCTTGGGGAGGCCGCCGCCCGGAACGGCCCCCTGCTCGACACGACGGCCCCGACGCTGCCGAGCAGGTGTCTGTCCTCCCCCGAATCCCGGCCGAGACCCGTGGTGGAGGGCGAGGCGTGCTCCCGGCCGAGTGTAGCGGAGCG
>JAJDER010000051.1 GCA_029259725.1 Planctomycetota bacterium | reverse complement strand
AGCGCGGCCCGCTGCTCGCGGATCTCGAGCGCCTCTTCAACGCTCACGCGGTCGACGGGCAGGTGGCGATGCGCTACCGCACCGAGCTGTACGCCGGCCGCGTCCGCGAATGAAGCGTCCGCCGGGTCGAGGCGCGGCGCTCAGCGCCGCAGCGCGAAGTGCTCCGAGGGCGTGCGCGCGCTCTCCATGAGGGTGGCGAAGCGCGCCACGAGCTCCGGGTGTCCGGCGGCCACGTCGGTGGTCTCCCCCGGGTCGGTCGCCAGGTCGTAGAGCTGGAGCGGGCCTCTGGGCCGGGGTCGGAAGGCCTTCCAGTCGGCCTGGCGCAGGGCCTGCTGCCGTCGCTGGAACTCCCAGTAGAGGAGTTCGTGCTCGCGCTGGTCCCCGGGACGGCCGGTCAGGGTCGGGACCAGGCTCAGGCCGTCGAGGCCCTCGGGAGCCGCGGCGCCGGCCACCTCGGTCAGCGTCGGCAGCAGATCCCAGGACGCCGTCACGTGGTCGGTCACCGTGCCCGGTGCCACCTGCCCGGGCCACCGCGCGATCAGGGGGACGCGCAGGCCGCCCTCGTAGAGCTGCGCCTTGCGACCGCGCAGCCCGCCCTGGCTTCCGAAGAAGTCCTTGTCCACGCCTCCGACCCAGCTCGGCCCGTTGTCGCTGGTGAACAGGACGAGGGTGTCGTCGGTCAGCCCGAGCTGGTCGAGTCGTTCCAGCAGTCGGCCGACGTTGCGGTCCATGCGCGTGATCATCGCGGCGTAGGCGGCGCGCGGGGTGCGGTGGGGGAGATACCCGGCGTCGCCGACGTAGGGTTCCTCTTCGAACACGCCGTCGTACTCGGCCAGCGAGTCGGCGGGCACCTGGAGGCCGAGGTGCGGGATCGGCGTGGGGTAGTAGAGGAAGAACGGGCGGTCGGCGTGGGCGGCGACGAAGGCGAGCGCGTCATCGATCATGCGGTCGGTGGCGTAGACCGCGTCCGTGTAGGGGGCGTAGCTGGCCGCGTCGGTGGGATCGACCTCCGCGGGGAGCCGCTGGTGCGCCTTGAAGGGCCGGTTGCCGAGCAGGTCCTTGTCGCCGTCGTCCCAGAGATGCGTGGGGTAGTGGTTGTGGGCCTCGCGCTGACAGATCGAACCGTAGAAGTGGTCGAAGCCCTGCCGGTTCGGGTCGCCGCTGCTGCCGACCCAGCCCAGACCCCACTTGCCGATCGCGGCGGTGGCGTAGCCCCGGTGCTGCAGCAGGTGGCCGACCGTCACGGTGCCCTCGGGCAAGGGCCGCTGACCCTCGAGTTCGGGATCGTTCCAGACGTCGCCGCGCTCGTGCATCTCGTCGTTGTCGCGGATGAAAGCGTGACCGGTGTGCAGGCCCGTCAGCAGCGTGCAGCGCGACGGGGCGCAGACCGGGCTGCCCGAGTAGGCCTGGGTGAAGCGCAGGCCCTCGGCCGCGAGGCGGTCCAGGTTCGGCGTGCGGATGTGGCTCTGCCCGTAGCTTCCGAGTTCGCCGTAGCCGAGGTCGTCGGCCAGGATCAGCAGGATGTTGGGGGGGCGGCCCGGGGGGGCCGGTGCGCTCGCTGCTCGGTGGGCCTGTGCCGCCGGGCCGCGGGGCCTTGCGCCGTCGGCCGTGCAGGCTCCCAGCAGGAAGGGGGCGGCGAGGAGGGCGAGGGCGGGACCGAGGCGCAGCCACCGCGCGGGTCCGAGACGGGGCGTTACCATGCCCCGGAGCTTACACACCGGAGCCGGCCCCTCACGATGACCCGCGGCAGCGCCTACGATCCCGCCCGCCACGGGCCGCACCGCGTCGTCGGCACGGGCTTCCACGCCGAGGTCTACGCGGCGGTGCGCGAGGTGCCGGCCGGTTGCGTCACCACCTACGGCGACATCGCCACACGGCTCGGGCGACGCG
Source organism: Planctomycetota bacterium (assembly GCA_029259725.1). Classification (GTDB taxonomy): domain Bacteria; phylum Planctomycetota; class B15-G4; order B15-G4; family B15-G4; genus JAJDER01. The sequence continues at coordinate 4,642 of JAJDER010000051.1, read as the reverse complement.
GCGTGGCGCGCCAGGTCGGCTGGGCCCTGGCCGCGCTCCCCGCCGATCGGGAGGACGTGCCCTGGTTCCGGGTCGTGAACGCGTCGGGCAGCATCCTGCGCCAGGCCGACGGGACGCCGCGCCGAGACCAGTCGGGCCTGCTCGCGGCCGAGGGCATCGACGTGTCGCCGGCGGGACGCGTGAAGGGCTTCGACACGCTGCGATGGCGGGCGTGACTGGCGGGGATCTTCCTGGCGGGGATCGCCACCTTCGACCCGGCGGACGACGACCTCTTCGACGAGATCCCGCCACCCCGGTGGAGCGGGGTCCGCTGGGGGAGCTCGAGGGCGGCACGCGGGCCGTACACTGTTGGGAACGGCGGGCCACGGGGGTCCGCGAAGGGCGGGAGCTCCGATGGCCGACGATCGCACCGAGTTCACCAGGCTGCTGGCCGACATCGAGAAGGGTGGCAAGCACAGCGCCGACGAACTGCTGCCGCTGGTGTACGAGGAGCTGCGCATGCTGGCGCGGTCGCGCATGGCCCGCGAGCTGCCCGGGCAGACCCTGCAGGCCACCTCGCTGGTCCACGAGGCCTGGATGCGTCTGGTCGGACCCGAGGACCCGGGCTGGAACGGCAAGGGCCACTTCTTCGGCGCGGCCTCGCTGGCCATGCGCCGCATCCTGGTCGAGCAGGCGCGGCGCAAGAAGCGCCTCAAGCACGGCGGCGATCGCGACCGCGTCGCCCTCGAAGGCGTGGACATCGCCGCGGAGATCCCCGTGGCCGATGTGCTGGCCGTCGACGAGGCCGTGGCCCGGCTCGAGCGCCAGGACGAGCGCAAGGGGCGCATCGTCAACCTGCGCTACTTCGCCGGGCTCACCAACCACGAGACGGCCGAGGTGCTGGGCGTGAGCGAGGGCACGGTCGAGCGCGAGTGGCGCTTCATCAAGGCCTGGCTGAAGACCGAGTTGGGCGGCGACGAGCGGGCGTGATCCCGGACGACGTCGGCGACCGCGGCGACCTCGCCCCGCGGCGATCCGGTGGGGGCGCGTGTGCCCTTCCGTCGCACGAGGGTGAGGGCATCGGGCGGAGGCGTTGATGGGCAGCGAGATCGATCTCCAGCGACTCGAGCAGGTCTTCCAGCAGGCCGCCGATCTCCCCGCCGCGCAGCGCGAGGCGTTCCTGGACCGGACCTGCGGCGACGAGACCGAGCTGCGCACGCGCGTCGAGGCCATGCTCGGCAGCCTCGAGGACGGGGCCAGCTTGTCGCTGAACGACCCGGGGCTGGCCCGGGTGACCGAGGGCGCCGGCACGGTGATCGACCGCTACAAGCTGCTGCAGGTCATCGGCGAGGGCGGCTTCGGCGTGGTCTACATGGCCGAGCAGCTGCAACCGGTCCGCCGCAAGGTCGCGCTCAAGATCATCAAGCTGGGCATGGACACCAAGGAGGTGGTGGCCCGCTTCGAGGCCGAGCGGCAGGCGCTGGCGATGATGGACCACCCGCACATCGCCAAGGTGCTCGATGGGGGCGCGACGGAGACCGGCCGGCCGTACTTCGTGATGGAGCTGGTACGCGGCGTCTCGATCACCGCGTACTGCGACAAGAACGGGCTCACCACGCAGCAGCGCATCGACCTGTTCCTGCCGGTGTGCCAGGCCGTGCAGCACGCGCACCAGAAGGGCGTGATCCACCGCGACCTCAAGCCCAGCAACGTGATGGTCACGCTGCACGACGGCGTCCCGGTGCCGAAGATCATCGACTTCGGCATCGCCAAGGCGATGCACACCTCGCTCACCGAGCGCACGCTGTTCACGGCCTACGAGCGCTTCATCGGCACGCCGGCCTACATGAGTCCCGAGCAGGCCGAGCTGTCCGGCCTCGACGTCGACACGCGCACGGACATCTACTCGCTGGGCGTGCTGCTCTATGAGCTGCTCACGGGCACGACGCCCTTCGACACCCAACAGCTGCGCCAGGCCGGACTGTCCGAGATCCAGCGCATCCTGCGCGAGGACACACCGCCGCGACCGAGCGTGCGCATCTCCACCTCGCAGGACGCGACCGTCGCCGCGACGCGCAAGCTCGACATCGCCGGGCTCTCGAAGCGCCTGGCCGGGGACCTCGACTGGATCGTGATGAAGGCGCTGGAGAAGGACCGCGCGCGCCGCTACGACACGGCCCTGGAGCTGGGCGACGACCTGCGGCGGCACCTGGAGGACGAGCCGGTGCTCGCCGGTCCGCCCTCGCAGATCTACCGCCTGCGCAAGCTGTTCGCGAAGCACCGCGGCGCCGCCGTGTCGATCACCGTGGTCACCCTGGCCCTGGTCGGTGGCCTGGTCGGCATCGGCACCGGTTACGTGCACACGCGCGACGCGCTGGAGCTGGCCGAGGAGGAGACCGCGCGCGCCGAGGCGTCGGCGAGGCTGGCCAGCGAGGTCACCGACTTCCTGGTCGACACCCTGGCCCTGACCAACGCGGGCGTCTCGCTGCAGGCCGATCTCTCGGTGCGCACGCTGCTCGACCGCACCGCGCGGCGACTCGACACCGCGTTCGGGACCGAGCCGGCCGCGGAGGCCCGGTTGCGCGCGACGATCGGGCGGGCCTACACGTCCCTGGGCGAGCACGAGACCGCCGAGCGACATCTGCGCCGCGCGCTCGAGCTGTCGGAGGCCTTCGGCGAGGCCGACCCGGTGGGGCTGTACGACGCGCTCTGGTCGCTGACCCACATCTGCTTCTACCTGGAGCGGCAGGACGCCTTCGCCGTGGCGCAGCAGGCGCGGGTGGTCGGCCTGGAACTCATCGGCCGGCAGGCTCCGGTGCTGGCCGACCTGCAGCGTCGCTTCATCCAGGCGGTCGAGGCCGGGGCCCACCAGCGCGACGCGGAGTCGATGCTGCCGGCCGAGGCGCTGTTCCCGCGCTGTCTCGAGCAGGCCGCCGTGGACCTGCCTCCGGGCGATCCGATGTGGCTGGTGCTGTGCGACGGTTTCGCCCACGCCGGCTACGCGCTCTGGTACACGCCCAACGAGGGTCACAGCGAGGCCTACTGGCGCGCCGTGCTCGACATCCGCCGGCGCGAGCTGTCGCCGAACGACGGCACGACCAACGAGGCGCTCTCCCAGTTGGTGGGCGTGCTCAGCCGCGCGGGGCGCGGGACGGACGCCGAGGCCGAGATGCGCGCGGGGTTGGAAGCGTTGCAACAGGCCTACGCGGGCGACAGCGTGCAGGTCGCCTACGCGCGCCAGCTGCTCGGGCAGGTGCTGCTGACCCAGCAACGCTGGGACGAGGCCGAGGCCCTGCTGGTGGGGTCGCACGAGATCATCATCGAGTCGGTGGGGGATCCGAGCAGCTTCTACGCCGTCGAGGCGCTCGGGCGCGTGGTGCGGCTGTACGAGGACTGGGGGCGCGAGGAGCGCGCCGCGCCGTTCCGGGACCGGCTGGCGGCCGTGACGGCTCGCGGGCGCTGGGTGCAGGTCTGGCCGGTGCAGCAGCTGGTCTACGGTCCCGAGCACGCCGAACTGCGCGCGGCGCTGGATGCCCTGGTCCACGGCTCGGGTGGGTTCGTCTACGCCGTCGTCGGCGGTGAGGTCTCCGACACCGACTTCGGGCCGGAGGTGGATCGGGTCGTCGCGGCCCTGTCCCGGTTGCCGCCGTCGAGCAACCGCGCGATCATCAGCGCGCGGTGCCTGCTCGGCCTGGCCCAGGGTTACGCACCCCACGAGGGTCCCGGGGCACTGGGTTCTCCGCGGGGCCGGCTGCTCGTCGCCGCCGACTCGATCCTGCGCGGCTGCGAGGACGACCTGCCGTTGACCGCGGCCGAGGCGCGCGCGGGGCTGGCCCAGCTGCTCGTCGAGGAAGGCGAGAGGGGTCGGGCGCGCATGGAGGCCCAGGCCGCCGCGGAACTGGTCGACCGTGCCCCGAGGTACGAGCACTGGTTCGTGGTGGCGGTCCAGGCGCGCATCGTGCGCGCGTTCCTGGCCGTGGGCATGGTCGACCAGGCCGAGGCCCTGCTCGTCCCCGGCCGCGAGCTGATGATCCGCCAACTCGGCGCCGCGCACCCGGAGACGCAGGCGGTGGAGGCGCTGCTGGCCGAGGCCCGCGGCCGGCGCTGACCCGGCGGCACCCGAGGTCCTGCCCCGACGCGGGTCAGGGCCTTCCGGGCGGCTCGATCGAGAGGGTCGGGACGGGACGGCCGGCCCAGCGCGGCGCGGCGTCGGCCTGGGTCCACGGCTCGACGTCGATCTCCGCCAGGGCGCGCTCGAGGTCCCGCGCCGAGGCGGGGCGCCGGTCGGGTTCCGGATCGAGGCAGGCGAACACCAGCGCTTCCAGCGCCGCGGGCACGGCGACGCCGGTCAGCTGCTCCATCGACGGCGGCAGCGCGCCGTCCATGAGCGCGAAACCGCCGGGCCCGCGCTCGAAGGCCTCACGCCCCGTGAGCATGCAGTACGCCACGCCGCCCAGCCCGTAGAGATCCGAGCGGCCGTCCTCGCGCGCGGGCGTCCCCAGGCACTCCGGCGCGAGGTAGCCCGGCGTGCCCGCGCGCTCGCCCGTGCCGGTGACCGGATCCACCTCCGGCGTGACCAGGTCCTTGGCCAGGCCGAAGTCGACGACCTTGAGGACGTCGAGCACTCCGCCGAGGCGGCAGAGCATGAGGTTGCTGGGCTTGA
>JAJDER010000006.1 GCA_029259725.1 Planctomycetota bacterium | reverse complement strand
CCGGCACGGGCGCCGACGCCGGCACCTCCGCGCGCAGGTGCGTGACCGAACCGTCGGCGAGGCGCTGCACCAGGCTCCCCCGCGCCATGATGCGCAGCTCCCCACCGTCGGGCGTCCCCACGCCTCGCGCCGGGGCGCCGGGTTGCCCGGGCATGGGGGGCCCGCTGAGCACGAGCGCGCCCCACCCGCTGCCGGCCTCCTGCATCAGGCCGTACTGGCTGCCGAAGGCTCCGGCGAACACGAGCGCCACGTCGGCCCTGGGCTCGGCCGGCAGCTCCTCCGAAGAGGTGACGTGCAGCACGGTCAGCGGGGCGTCGCTGCCGGTCCCGCTCAGGTAGCGGAACTCGCGCCCGACCTCGGCCTCGAAGGGCGCCTCGTCGTCCGCACCCGAGTAGGCCAGGATCCTCGGCGGTTCGACCAGGTCGAAGCCGACCACGCCCACGCCTTGGAGGAAGGTGCCGTCGTCCCCCGCCGGTTCCAACCCGGCGCGCTCGAACACCGCGGCGATGTACCGCGCGGCCGCGAAGCCCCCGGGCGAACCGGTGTCGCGTCCCTGCATGGCGTCGCCGGCCAGGATCCCGACGTGGCGACGGATCTCGGCCGCGGTGATGGCGGGCGTCGAGTCGGGCGCGGGCACCTCGATCTCATCGTTCCCCGGCGGCAGGGCGAGCAACACGGCGGCGCACAGGGGAAGCATCGGGAGGGCTGTTGCCATCGGGTGTCGCTCCGGAGCGGGTCACGGCAACCCGCACGATGACACGACCTCGCCGGGCTTGGAAAGGGCTCAGCGGTCCCGAGCCGCGAAGGCCTCGATCACGAGCGGGGCGAGGTCGGCCATGAGCACGGGCCGCGCGCCGGGATGGAGGTGGCAGTTGTCCATCATCGTCTCGTAGCCCACGATCCCGTCCGGGTGCCGGGCGCCGAAGAGCGCCTCGGCATCGAAGAGGATCGCTCCGCCCGCTGCGCCACCGAGCGCCTCGACCACCTCCCGCGCCCGCTCGTTCGAAGCCGCCGTGCCACGTCGAGGCGCGCGGTCGAAGCGACCGGCCGCTCGCAGCTGGTGCCGCGCCGTGTCGCCATCACCGAGCAACAGGCAGGCGAAACCGTGGTCGTAGAGCAGGTCCGGCCGCTCGGGATCGAGGACCAGCGCGGCCTCGAGCAGCGCTCTCGCCGCTTCGATCCGGCGGCGCTCGGGCTGCCGGAGCGCGGGAGCATGGACCTGCTCGATCGTCGCGAGCAAGACACGCGCATCCTCGCCCCAGCGCTCGGGGTCGGTCCAGTGCGCGCCCTGCACCGACGGTGTGCGCTTCCCGTGCGTCTCCGGCGTCTCCGCCAGCGGCCCCAGCAGGTCGCGCAGGCGCGGAGGCTGGTAGTCCGCCGGCGCATGACTTCGACGCTCGAGCAGTTCATCGGTGGCCAGGGCCATGCCGAAGCTGCCGCCGGTGAGCCGCAACGCGGGTCGGATCCCCAGACGAAAGCGCTTCGGCACGGCGTCGAGCGCCTCGGCGCGCAGGCGGTCCGCCTCGGCGACGGCGTCGGCCGACACGCCGTCCGACGGTGTCGCCACCCACGGTGGGGAGAGCATGTTGCCGATCACGGTCGAGATCACCACGCCGGACCCCGCCTGCCGTGCGTGCCGCGCGAGGTCGGTCAGGTTGCTCCGGTACGCGTCGAGGTAACGCAGCGTCTCGGCATACGTCAGCCCACGGAACGCATCGAACTCGAGCGACCACGGCTCCGGATCGTCCCATGCCCCCGCCTCCAGCTCCTCGCCACCTCCGCCACTCGGTCCGTCATGCCCCCGGCCGGGTGCATCGAGGGCTGGCGGCCCGGCCGCGCGGCCCCCCGCTCCCGGAGCAACCGGCCGGAAGGCCTCCACCATCGCCGAGAAGAGGCAGAGTCCCCCCAGCCACTCGCTGATCGGGAGCGCATCAGCCACTCCGTGTTGCTCCAGTTCCCGGGCGAAGCCGCGCTCCACGAACTCGTTGTGCCCCGAGTAGACGACGATCACGTCGGGCTGAAGCACGAGCGCCTGGCGGCCGAGGATCGCGACGCGCTCGCTGCCGTAGCCCGAGCGGCCCAGGTTGATGACCTCCCAGCGTTGGCGCCCGCCCGGTCGCGGGAGGAGCGACTCCAACTCGGCTTGCAGGAGGTCCTCGGGGAAACCCTGCGTGTTGCTCCCTCCCAGGAGCACGACCCGGACCACATCGCCCTTGGGCGGGACGACGACCTCGGGCCGCCCGGACTCGAACATGCGTGTGCGCCAGCCGCCCTCGGCCTCCGCGTCGGGCACCAGGTAGCGAGCCGTCGGGTCGAAGCCGCGGGAGAGCGACAGGCCCGCGTCGTCGGGGCAGGAGCCTGCCAGCCGCAGGCCGACCTCGGCCGCGATCAGCAACAGCAGCAGCGGGGTCACGCCGAGGACGACGCGCCGGCCGAGCGGTCTCATGCCGCGGGTCGATCCGGGTCGCCGCGGGACGGGCTCATCCTGTCGTCTGCGCCGAGATCCCGAGGAGCTCGAACGCCCCGGCGTGGCGCACGGCCAGGTCTCCAAACGCGTCGGGGTGCACGCAGGCCGCCATGATCTCGAGCGAATCGACGATGCGCGGGCCGGGGCGGTTGAAGAAGGCGTTGCCGTCCGCGATCCAGACACGACGCGCCGCCACGGCGGGCCAGGGCATGTCGCTGAGCAGGTCGCGCAGCACGTGGAGTTCCTCGCGGGTGCGCTCCAGCTTGAAGCCGCAGGGCTTCACCACGACCACGTCGGGTGCCGGATCGAGGGCGACGAGTTGTTCCCGCGTGAGCGTCGGGGCGTGGTCACCCGGCGCCGTGACCAGCGCGCGGCCTCCGGCCAACTCCACCAGCTCCGGCATCCAGGTGCCCCCGACCATGATCGGATCGATCCACTCGACGGTGAGCACGGCCGGCTTGCCGGACAGCGACGCGGCCTGCGCCGCCCGCTCGCCGACGGCGGCGACGCGGGCGTCCATGGCAGCACACGCCGCGTCAGCCTCCTGGCTGCGTCCGAGCGCCGCGCCCACCTTGCGCAGGTCGTCCCAGATGTGCGCCAGGCGGGTGGGATGCAGATTGACGATCTTCACGTCGGGGTGCGCCACGCGCCGGGCGGCGGCGACCACGTCGTCGAAGGACACCGCGCACACGTCGCACAGGTCCTGGGTCACGATCACGTCCGGAGCCACCGCGCCGAGCGCCGTCTCGTCGATGTCGTAGACCGCCAGGGCGTCGCGCAGGACCTCACGCACGTCGCGATCGATCTCCGCGCTCGTGCGCAGGGGCGAGAGCCGCGCCGAGGTCAGGATCCGCCGCCCCACGACGGACGGCGGCCAGTCGCACTCGTGGGAGACGCCGACCAGGTCCGCCTCGCAGCCCACGGCGGAGACCATCTCGGTGGCGGAAGGCAGCAGGCTGGCCACGCGCAGGGGCTTGTGATCGCTCAAGGGGCGGTCCCGGGAGGTGAGGGGAGGTGTTCGGGGGGAGCAGGCTAGCCGTCGACGACGACTTCGTGCGTGGAGGGCACGAGTTCGGCGAAGTCGTCACTGTAGGCGTGGATGCGGCGGGACGGGGCGCCCTGGCTGTCCACCAGCGTGCCGCCCGCGATGGCCCAGGCAAGGATGCCACCCTCCAGGTTGTACGCCTCGACGCCCGCGTCGCGGAGTTCGAGCGTGGCCTCGGCGCTCCGCCATCCCGCGGTGCAGTAGACCAGAACGGGGCGACGGGCCTCACCGCCGGACGGCTCGCCCTGGGACGACTCGCTGCGGGACGACTCGCTGCGGGACGCCTCGCCCTGGGACACCTCGCCCTGGGACGACTCGCTGCGGGAGGCGCGGGCGGCAAGGTGTTCGGTGGCGAAGGCGGCCCTGGAAGCCGCGTCGGGCAGCAGGAGGGCGCCCGGCAGACGTGAGACGGCCGTCTCACGGGGCTCACGCACGTCGATGAGGATCGGCACGAGGCTCCCCGCGTCGCTGGCGCAGGTCTCGCCGGCGATGGTGTCGCGCACCGCGGTCTCGCGCGCCGCGGTGTCGCTCGCACCCGCCGCGAGCAGGCTGGCCTCGGCCGCAGCGGCCGCGAGCAGTGCGGGATCCGCGCTGCGTGTCGGCGCCGCGAAGCGGGCACGCGCGCGGTCGGACAGCTCCACCAGGCCGTCCGGCCAGGCGGCGTGGTTCGCGCTCGACTCCGTCGCCCCTCTCGTGCAGCCGGTGGCGAACACGGCGGCCACCACGGGGATGCACACCCGGGCCAGGCCGGTCCGCGCCCTCTCGGCCGGCAGCCGGTCCGCCCGCGCACGGCGCACCGGGCTCAGTACTCCCGGTACTCGAAGGGCGACTCGGGCGTCTGCGAGACCTTCCAGGCCAGGTAGATGAGCAGCGCGAAGAACACGACGATCGGCGGCACCCACCAGCGCTTGTTGTGCTTGAGGAAGTCCAGGAACTCGGTCATGGGGCACTCGTCATCGGGAGGCGGGCGGCGGGACGGAACTATACCCGGCCGCCGGGGACGTGTCAGGCTCCCCGCACCGCGTCGGGGAAAGGCTGCGGGTCGGCCTCAGTCGTCGCGTCGGACGCCCAATGCGTCGATGGCATGCTTCAGATCCTGCATCAGCACGACGCGGGCGCCGGGGTGCAGGTGGCAGGTGTCGAGCATGATCTCGTACCCGATCAGGCGATTCGGGGAGCGCTCCTCGAAGGTGAGCGCGGCGTCGAAGAGCGGGACCTCGAGGTCCGCCGCGATGCGCTCGACGATCTCGTTGCTGAGGTCGGTGCCATGTCGCGGCGAGCGGTCATAGCGCATGGCCTCGCGCAGGGTGGTCACCGCGAGGGCGTCGTCGTCGCCGCTCAGCAAGCGGGCGATGCCGAGCGGGAACAGCACCAGCGGCTCGTGCGGCGCGAGGGCGTCGGCCTCCTCGAGCACCTCGATCGCCTTGCCGATGCGTCCGCGCTGCGCGTCATCGAAGTCACGGCGATGCAGCGCGTCGATGGCCGAGACCACGGACTTGACCGAGTCGACCCAGAGGCGCGGGTCGGTCCAGTGCGCACCGGCGATGGATTCGGCCAGCATGCCCGCGGTGGCCGGCGGGTCCGCGAGCGCGCCCAGCAGGGGTCGCAGCGTGGGCGGCTGCGGGATGCCGTTCTGCTCGGCGAGCTGTACGCGCTCGGCCTCGGTGGCGGAGCGCAGGTTCATGCCCCAGTCGGTGGGCCGCGTGTTGTTGCCGAGCGGCAGACGCTCCCAGATCTCCTCGGGAAGCAGGCCGCCGGCGCGCCTGACCAGACTGGCGACCTGGCTCCGTCGCTCCTCGCCGAGCGCGGGCGCGAGCCGGGTCCCGGCCGGCGGCGTGAGGAAGTTGCTCACCACGGTCGAGATGAGCACCTCCGCACCCGCCTCCCGCGTGGCCGCGACCATCCGGCGCAGGTTGTGCTCATAGGCCGCCCAGTAGAGCTGCGTCTGCTCCCAGGTGTGATGCTCGTAGCTCTGGTCCCGTCGGCGCTGCCGGTCCTCGGGGGTCTCGGCGACGCCGGTGGGCGCGGACGGCCGCAACATGTCACTGACCAGGGTCACGGTGCGCAGACCCTGCAGCGAGTCGGTGATGCTCTTCAACGCGGGCGAGGACCAGGCGTCGAGCAGTTCGTCCGCGAAGGCGTTCTCTCGGAACTCGTTGTGCCCGGTGTAGATCACGACGAGATCCGGCCGCAGCGCGGGCAGGGCCTGGTCGAGCAGGATCGCCACGCGCTCGCTGCCGTAGCCCGAGCGGCCCAGGTTCACGACCTCGTAGCCGGGCTCATGCCCGTCGGCGTTCAGCAGCTCCTCGAGCAACCAGGCGGGGAAGCCCTGGGTGTTGCTGCCGCCCAGCAGCAGCACGCGCAGGCGCTCGCCGCGCGGTGGGATGACCAGCTCCTCTCGCGTCTCGCCATAGATGCGCGTGGTCCACGCCCCGGAACCATCCTCGGCCGGGGCCAGGTACAGCGCCCGGGGATCGAAGCCGCGCGAGAGGGACAGCTCGGCCGACTTGCCCAGCCCGAGCCCCCACAGCAGCAGTTCCAGGAGGACCAGGAGCAGCAGCAGCGGGACCAACGAGAAGAGCAGTCGCTTGAGGAACCTGATGACCGGGACTCCGGGAAGGGCGCCGAGGAGGCGCGTCATGCTAACGCGCGGGTGATGCTCTCGCGACGGTCTCCACTCAGCGCGCGGTCGCCCGCTGCACGGCGGCCTGCCGCACGGCCGGCGCGAGGTCGGCCATCAGGACTCGCCGGGCACCCGGGTGCAGATGACAGTGGTCCATCATGATCTCGAAGCCCACGACACCATCGGGGCAACGCTCGCGAAAGCGGACGGCCGCGTCGACCAGCGAGGCACCCGCGTCCCGCGCCACCTCACGCACGCGGTCGTTGCAGGCATCGCCGACGCTACGCGGTGCACGGTCATAGCTCCCCGCACGCGCCAGGGAGTCGGCGGCCGCCTCGCCCTGGCCCAGCACCAGCGCCACGATCCCGCGCAGGAACCACGCGTCGGGGTGATCGGGCACGAGGGCCAGGACCTCGGCGCACTTGCCCTCGGCCGCCAGCAGGGCCTGTCGCTCCTCGGCCGTGGGCTGCAGCGCATGCAACGCGGCCATCAGGTCGAGCATCTCCCAGACCTTCGGGCGCCACAGCGCGGGCTCGGGCCAGTGGTAGCCCTCGATCGAGCGTTCCCCGGGCAAGCGGCCGGCGGCCCCCGGTTCCAGCACACCGGTCAGCGGCCGCAAGGCCGGGAGCGGCCGCGGGCGATAGGTCTCGCGCATGATCGCCTTGACCTCGTCCGGGACCATCGGGATCCACTCCATGGCCCGCAGCCGGCGCTCGTGCGCGAGCGGCGCCGCGACCACCGGTGGCAACAGCGGCCCGGCCTCGCCCATCAGCCGCCGCGCGCGGTCGACCGCATCCTCGCCCAGCTCCGCCGACGGGCGTGACGACCACGGCGGCGTGAGCATGTTCGACACCAGCGTGCACAGCACCACCGCCGCGCCGCCCTTCCGGCTCACCTCGACCATGCGCCGCAGGTTGGCCTCGTACGCGTCGAAGTAGCGCAGCGTGTCCGCATAGGTCAGGTCGCGGAACTCGGGGTAGGCGATGACCCACGGCTCGGGCCGCCGAGGCTCGACGCCCTCCGCGCCGGCTCCGCGCGCCGCGGTCCCGGACTCCGCGGCTCCGCGCTGGTCGACGTCGGCTCGAGGCGATGCCGGGGCCTCGTCCGAGGACAGCTGCGACAGCCAGCGCACCGTGCGCAGATTCGCCAGCGGCGCCAGCAGCGGATCCGGCCCGGCCCGCTCGAGCTCGTGGGCGAAGCCGCTCTCGATGAACTCGTTGTGCCCCGAATAGATCACGACGACATCGGGCTGCAGCGCCGGCACCGCCTGCTCCAGCAGGATCGACACCCGCTCGCTGCCGTAGCCCTCGCGGCCGAGGTTCACGACGTCGTAGCGCGTGCCCTCGCCGGTCTCGTCGAGGAGGCGTTGCAGTTCGCGCTCCGGAAACATCTGCGTGTTGCTCCCGCCGACGAGCAGCACCCGCACCCGTTCATCGCGCGGCGCCACGTTCACCTCGGTGCCGCGATCGAACATGTTCGTGCGCCAGCCGCCGGGCACGGCCGGGTCGGGGACGAGGTACGCCGCCGCGCGATCGAAGCCCCGACTCGCCGAGAGGTGGTCGGCGGCGTCGCCGAGGCCGAGCAACGCCAGGGTCGCCTCGAGCAGGAGCATGGCGAGCAACAGCGGGACCAGGGCCAGAAGAAGTTTGACCCAGGGTCGGCGGCTTCGCGGCGGGCGAGACATGCGCGGAGCCTACCCGCTCATCGCCCCCGATGGGCAGCCTCGACGAGGGCCGGCGCGAGCATGGCCATGACCGCGACGCGCGCGCCGGGCTGCAGGTGGCAATGGTCGAGCATGACCTCGTAGGCCACCAGTCCGTCGGGGCAGGCGGCACGCACGCGCGCATCGACGTCGAGGGCCACGACGTCGGGGTGGTCGGCGACCACGCGGGCGATCGCTTCACCGATGCGGACGCAGGCCTTGCGCGGCGCGCGATCGAGGCGCGTGGCGGCGCGCAGGTCGGCACGGCCACCGCGGGCGTCGCCGAGGGCCAGGCGCACCAGGCCGCGGTCGTGTCGCGCGTTGGCCAGGTCCGGCTCGTCGGTGACCAGGCTGTCGTAGAGAGCCCTGCAGGCCTCGAGCTGGGCGCGCTCGCTCTCGGTCAGGTCGGGCACGAGCAGCTCCCGGGCGGCCGAGACGATCACGAACACGTCCTCGTTCCAGAGGCGCGGGTCGGGCCAGTGCGCGCCGTCCACCGAGTTGCCGGTCGGGTCCTCGGTCGCCGACACGTCGGCCAGTTCGCCCTGCAGGGCGCGCAAGCGGGGCACCTCGTCGACGGGCTCGTCCCGGGGCTTCCGGCGCGGTGCCTGGGGAGCCGCAGCGATGAACGCCGGGTGCCAATCGCCCTCGCTGATGGCCACGGGTGCGCGGAAGGCCGCGTGCAGACGCTCCGGGATGGCGCGGAAGGCGGCGTCCATCCGCGTGTTGACGGACTGCTTGCGGTCGGGCTCCCAGCTGCGCACGACGCCGCCCTGTTGCGGGCGCGTCAGGTCGTTGGAGACGGGCGTCGCCAGCACCACGGGCACGTCGGCGTCCTCGCACAGGGCGACCATGCCGCGCAGATTGCGCTCGAAGGCGGTGAGGAACAGACCCGTGTCCTCGAGCGTGAGTTCGGTGAAGGCCTGGAGGTCGCCACGCCAGGTCTCGGGACGGTCGCCGCTCGTCGCCTCCCCCACCGGCCGCCCGCCGATCACGTCCTCGCGCAACAGCTCGGCCAGCAGCCGGGTCGTGCGCAGGGCCCCGAAGGTCTCCGCGAGGTCGGCCTGCCACCCGGTGCCGATGCGCTCGTCCAGTTCGAGCCGGAAGCCGCCCTCGACGAACTCGTTGTGCCCGGAGAAGATCACGACCACGTCGGGCTCGAGCACCAGCGCCTGCTCGAGCAGGATCGCGACGCGCTCGCTGCCGTAGCCGGGGCGGCCGAGGTTGAGGATCTCGAAGCTCGCCGGGATGCCGCGCAGGCGGGCGGCCGCTTCCACCAGGCGGGCCAGGGTCGAGGTCGGGAAACCGTAGGTGTTGCTCCCGCCGACGAGCAGCACGCGCACCGCGTCGCCCTTGGGTGGCGCCGTGATCTCGGGCATCAGTCGATCGAAGATGTTGGTGACGAAGCCGCCCGGGTGCTCCTCGTCGGGCAGCACGTAGCGCGCCGTCGCGTCGAAACCGCGCGAGAGCGGGAGCGCCCGTTCCTGTTCGCCGAGTCCCAGCGCCGCGAGCAGGAGCTCGAGCACGACGAGCAGCACCACGCTCGGCGCGAGCGCATAGACACTCCGCCGGACGAGCCCGGGCCCCCGACGAGCGTCGGCGCCGGGCCCCTCGCTCACGAGCCGCCGAACCGGCGGTGCGTGCCGACCGGCTGGTCGGCGCTCAGGCCCTGCTCCTCGCGCAAGCGCGCGCGGTACTCGTGCCAGCTGTCGTAGTTGCCCGGGTGGAAGTGCACGTTGCCGTCGCCCTCGAAGGCCAGGATGTGCGTGGCGATCTTGTCGAGGAAGAACCGGTCGTGCGTGACCACGATGGCGCAGCCCGGGTAGACCAGCAGGGCCTCCTCGAGGACGCGCAGGGTGGGCAGGTCCAGGTCGTTGGTGGGCTCGTCGAGGATCACGACGTTGCCGCCGCGCGCGAGCATCTTGGCCATCTGCACGCGGTTGCGCTCGCCGCCCGAGAGCGTCCCGACCGGCTTGGACTGTTCCTGCCCGCGGAAGTTGAAGCGCGACACGTAGGCGCGGCCGTTGATCTCCTGGTCGCCGACGCGGATGAACTCGGTGCCGCCGGTGACCGCGTCGTAGACCGTCTGGTCCGGCAGCAGGTCCTCTCGACTCTGGTCGAGGTAGCAGAGGTCCACGGTGTCGCCGATCTCGACCTCGCCCGCGTCCGGCTGTTCCTGCCCGACCAGCAGGCGCATGAGCGTGGTCTTGCCCGCGCCGTTGGGACCGACCACGCCGAGGATCGCACCCGGCGGCAGCTCGAAGGACAGGTCCTCGAACAGCGTGCGCTCGCCGTAGCCCTTGGTGATCCCGCGGAAGTTGACCACCTTGCCGCCGAGCCGTCGCGTGAACGGGATGTCGAGCCGGAAGTCGTCCTGGCTCTTGATCACGGCGCGGTGTTCGGCGACGAGATCGTCGTAGCGGGACACACGCGCCTTGCTCTTCGTCGTGCGGCCCTTGGGGTTCTGCCGGATCCACTCCAGCTCGCGCTTGATGGTCGCCCCGCGCTTGTCGTCGGCCTTCTTGCGCTGGCGGTAGAACTCTCCACGCGTCTCCAGGTAGTTGGTGTAGTTGCCCTCGTAGGGCGTCATGCCGCCGCGGTCCACCTCGAGCATCCAGCCCACGACGTTGTCGAGGAAGTAGCGGTCGTGCGTGACCAGGATGACCGTGCCCGAGTAGGCGGCGAGGTGCTTCTCGAGCCAGTCCACGGTGTCGGCGTCGAGGTGGTTGGTGGGCTCGTCGAGCAGCAGCAGGTCGGGGTGCTCCATGAGCGTGCGGCAGAGCGCGATGCGACGTCGCTCTCCGCCCGACAGCTGGGTCACCGCGGAATCATCGGGCGGGCAGCGCAGCGCGTGCATGGCCTGATCGATGTGCCGGTCGAGCTCCCACGCGTCCTTGGTGTCGATCTCCTCCTGCAGCCGCGTCATCTTGTCGAGCAGCCGCTCCATCTTGTCCGGGTCGAGATCCGGATCGGCCATCTTCGCGGACACGTCCTCGTAGTCGTGGACGAGCTTGCGGATCGGCGCGACGGCCTTCTCGATGTTCTCGCGCACGGTCAGTTCGGGATCGAGCACGGGCTCCTGGTGCACGTAGCCGATGGTCAGCCCGGGCGCGGGTGCCGCGGTCCCGTCGAACTCGGTGTCCTCGCCGGCGAGGATCTTGAGCAGCGTGGACTTGCCCATGCCGTTCGGGCCGATCACGCCGATCTTCGCTCCGCGCAGGAACGAGAGCGTGACGTTCTCGAAGAGGACGCGCTGGCCGAAGGTCTTCTTCAGCTCGTGCAGGGTGAAGCTGATGTCGGAGGTGCTGACGCCCATCGTTGCGGGGTGCTCGGGGAAGGAGGGTCTGGAGCGGGCGGGAGGCGGCACGGAGGCCGGACCCTGGAGAGCGCCGGGCCGGGTCGCGGAGGCGTGCGGGAGTTCCCCGCGGCGAGTGGACCGGGCGCTGTCCGCATTGTCCGTCATCCACGGGGGGCGCCGCAACGGTCGGCCCAGGACTCCACGGACCAGCCCGTCGCTCGAGGCCGCGCGGCGCCGGGTAGCATGTCGCCCGAGTCGACCCAGGGAGCAGCCCATGAAGATCGACACCCGCGGCGACATCGCCGTCCTCCGCCTCGAGGCCGGCAAGGCCAACGCGATGAACACGGCCCTGCTGGAGGGGATCGACAACCTGCTCGACGAGGTCGAGGCCGGCGACGCCCGCGGGGTCGTGATCACCGGCTACGACCGCTTCTTCTGCGCCGGCCTGGACCTGGTCACCCTTTCGAGGTTCGACCGGGCCGAGATGGGCGCCTTCATGCGCCACTTCGAGCGGGTCATGCCGCGGGTGTTCTTCCTGCCCTTGCCGGTGGTCGCCGCGGTGAACGGGCACGCCGTGGCGGGCGGCTGCGTGCTCGCGCTCCAGGCCGACCTGCGCGTCATGGCCGCCGGCGCCAAGATGGGCCTGAACGAGATCGCGCTGGGCGTGGGGCTGCCGCCGTCGGTGGTCGTGTCGCTCCAGCATCGCGTCGGGCCGCACGCCGCGTTCGAGATCGTGTCGACAGGTGAGCTGTACGACGCCGAGGTGGCCCACGAGAAGGACCTGGTGGACGAGGTCTGTCCGGCGGACCAGGTGCTCGAACGCTCCATCGAGCTCGCGCAGATCCTGGCGGCGAAGCCCGGCCCGGCGTACCGGCACACCAAGGCCGGCCTGCGCGCCGAGGCCAGGCGCCGCCTGGAGGCCTCGGGCGAGGAGCCGCTCGAGACCTGGCTCGACACCTGGTTCAGCGACGAGGCCCAGGCGCTGGTGGACGCGGCGGTGGCGCAGCTGACCTCGAAGGGCTGACCGGCACGGGCACGCGGACCATCACGCGCGCGCTCAGAGCCCGGTGAACGACTTGCCCGTCGTGAAGGCGAAGCCGCTCGGCGCACCATCGTCCGTGATCAACGCCTGGAGGAAGATCGGGACCCCGGTCGGGATCTCCGCGGAGAGCGGCGCGTCGATCCGCCAGGCGCCGTTCTCATCGGTGCCGACGGGCACGATGAGGTCGGGTGACGGCACCAGCACGCCTCCCTTGAACGAGACGGTCGCCTGGCTGAAGCCCACCACGAGGCCGCCTGATGCCGTGGGCGCCGCCGACGAGATCGACAGCGTCACCAGCCCGCCGGCGTGAGTCTGCCCCCACACGTTCAGGTGCGGCGTCGAGTCGCCCGACAGCCCGTGACCGAGGTCGGCGGTGGGCTGCAGCAGCAGGAGCGTGTCGTGCGCGTTCACGTGCCCGGCACCGAGCTGCCCGGCGTAGGCCGGGTTGAGGCCGTCCACCGACACGGCGGCTTGCATGAGTAGCGAGCGCAGGTCTTCCTGCGACAGGTCGGGCGCCCGGCCGAGGGCCATCAGCGCAACGCCCGCCGCGTTGGGCGCCGCCACCGACGTCCCGTCGAAGGCGAAGACACCCGGGGAGAAGCCGTACGCCGGCACCGCCGTGCCGCCCGCGGAGACATCCACCCACGGCCCGGAGTTGCTGCCGCTCCCGGCGCCCCAGTTGCTCTTGACCCCGTCGCTGCCGATGGCGGCCACAGCGATGACCCCGTCCATCTCCGCCGGGAGGAACGTGGTCCCCTCGTCGTTGCCGGCCGCGAACACGAGATGCACCTGGTTGTCGAGCGCATACGTCACGGCGTCCCCGATCACCTGCGGAAAGCCGGCGCAGAAGCCCCAGGAACTGTTCACGAGCACGGCGCCGTTGTCGGCCGCATAGATCAGACCGGCGGCCGCCGACAGGAATCCCGCGTAGGGCCCCGAGACCGGGAAGTCGCCGAGCTCATTGAAGGCCTTGAGGACCATGACGTCGACCCCCGGCGCCACGCCGGCGAGGTCAGCCCCGTTGTCGGTGTGAGCCGACATGATGCTCGTGACGGCGGTGCCGTGTCCGTACTCATCCTCCGGGATGCCGTCGTCCCGCACGAAGTCGTATCCGCCGACGTCGTCGACGAAGCCGTTGCCGTCGTCGTCCAGACCGTTGCCCGCGATCTCTCCCGGGTGGGCCCAGGCGATGCCGGCCAGGTCGGGAAAACTGCCGCCCCCCTTGATGCCGGTGTCGATCACGGCCACGACGAGCGGCGCCACGTCGAAGCCCCCCTGCAGTGACCAGGCTTCGGGCAGGTCCATGTCGATGTCGTTGGGCTGATCGAGGCACCACTGCGTCGAGAAGCTCGGGTCGTTCGGCACAAGGGTCCCGCCGGTCAGTGCGTGACCGCCTCGATTGGCCTCGGCCCAGGACACGCCGTCAAGTCCCCGCACACGGTTCAGGAAGACCTCGCGGTCACTCGGCGACACGTCGAGCACGTGGATGCGGCCAATCCCGACCCGGTCAACCATGTGCTCCGGAACCGGCGTGAACGCTCGACGCGCCTCGCCCTCGATGCCGTGGGACAACAGCATGCGCTGCAGGTCCGCGACGTCCATCGACTCGTCGAGCTTGAAGAGGATCTGCCGCAGGTACTCCGGTTGGTCCGGCACCGCCTGAAGGAGACCGGCGGTGAGCATCGGGATCAGCAGCGCGCTCGTGGCGAGAATCACGGGTGTGTCTCCTGGATCGGGGGGAGGACCGCAACCAAGGCCCGAGGGTAGACCCTTCCTGCTTCTTCAGCGTCGCAGGTCCGGCTTCCCTGCCACCGATCCTCCGCCCTTCCACTCCTCGAGCTCCTCCAGCGTGCGCGGCCAGTCCGCCTTCATCAGTCGACTCAGCACACGGTCGGCCAGAAGCTTGCCGCCGGTCTGGCAGGTCACGCAGTAGTTGCACTCGTTCTCGGCGTAGATCACGCGCTGGACGGGTGACCCGCACTCCGGGCAGGGCTCGCCGTAGCGGCCATGCACGGCCATGCCCGGCCGGAAGGCGGTGACCTTCTCGGGAAACCCGTCGCCGACCTCGGCGCGCAGGTCCTCGGTCCATTCCTGGAGCACGGCGACGGTCGCGTCGCGTAGCGCCGCGATGGCCTCGTCGTCCAGGTTGGTGGTGCGCTGGAACGGGCTCAGGCGCGCGCGGTGCAGGATCTCGTCGCTGTAGGCGTTGCCGATGCCGCTGAACAGGCGCGGGTCCGTGAGCGAGCGCTTGAGCGTGTGGGTCTCGCGGCGCAGGGCCTCGGCGAAGGCGGCGACGTCGGTGTCGAGCACCTCCAGCCCGCCGCGATCGAAGTCGGCCAACCCGGCCTCGCCGGCCACCACGTGCAGCGACGCGCGCTTCTGCTTGCTGGCCTCGGTGAGCAGCAGCGTGCCGGTCTCGAAGTCGAAGGCGGCCAGACCGATCTTCCCCGGGGGCTTGGCCCCCGGCGGCCGCCAGCGCAGGCGCCCGGCGACCATCAGGTGCAGCACCAGGAACAGGGGGTCGCGGCCCGCCCCCGGGGGCTCGAAGCCGAAGACGAGTCGCTTGCCCAGCCGGCGGACCTCGACCAGCCGCCGGCCCTCGACCGCGGCCAGGGGCGGATCCACCGACCGCAACAGGAAGCTGCTGCGCATGCGGATCCGCTTCAGGACCTGGCCGGCCACCAGGGCCTCCAGGCGCTCGACGTAGACGGTGACGTCCGGCAGCTCGGGCACGCCGCGATCCTACCGGTCCGGCTCGGGAGCGAACTCGCGAGGTCACGCGTCCGCCATCTCGGGGACCGGCGTTGTCGCGCGCCGGTCGGGGGGACGGGCATCCCCCGGCGCGGCGCCCGGGCACTTCCCCGCGACGCCGAACCCCGAAAGAGAGAGGTCCCCCCATGTCTGGTTCGCTGGCTCCTTCGCTCCTGCACGTCGGCCTGTTCGCGCTCCTCGTTGCTCCCGTGATCGCCTCTACGCCCGCCGACGGCGCGCTGCCCCCCCGCTCGGCCGACGGCTCGGTGCCCCCGGCCGTCGTGACCGGCCGACCGCCCGCCGAGGTCTTCCAGGCCGCCCGCCGGCACTACGAGAACGTGGAAGCCGAGCTGCGCGCCGCCGACACGAGCCACCTCACGCCGAACCAGACCACCGCCCGCGCCCGCGCCATCGACCTGCTGCGCGAGTACCACCAGCGCGCGGACTTCGGCCTCAACACCTACGCCCCCGACGACCGCCGGCCCGTGTTCGTGGACGCCGACGGCCGGCGCTGCGCCGTCGCGCACCTGTTGGATGGATTCGGCGAGACCGCACTGGTCGAGGAGCTCGCCGCCACCAACAACTTCGCCTACCTCTTCGACGTGGCCGACGACCCGCGCCTGGGCGACTGGCTGGACCGCGTCGGCCTGACCGCCGTCGAGGCCGCGCGCATCCAGGGGCCGGGCATGTGGTGGAACATCCCGATCGAAGCCGAGGAGGAGCCGGTGCCGGAGTGGGCCCCGATGGCCAGCCAGAACACGGGACCGCAGACGCCGAACAGCAAGGCCCAATCCGGCCCGCGCCACGCGGCGCCGGCGAGCACCGGGTCCCGCGGCGCGACCACCTCCCAGGCCGCCTCGCGTCGCTCGGCGCTCGACGACCCGATGCGCGCGATCACCGCCGAGACCTACGTCGAGGGCTGGTGGGTCTGGTGGGAGATGAACAAGCTCAAGTACCTGCAGCCCAACCGGCTGGAAGGCCTGGATCCCGAGTCGCGCACCCAGCGCACCGCCGGTCGCTACCACTTCAGCAGCCAGCTCGACGCCGTGTCCGTGCGCGACCTGCGCGCCGCCGCCATCCCGCTCATCCGCGAGCACCTCGACCACGGGGCGATGGAAGTCCGCGCCCGCGCCGTCGTCGCCTACGGACGCCTCGCCGGCGCCGCCGCCGTCGACGAGCTGCTGCACATCCTGCGCACGGACAAGGCCAACAAGGTCCGCGACGGCGCCATCCTCGCGCTGGGCGCCACCGGCTCCATGGACGCCGCCCGCGCGCTGCTCGACCTCGCCGACGACGGCCGCCTGCCGGGCATGACCGGCCAGGCCACGCCGCTGGCGCAGTCGCTGGCCTACGTCGCCCTCGGACTCGGCCGGCGCCACGGCATGTCGCCCATGCTCGACGGCTTCGTGGACGACCTCGTGGCGGAGATGGACCCGGACGACTTCGACGAGGTGGGCACGGCCGCGCTGGTCTACCGCACGCTCGTCCCCGAGGCCGACCTCGCCGCGTACGCGGTCCTCAGCATGGATGACGAGGACGCCGCCGACGCCCGCCGCTGCCGCGCCACCGAGTCCATCGGGCACAGCGGCGACGCCGCGCAGATCTCGCGGGTCATGCACCACCTGACCGGCAACGACCTGCAGCTGCGTCGCTCAGCGGCCCTGGCCCTCGGCGACCTGGCCCACCCGATGATCCTCCCGCGCCTGGCCACGGCGGCGGAGGTCGAGGCCGAACCCCTCGTGCGCGGCTTCCTGTGCCTCTCCATCGGTGAGCAGGGCACGCCCGAGGCGCGCGACTTCCTGGAGCAGATGCTGAAGGACGGCCCGCGCCAGAACCGCCCCTGGGCCGCCCTGGGCCTGGGCATCCTGGCGCGCCAGTCCGACGACGCCGCGGCGCGCGCGATCATCCGCAAGGCCCTCGACCGCGAGGCCAACCACGACCTGCACGGCGCCTACATCCTGGCCAGCGGCATCGCCCGCGACACCGACGCCGTCGGGGACCTGCGCGAGCGGCTCGTGGAAGCCGCGCACCCGCACCAACGCATGTTCGCGGCCCTGGCCCTGGCCATGATCGAGGATGCCGGCAGTCGGCAACTGCTGCGGGAGCGGGTGACGGTCGAGCCCTGGCCCTTCGCGCGCGTGGCCATCGCCCAGGCGCTCGGTTACCTGGGCGAGGCCCAGGACGCCCCCGCGATCCTGAACACGCTGAGCGAGATGCGGAACCCCGGGCTGCAGTCGCTGGCCGCCGTCGCCGTGGGGTTCCACGGCAGCACCGAAGCGGTCGAAGGCCTGATCGCCATGCTCGAGGACCCGGACACGCTGACCCTGCCCCGCGCGTCCGCCGTGGACTCGCTGGGTCTGATCCTCGACGAACAGCCCGGCATGATGCTGGCCGAGGTCAGCTCCGACAGCAACTTCACCGTCTTCCCGAACTGGGTCGACGGAGTGCTGATGTCCTTCACGCTCTGAGCGAAGCAACCCCGGGGAAGCTGACGCCGTCGTGGTGCCCGCGGGCGCTGCGGCGGCGTCGACGTTCCAGGGAGATCCCGACCAGCGGACCTCAGCTGCCGACGAGGTCGGCGCGGAAGCCGGTGTACTCCGCGAGCACGAGCTTCGCCGGCGGGCTGCAGGTCTCCAGGCCCTTGTTCTCGTAGGCCACGAGCTTCTCGGCGCTGGCCAGGAGCTTGTCGATGGCCGTGAGCTTCTCGGGTGCCTCGACCGCGCGCTCGAAGACGTGCATCTCTTCGTAGATGACGTTGCTGTGGTTCTCGATGTCGGCGCTGACCTCGGGCCCACAGCTCTTGCACAGCCCGAGCTTGTCGGTCCTGCTCAGCAGGCCACCCTTGTCGCACCACCTGCACTTGGCCATCGGACACCGGTCTCCGTCACGCTCGGGATGAGGGCGCGTCATCCTAAGCGTCTGGCGACGGAGGGTCACTCGCGGATCCGCGGGATCCCCGCGATCCCCGGAAGCCAGCGCCCGCCTCCGCCCGCGCGTCAGCGCCCGACCACGCCGGACTCGCGCAGCAGGGCGTGGATCTCGGCCCAGTAGCCGGCGCGATCGGGACCCGGGAAGTCGTTGTGTCCGCAGTCGAAGGCGACGAAGCGACCCCGAGGCGCCGCCGCCGCCAGCGCCTCGCCGTCCGAGAGGGGCACGATCCCGTCCCGCGTCCCGTGCATGACCAGCACGGGCACGTCGAGCGCCGTCACGACCTCCTCGTTGTCGAACGGATCGCGCACGAGGAACCCGGGGATGAACAGGGCCGCGGCGCGGTCCCGGATGCTGGTGAAGGTGGATTCCAGGATCAGCGCGCGCGGCGGCCGCAACCGGGCCAGGGCGCACACGGCCCCGCCGCCCAGGGACCGACCGTGATAGGCGACCCGCTCGGCATCGACCTCGGGTCTGGCCGTGACCAGGTCCAGCAGGGCCACGAAGTCGTCGCGGATGGCCCGCTCGGACGGCGTGCCCTCGCTGCGGCCGTAGCCGCGGTACTCGGGCAGCAGCAGGCTCACGCCCGCCGCGCGATAGGGTGACAGCGCCTCCGGCCACAGATCGATGACCTCGCCGTTGCCGTGGGCGAACACCAGCAGCGGGCCGGGGCTCGCGGCCGAGACGCCCTTGCCGGGCAGGAACCAGGCCTCGACACCGCCCTTGCCCGCCGGTACCCCACCCGCCTGGAGCAGCGTACCGTCGAGCCCGAGGCGCAGGATCTCCCGGCCCTCGACCCCCGCGGGCACATCGGGCACCGCCACGATCAGATGCCGCGGAAACAGGACCTTGCGCTGGACCAGGAACAGCAGCGCGACCAGGCCCAGCGCGACCAGGGCGAGTCCGACGACGAGCGGGATGAGCTTTCTCGAGCGGGGCATGGCGGTCGGTCGATCATCCCAGCTCCGTCGCCCCGTCCGCCACACTTCGCGCCTCGAGTCGGCACTCGTGGCTAGAATCGGCGCCCCCCTCCTCCCGGCCCCGATCCCTTGTCCCTGCTCCTGCTCCGCGACGTGACCAAGAGCTTCGACGGCGAGCCCATCCTGCGGGGGGCCTGCCTGCGCCTCGAGGCGGGCGAGATCCTCGGGTTGGTGGGCCGCAACGGGTGCGGCAAGACCACCCTGCTCAAGCTGATCCGAGGGCGCGAGGAACCCGACACGGGCGAGATCCTGCTCCAGCGCGGGGCGCGCCTCGGCTTCGTGCCGCAGACGCCGGAGTTCCCCGCGGGCGAGACGGTCCGGCAACACGTGCTCGGAGGACTGGCCGAGGCCCTGGCCCTACGCGACGAACTGAGTGTGCTCGCCGACCAGGTCGAGGCCGCGAGCGGCGGCGAGCTCGACCGTCTCGTGCGCCAACAGGCCACGCTCCAGGAGCAGGCCGAGACCCTCGGGGCCTGGGACGCCGAACGCCGCGTGGACAAGGTGCTCTCAGGCATCGGCCTGTCGCCGTCGCTGTGGGAGCGCGAGGCGGACACGCTCTCCGGCGGCGAGAAGAGCCGCGTGGCACTGTCGCGCGCGCTGGTCGGCGGACACGACCTGCTGCTGCTCGACGAGCCCACCAACCACCTCGACCTCGACGGCATCGAGTGGCTCGAGTCGTTCCTGACCACGCTCGAGAGCGCCGTGCTGCTGGTCAGCCACGACCGGCGCCTGCTCGACAACAGCGTGGACGCGCTGGTGGATCTCGAGCAGGGGCAACTGACGCGCTACCCCGGCGGCTACGCGTCGTTCCTGGTCAAGAAGGCCGAGCAGTACGAGCGTGAGCTGAAGGCCTACGAGGTCCAGCAGGACATGATCCGGCGCGAGCAGGCCTTCATCCGCAAGCTCATCGGCAGCACGGCCAAACGCGCCAATGCCGCCAAGAGCCGACGCACGCGCCTCGAGCACGTGGAGCGCCTGCACCAGCCCCACCTCGACGTGCGCCGCCCCATGCTGCGCCCGCCGGCCGTCGACCGGGGTTCGGAACTCGTGCTCGAGGTCGACGGGCTCGCCGGCCGCGTTCCGGGCCGCACGCTCTTCGAAGGACTGGACCTGCGCCTCGGCAAGGGCCAACGCCTGGGCCTGCTGGGCCGCAACGGCACGGGCAAATCCACGCTGCTGCAACTGCTCGCCGGCCGCACGACACCCGCGACCGGCCTGGTGCGCGCGGGCCACAAGGCGCGCTGCGGCTACTACGACCAGGAGACGTCCGACCTCGACCCCGAGCAGACCGCCTTCGGACACCTGCGCCGCGCCTATCCGACGGATTCCGACGCGGAGCTGCGCGGCTGGCTCGGCAAGTTCCTGTTCCGGGGCGACGAGGCCGATCGCCCCGCCGCCGTGCTCTCGGGCGGCGAGCGCGCGCGCCTCTCGCTGGCGCTGCTGCTGAAGACGAACCCGAGCTGGCTGGCGCTCGACGAGCCCACCAACCACCTCGACCTCGCCGGCCGGACCGCACTCGAGGAGATGCTCTCCGGCTACGAGGGGGCGGTCGTCTTCGTCAGCCACGACCGCGCCTTCCTCGATGCACTGTGCACCGACGTGATCGAGGTCGGGACCGACGCGACCCTGCCCGACGGAACGGTGACCTCCCACGGCGTGCGCCACTTCCCCGGGAATTACAGCAGCTGGCGTGACCGCAAACGGACCGAAGCCAGCGAGGACCAGGCGCTCCGAGCCGCTTCCCGCACCGCCGCGAAGGCCGCCACCCGACCGGTGGACGAGGCCCCGGCATCGAGCGGTTCCACCCCGACGCCCGCTACCGAGCCCCCGTCCTCTGCCCCGGCCGCCGGCGACCGCATCAAGAACCCGTACAAGTTCAAGCAACTCGAGCAGCGCATCATGGCCCTCGAGCAGGAACAGACCGCGCTGCACGAGCAGGCGGCGTCGGAAGGCGTCTTTCGCGACCCCGAACGGGCGCGCGCCGTGCAGCTGCGCATCATGGAAGTCGAGAGCGAACTCGCCGACTCGTACGAAACGTGGGAGAACTGGGCCACGCATTGAAGAGCACGCAGTGAAGACCACGCAGTGAAACGGCGCCCCGGCGCCCCACACCCCTGGATCCGCAACCATGCTCGTGCCCGTCCTTCGGCTGTTGTCCGCGCTCTCCCTGAGCAGTGCCCTCGTGGCCGCCCAGTGGTCATCCGACGCCGCGGTGAACCTCCCGCTCGGTGAAGGCGCCGGGAGTCAGGTCCAGCCCAAGGTCGTGTCCGACGGCAACGGCGGCACCTGGGTCAGCTGGTTCGGCGGCAGCGGCTTCGACGTCTTCGTGCAGCACCTCGACGCCGACGGCGTGGAACAGTTCGCCCACAACGGGCTGCTGGTGGCGGACCGCGGCTTCAGCTCGACGCAGGACTACGGGCTGGCCGTGTCGACGTCCGGCGACGCGCTGCTCGCCTTCCGCGACGACGCGCCGGGTGGCACGCAGGTCAGCGCGGCGCTCGTGACCGCCGCGGGCACCCTGCCCTGGGGCGCGTCGCACGTGCAACTCACGAACACCACGGCCTTCGTGGCCGCGCCCGTCATCGCGGCCGGACCCGACGGCGGCGCCTACGTCGGCTGGACCGAGGACACCGACACGCGCGTCGCGCGACTGGATGCGGCCGGCGCGCAGGTCTGGGCCGGCGACACCGTGATCGCGCCCCCGACCGGCGGACTCTCGATCAACGATGCCCACGCCTCCGGCGACGGCGTGATCTACTCGATGGCGCGGGAGAGCGGCGGCTTCGGCTCGCCCCGCCACCTCTGGGTCCAGCGGCTCGACAGCAGCGGCGCCCCGCAGTTCGGCGCCGGAGGCCTGCCGATCTTCGACGGCGGCTCGCTGCAGTTCGGCAACTTTCCCGACTTCGAGCCCGACGACGCGGGTGGCGGCGCCTTCTCCTGGTACGACACCGCCGGCGCCGGTCTGCAGTGCTACGTGCAGCGCGTCTCCATGGCGGGCATCGAGCTGTATGCGCACAACGGCGTGGCCGTCTCCACCGACGCGACCCAGCAGCGCGTGTCCCCCGACCTCGCCTTCGACGCGGCCGCCGGCGAGATCACCGTGGCCTGGACCGAACTCGACTCGATCCAGAGTCAGCGCGGCGTGTCGGCCCAGCGCTTCGACTCCGCGGGCACGCGCCTGTGGGGCAGCTCCGGCAAGGTGCTCGTGCCCCTCGGCAACGACGACATGACCCACGTGCGCGCCGCCGCCGTGGGCTCGGCGAGCCTGGTCGCGTGGAGCCGCGTCCCGGGCTTCGGCAACGGCGTGCTGGAGGCCAGCTGGCTCGACGCCGCGGGCGCGGTCACCGCCGGCGCCTTCGACGTCGCCTCCACGCCGAGCGGCAAGAGTCGCCTCGACGAGGCCGCCACCACCGGCGGCGACGTGGTGCTGGTCTGGAGCGACGACCGCGCCGGCACCGACGACATCCTCGGCCAGAACGTGCAGACCGACGGCACGCTGGGCTCGGGCCCGCAGACCTGGACCGACCTGCGCAACGGTCTGGCCGGCACCGCGGGCACGCCGGAGCTGACCGGCACCGGCACGCTGGTGGGCGGCGACCCGCTCGCCTTCACGCTCACCGGCGGGCTGCCCGGAGCCGCGTCGTTCTTCGTGTTCGGCCTGTCCGCGCTGAACGCGCCGTTCAAGTCCGGCGTGCTCGTCCCGGACCCGAGCCTGGTGGTCGGTCTTGTGCTCGACGGTGGCGGCGGCCTGCTGCTCCCGGCCGTCTGGCCGCTCGGCGTGCCGGGCGGCATCGAGACCTTCTACCAGTGCTGGATCGTCGACGCCGTCGGGCCCTCGGGCTTCGCCGCTTCCAACGGGTTGAAGGGCACCACGCCCTGACGGGCTGCGTCATCGTCGGGTTGCTGTGGCGTACGCGCTCGAAGCTGCCGCCGCCGAACGAACCGGTGGTGGTGGTGTCCAGGCCGACGGCCGCGATGTTCCCGTCGTCGCCGAGCGAGATCGACACGGCGGCCGCCCCCGCGATGCGCGAGGACGGCCGCCGGCCAGCGAACCCGCGCGATCCGGCGGGGCTCTCCCCAGCCACCACGCCGGACCGCGAGGAGATCAGTTGAAGGACATCTGCATCCCGTCGGTGATCGCGAAGCCCTTGGGGCCACCGGGATCGATGACCAGCGCCTGCGACTGCAGCTCGAGGCCGGACAGGCCGGGAGGCGCGAGGAAGGGCAGCACCGTGCTGCCGAGCGGATCGAGGGGCAGGCCGATGAGCAGATCCGGCGTGGGCACCAGCAGGCCGCCCTTGAAGGGGATCAGCAGCTGGCCGAAGCCGAAGATCAACGTGGCGCCGCTGTTCGGCAGGCCATGGTCGATGACGATCTGGTTGAACGAGCCGGGCAGCAGCGAGCCGGAGCCGGACAGATCGGGCTCCATGTTCAGGCCGCCGGCCACACCGGCGTCGGGGATCTTGAGCCAGGGGAACTCCAGCGGCGGCTCACCGAACGCGTAGTTGTCGGTCTCGCTGTCGAAGGTCGTGTCGTACGGCGCGAGCAGGTCCTGCCCGAAGAGCACGAAGTCCACCTGCGGGTGGTCGTTCACGAGCACCGGCACCTGGAAGAAGGTCACCGGCCCCTGCAGCGTGGGCAGCTCGATCTGGTCCATGATGATCAGGTCGAGCACGCCGTTCGTGCTGAAGCTGCTGAAGCCGTTCTTGAGCAGCATGCCGAACATGTCGGCGTCCTGGGCGATGTCGACCTGGCCGATGAGCGGCATGGGCGGCAGCGCCTGGGTCATCCACTGCGGGATGATGGTGAAGTCGAAGCCGGACGGGACGGCCGGGATGTCGACGGTCTGGCCGCCCTGGGTGCAGAGCAGGTGATCGTAGGCGTCGTAGTCGATGCCGAGCGTGCCGCTCGTCTCGGTCGTGGTCGCCTTGCTCTTCTTGTCACCCTCGGGCACGGCCACCTTGGGCCACTTGAGCTTGTCGGTCTCGAAGTCCCAGACCGCCTTGACCGCCTTGAGCCAGGCCTTGCCGAGCAGGTTGCTGCCCGACTTGGTCTTGTCGCAGATGATCGTGATGCGGATCGTCGCGCAGCACTCGTTGCCGGCGCTGTCCGTGACGCAGATCTCGATCGGCTTGGTGAGCGCGTAGTCGATGCTCGTCCCGTCGGCCTGCGTGTAGGACTTCTTCTTCGGCTTGGTGGCGTCCGTCGGGTCCGGCTCGAAGAAGTCCATCTTCGGGTCGCCGGCCGCGTCGAGCAGGCCGCAGGCGATGGCGTTGGCGCGGGTGATCTCGCTGGCGCCCTCGCCGGTCGCGCCGGAGTCGAGGGTCATCTTCTTGGTGCAGTTGACGGCACCGATCTTGAGGGTCGCGTCGACCTCCTTCTTGTCGGCGGCGGCGCTGGTCGCGAGGGCCAGCACGAAGAGGGCGGTCGTGGCCGCGTGGATGAGGTTCTTCATGGTTCGTCTCCCGGTCGGATGTGGGTGAGCGGCGGGGGCGGCGTGCCCCACATCCCGAAAGGCGCAGCCCGGGCGCCGACCGTGCAACCGGATCTCCCATCGCTACCCTGGGGCCCGTTTGTTGCCTTCTGCACCTCCCGCGGCCCCTCGCGATGCTCTCCCTCCTCCGCCGCAACGCCGCCTGCCTGCTGGTGGTGCTCGCCGCCTGCGGGGAGCAGGGCTCGACGCCGGCGCAGACCGCCGAGCAGGACGCGTCGCCTCGGGCGAAGACGACCTGGCGCCTGTTCGACGAGCTGCCGCCGGAGGTGATCGTGCGCGGCGAGGCGCGCGCACCGATCGCCTCGCATCCACTGCTCCCCGCGGTCGGGGATGACCGCTGGTTCGCGCTGCGGCCGCACCAGACCGCTCGCGGCTTGCGCCTCGGGCTCGCCACGCGGGAGGGGCCCGGCGGATCCCTGGTGCTCGGGACCGCCGAGGGCCCGGCGCAGCTCGTCGCCACCGGTGTCCGCCCTGGTGAGGCCCTGATCGTGCGTGCGCAGGTCCGCGTCGAGGGCCCACCACCCACCACGGACTGGACCGTCGCCGCCGTCGAGGAGCGCCGCAGCCCGGTCGCCGCGGACGACGAACTCTCGCTCGAGGACGTGCGTCTGCTGTTCGCCTCGGGAGGTGGACTGCTCGTGCACCCCGCGTCCGCCGGGAACGCGACGGCCGAGATCTCGCTGCCGCTGCTGCTCGGCCCCGAGACGACCGAGCTGGTGGTCTACCTCGCCGCGCCGCTCCAGGCGCGCTCGTCGGTCCACTTCGAGGAGGTGCAGCTCTTCCGCTCCCGGGCGTCCGATCACCTGCGAAGCGGCGCGCCCGTCAGCGGAGCCGAGCCGCGGCACGACGCCCTCGGGACGGTGGACGTGTCCCTGGATCTGGACCGACGCACGGCGCTGGCTCTCGTACCCGGCACCCGGCTGACCTGGACCCTGCCGGAGCTCCCCCCGGACTCGGCCTGGCGACTCGACCACGCCGTGGGTCTGCGCCCTCGCACGCCGGAGATCGACGGCATGCTCGGGCTGAGCTGGTTCCTCGACGGCGAGGCCGTCCACGTCGAGAACCTGGAGGCCCCCCACTCGCCGGACGAACCGGCCTGGCGCGAGCGGTCGATGCGCCTCGCGCGCGCCCCGTCGGACGAGCGGCCCGGCACGCTCGAGCTGCGCGTCGAGGGACTGTCGACCGACGACCCGCCCGCGGCCTGGCTCGCCCAACCGCTGCTGCGCGCCGTGCCCGGGCCGCGCGGCCCGGCCGGCGAGCCACCGGGGGATCGCCCCGCCGACACGCCGCCCCACATCGTGCTGATCAGTCTCGACACGCTGCGCTTCGATCGGCTCGGCTGCTACGGCAACGACGACGGACTCACGCCGCGCATCGACGCGCTGGCCGCGCACGGACTGCGCTTCGCCTCCGCGTGGTCCACGTCCAGCTACACCCTGCCGTCGCACGCCTCGCTGCTCACGGGCACGCTCCCGGTGGCGCACGGCGCCGAGAGCATGTCGTCCGGGCTCGACCCGGAGCGTTCGCCGTTCCTCGCGCGGATCCTCGCCGAAGCCGGCTACCACACCGCGGCCTTCACCGGCGGCGGGTTCGTCGCGCCGAGCTTCGGCTTCTCCGAGGGCTTCGACCGCTACGCCGAGGTGGACCCCGTCTGGGCACTCGACGCGCGGCGCGGCATGGACCTGCTGCAACGCCACGGCGGCGGCCCGGGCTCGCGCCGGCAGGCCAGCCACCGGCGCCTCATGGAGGGCGGCGTGGCCGACTGGATCACCGCGCAACCCCACGGCGCGCCCTTCTTCCTGTTCCTGCACACCTACATCACGCACAGCCTCGCGCCGTCGCGAGCCGCGCTGCAGCGCTTCGGTCTGCTGGGCCCGGACGGCGAGGAGGCACCCATCGACCACCGCGCCACGAGCGCGTTCAACGACGGCGCCCGCGAGCGGCTCGACGAGGCGCGGGCCTCCACGCTGCCCTACTACGACGCCACCGTGACCATGGCCGACGCTCTTGTCGGCGCCGTGCTCGACGCGCTCGATGCGGCCGGCCTGTCGCAGGACACGATCGTCGTCGTGACCTCCGACCACGGCGAGGAGTTCGGCGAGCACGATCACTTCGGGCACGGGCGTTCGCTCTACGAGCCCGTCGCGCGCGTCCCGTTGATCGTGCGCCTCCCGGCTCACCTGCGTGGCGAGCGGCAACCCGGCGTGGTGCCGGAGCCGGTGAGCCTGGTGGATGTCGCGCCCTGGATCCTGCGGCTCGCCGGCCTCACGCCCGACCCGCGCATGACGCCGCCGCCGCCGTTCGCGCCCGAGACCCTCGACCCGCCCCGCCGCCGCGTCGTGCCGCTGGACCTGCACACCAGTTACGCCCGCGAGTCGGCCCTGGTGCGCGACGGCCTCAAGCTGCACCTGCGCTGGCGGCACGAGAACGAGGACCTGGGCGAGCCGGCGACGCTGCTCTTCGACCTGCGCGCGGATCCGGCCGAGCACACCGAGCTGTCGGCGGCCCGCGAGGACGACGTCGCAACCCTGCAGCACGCGATCGTCAGCTACCGCGAGCAGCGCGACGAGACCGCGTCACGCGAGCGTGATCTCGACCCCGAGACGCGGCGCGCGTTGCGTCAGCTCGGCTACCTCGATGCCGAGGACGACGGGTAGGCGGGCCCGGGGTACCAGCGCGTCGAGGAAGCCGCACTCAACCAGCACAAGCGGCCGATCGGCACCCTTCTCCGCCCTCACCCTTTGCTCAAGCAAGGCCCCTGGATTCGTCGACGGTTCCGGGGGACCGCGGTAGGCTGGAGGGACTCCAGGGAGAAGAAGATGCTGTCCATCGCCGCGGTCATCCTCGCGTCCGTATCCGGAATGCTGAGTGCCCCCCCCAACTGACGACCATCCGTCCGTGTGATGCGGACATCACGTGGGCGAGTCCTGATCCGCACCCGGTGGGAACCTGCGAGGGAATCCCCAAGCCCGTCGCCAGCGGGATACCCGAGTGCCGCACGAGCGACCACTTCGGGTGTTCGTTCTCCGCGAACGGCGACTACAACGGCGACGGCGTCACCGACCTGCTCATCGGCGGATGCGGCAACCCGGGCTCCCCCGCGGTCGTCAACGAGGTCTGGGTCTACGACGGCGCGAATCCGCTCTCGCCCCACTTCTCGATCCAGGGCAACGGGTTGACCGACCTCTTCGGTGGTGCAGTCAGTTTCGTCCCGGACGTGAACGGCGATGGCCGCGACGAGATCGCCATCGGTGCACCGGCTTGGCCAGCCAATGCAAGTCCGGGGTCCGAGGTCGGACGGGTCTACGTCTTGTTCGGAGTTCCTACTGCGCAGGTTCCCATCGGGACTCGCATCGACGCCCAGTCGTGCGCTGATCTGGTCCTCGAGGGGACGATCACCGGCGGGCACTTGGGGAGCTCCTTGGCCGTCGGTGATGTCGACGGCAACGGTACCGAGGACCTGCTCGTCGGCTCGCCGGGCAGTGTTCTCGGCGACACCACCAACTACCAGGGCACCGTGTTCGTCTTCGACTCCGCCACGCTCGCAGCGGGCCCTGTCATGATCGGGATCTACAACCCCTGCGAGCCGCCCGCCATCCTGTTGGACACGAGTGCACCGCTCCAGGTCTACGTCCAAGGATCCGCCGGTGGAGGACCGGATCGTTTCGGACACTCGATCGCGGTCATGGATGACCTGGATGGAATCCCGGGCGCCGAGTTCGCCATCGGTGCTCCGCAGACGCCGTTCACTCCCGGCATGGGCACGCCTGTCACGACGGGTAACGGCTTCGTGGAGATCCACAACGGCCTGAACGGGAGCCTCTTCGCCGTGGTGCCTGATCCCTCGGCCGACCCAGCGACCCAACCCGATCTCCAGGATGGCGAGGGCTTCGGGTGGGCGCTGGCGGTAGGCAAGCTGGACGTCTCCGGCGCCAGGGAGCTCGTCGTCGGTTCGCCTTTCTGGGACGACGCCCCAGCGGGAGACTGTGGCAGGGTCTGGGCATTCGATGGCGACAGTCTCGGAGGAACTCTGCTTCTCAAGCTTGGCACGAACCTGGTCACTGATATCACCGGCGCGCCGGGGCAGGGTTTCTTCGGCAATGCTCTCGACATGGGCGGTGACATCGACGGGTTCTCAGGCCTGGGAGAAGAGTTCCTCGATGACATCGCCATCGGCGCGTTCCGTGAGGGCGTGGATGGCTTCGAGTGCCCCGGGGGCGACCATGTCGGTGGGCGTCTCGGAGGAGCCGTCTACATCGTGGGAGCAACCAGCCCCAACCCCCGGTTCCGGATCCTCTCCGACGACCCGCGGGACCGGATCGGCCTCGCGGTGCTCGTCTACGACCAGGACGGCGACGGTCGGGGCGATGTCGTCTCGGGTGGCGAGTCGTACTCGACGCACGACGGAGGCGATAACGACACGGAGGTCGGTCGTGTCTATCTCTTCAAGGGAACCACCCTCGAGGCCCTGGTCGGCGGCCCCTAGCGAGAACTGAGCTGATGAGCAGAGTCCTTCCAGCAGCTCTCCTCGCCGCCTGCGTGGTCGGCGGCGCGCTGCTCGCGTCGCGTGAGCGGTTCGAGGCCGCGCATGACGCCACGCCCGAGCACCTGACCGACGCCGCTCCCGCGGAGTCGACCGCTCCGTCTCGACCGTTGGCCAAGCACGACGCGCTCCCATCGCTCCAACACCTGCCGCTCGCCTTCATCCCCAACCACGGCCAGTGGCGCACGGAGACCCTGTTCTCGGCACGGTCTCCATCCGGCCGCGCGACGCTCCGAGCCGACGGGCTCCGACTCGCCGTGCCCTTCGGGCAGCGAGGTCTTCACGTCGTCGGACTGATCTTCGAGGGAGGCACACCGATCACCCGCCCTGTCGGTGAGCAGCGCTTGCGCGGGAAGTATCACTACTTCCTCGGTGCCTCGCCCGAAGGCTGGCACACCGACGTGCCTGCTTTCACGAGTGTCATGATGGAAGATGTCTATCCAGGCATCTCGGTCCGTTACCGCGACGGCGGCGGCGTGCTCGAGTACGACCTGATCCTGGAGGCCGACGCGGCCCTGGACGACGTGCGCATTCGCTGCGAGGGCGTGGACTCCCTCTCGCTTGCCGCCGACGGTGCCCTGCTGCTCCACTGCGCGGCCGGCACCCTGCGGCAGTCTCCGCCCCTGGCGTTCAGCCTGCTGGACGGCGAGTCCGTTCCCTGCCGCTACCGCCTGCTGGATCGAGACGTGTTCGGGTTCGAGCTGCCCGGGACTCTCGCGCGGACACCCGTCGTCATCGACCCGGGCCTGAGCTGGGCCACCTTTCTCGGCGGCAACGACGGCGACGGCGTTGGCGACATGGCGCTGCGCGACGACGGCTCCGTGATCCTCGTGGGCTCGACGGAGTCGGACGACTTCCCGGTTTCGCCCGGCGCCTTCGACGAGACGTTCAACAACACGCTCGTCTTTCCCGCTGATGATGCGTTCGTGACCTGCCTGGACCCAACGGGCTCGGAGCTCGTCTTCTCCACCTACCTCGGATCCCTCGACCTCTTCGACGGAGCCTTTCGGGTTGACCTTGCCGACGACGGATCGATCGTGGTCGTAGGAGAGACCCAAGGCGACGGATTTCCCACGACAGCGGGTGCCTTCCAAAGCACATATGCGGGGGGGACGATCGACGTGTTCGTGTCGCAGCTGGATGCGACCGGCTCGACGCTCCTCTTCAGCACGCTCCTGGGAGGGAGCAAGTCTGACGGTCCCAAGGGAGTCTCCACACGCAGCGACGGCTGCATTGCCGTTGCCGGGAAGACGGATTCACCCGACTTCCCGACGTCCGCCGACGCCTTCCGGCCCAACCTGGCGGGAGTCTCGGATGCGTACCTCACCCTTCTCGATCCCGCCGAGTCGGGCCCCTCACAGCTCACCTACTCCACGTTCTTCGGAGGATCCGGACCGGGCGACGAGGCCGAGTTCGTCTCGTTCCTGGACGACGGGTCGATCGTCCTCGCCGGCTTCTCTTCGGCCGCCCAGTTCACAACGACTCCTGGCGCCTGGATCGAGGACTGGCCGAGGAACGGGGCCGGTTTCGTCACGCGGTTCCACTCCGATCCCGGCCAGGGTCTCATCTATTCGACCTTCGCCACGCTGGAGCCCGATGCCGCAGCCGTCGACTCCGTCGGAAACGTGTACCTCGCCGGAATTCAGCAAGACCCAACCCCCACCTTCTTTGTTCCAACGCCCGGCGCCTACGACGAGAGCTCCAACGGGGGCCTCGACACCGCGGTTCTCCGGCTCGACGCGACCGGCTCGACCGTGGAGTGGGCCACCTACCTCGGTGGCTCGTTATTGGACCTCCCGGAAGACATCGCCATCGCGGACGACGGCGGGGTCCTGCTGACGGGTCAGACACACTCGGCCGACTTCCCGGTCACCCCCGGCGCCCACCAAGAGGTGCTCTCGGACTGGTGTGACGCCTATGTCGTGAAGCTCTCGGGAGACGGCACCCAGCTCCTCTACGGGACCTACCTGGGCACCCTTGGCTTCGGCTGTGCATTCGGCGCGGCCGTCCTCGGCGACGGAGACTCGCACGTCATCGTGACGGGCAGCCCGGACGGCTTCGACTTCGTGTCCACGCCGGGCGCGTTCGACGAGGTGGCCAACGGGATCTTCGTGGTGCGTCTCGCCCTGGAGCCCGACTTCGTGAGCCTCGGCTTCGCGCTGCCCGGCACGCTCGGCGCGCCCAAGCTCGTGGGCAAGGGCGGCCTCAGCCCGGGCGAGGATCTCTCCCTGAACCTCACGCGCGCCAACCCGAACAGCGTGACCGCGCTGATCATCGGCTTCGCGCAGATCGACGCGCCCTTCAAGGGGGGCACCCTGGTCCCCTCCGCCAACCTCGTCATCGCGGGCCTCCCCATCGACGCCGCCGGCGCGCTGATGATCGACGACACCTGGCCGATCGGACTGCCCGGCGGCCTGCAGATCTTCTTCCAGCACTGGATCATCGATCCGGTCGGCCCGGCCGGCTTCGCCGCCTCCAACGGGCTGCAGGGAACCACGCCGTGACGGGGCCGGGGCACCGCTGGCCGGCGCACGCGTAGCCGCCCCGCTCCCGTCACCCGTCGCCCGCCGCGACGTCGAGCAGGTTGGCGAACAGCAGGCGCGGGACGTCGCCGGGGCCGGGGGGCGTGTCGAGCCCGGTGACGACGTCGAGCGTGCAGTAGATCACGCGACCGGCGCCGTGACGGCCGAGTCCCAGCGCGGTGCCGACGGCCGCCTGGTGATCGCTGACGCAGGCCACGACGGTCTCCACCTCGGGCCCGAACAGCACGCCATCGCGCACGGCGCCGTAGTGGACGAGTTCCTGGTACTCCCAGTTCAACGCGCCGTTCACGGGCAGGCCGGCCAGCAGGGGATGAGCGCGCGCGAGGTATCCGCCGCCCATCCAGTAGCGACCCATGGGCAGGGTGCCCTCACAGGCCGGCCCGCCCGACTCCGCGAGCACCCGGGCCCAGGCGTCGGTGCGGTCGAGCACGAGCAGCGAAGTCCCGTCCTGCTCCACGCGCCGGAGCAGTTCCCGCGCCACGGCGCGACCGGGCGCAGCCTGGGACGGGCGCGTCCAGTACAGCGTCACGCGACGATGCGCGCCGCTGTGCCGGTGCTCGACGCGCAGGTCCACCTCGCGGCCGGCGCCCAGCCCCACCAGCCTGCTCGCGCGGAAGCCCTCGGTGTCGTCGTCCCAGGCGTCGAGCACGAGTTCGTCGTCGATCCACAGCCGCACGCCGCCCGCGCTGACGAGCTGGAAGCGATACGGCCCGGTCTCGGGCGGGACCAGGCGACCGATCCAGCGCACGCCGTACTCGAGGCCGCCGATGCCGCGCGCCGGGCCCGTGACCGCCGACGCGAGGTCGACGTTCGGATCGAGCCTGCTCACGCCGTGCCCCGAGAGGTCGGCGTGCGCGAAGTACTGCGCCAGGATGCCGGTCACGTTCCCCTCGGCGTCGAGCGGATGCTCGCTGCCGTCGTGCCGGGTCCTGGGCACGTCGAGCCCGGCCGGCGGACGCAGGGCTTCGCGCGGCACGATCTCGCGCGGCTCCGGGTCCAGCCCGGCCACGGCGATCCAGCGCAGCGGTCCGGCATCGGCGAGTCCGTGCGCAGGCAGCTGGGTGAGCCCGTCGGCCGCCACCGGGGGCGTCGCGGGCAGCGCCTCGGCCAGGCTCGGCACGTCGACGCCCTTGACGATGCGCAGGTAGCCGTCGAGTCGTCCGCCGCTCTCCAGCAATGCGCCGCCGTCCGGCACGTCGCGGCTGCGCCAGTCGACCAGGAACAGGTCCTCGGCACCCTGGGCCAGAAGCGACCCGTCCGGCGTGAGCAGCTCGGCCTCGATCAGCTGGCGGCCGGGCGGGGCGTCCACGCGCAACTCGAAGTCGTCGCGCAGGAGTTGCCCGAAGACGTCGCCGCCGGTGACGCTCACGGCGTGCTGCTCCTCGGCCAGCGCGGTTCCGTCGGGCGCCAGCCAACGCACGCGCAGCACGGCCGGGCCCTCCAGCTCCGTCTCGTCCACAAGAAACACGTCGGGCCGCATGGTCACCATGGTGCGCGCGCCGGGGCGCGGCGAGAACGACGCCTGCGCGATGCGCTGCGGCAGCCGTACGAGCAGCTGCCGCGGCTCCATGGTCTCGGCGATCCGGTCCGGGCTGCCCTTGGGCAGACGCCACGGCCCGACGATGCCCGAGTGGTTCTCGAAGCGCTCGCCCTCCCAGCCGTTGATCACGTAGCCGTCGGTCACGTCGCCGAGGCGCACGTTCTGGATGGCGCGCCGATGGAACGCGTAGGACACGTCGCCGAGCGAGCGCAGCATGTGGCCGAGTGACGGGAACGCCGACCGCCACGCGGGCCGCGCCAGCAGCGCCGCGTAGGCGTCGCGTCGGGCCAGGGCGTCGGCGCCGTCCCAGCCGCGGGGCTGCCCGGTCCGGTCGCGCGTCTCCACCCGCACCCCGATCTCGTCCAGCCGCGGGGGCATGCCGATCGCGCCCTCCTCGCCCCAGAAGACGATCTCGTCGCGCACCTCGCTGAAGCGCCGGTAGTCACCCGGGGACACGTAGAAACCGTCGCGGTCCACGCCGGGCCCGGGCGCGTCGTGCCAGTCCTCCCAGCCGACGACGTGCAACGCCTCGTCGTAGGGGCGCACGTGGGTCTTGCCGCCGGGGCCTGCGCGGTCGCCCCAGGCCGAGGTGAAGGTGATCGTGCGCGACGGGTCCAGCGCCTGGGCGGCGCGCAAGTCCGCGAGCATGCGCTCGTCGGGCTCGACCGTGGCCTCGTTGATCATGTTCAGCAGCACCAGCGACGGGTGGCTGCGATCGCGCTTCACGACGCGCAACCACTTCTCGCGGGCGAGGGCGAAGGTCAGCGCGTCGCCCTCCTGGCACCAGTAGCCGCCCGGTTCCTCGTAGGCGAGCAGCCCGAGTTCGTCCTGCACGTCGAGCAGGCCCGGCGCCGCGCGGTTGCGGTGGTGGTTGAGCATGTTCAGGCCCAGGGCCCGGGCCGCGTGCACCTGTTGTCCGGGGAGCCCCGGCAGCGGCACCGAGCCGGTCACCGGCCAGAAGCCCCACGAGATCGCGGAGAGCAGGAAGACGCGCCGGCCGTTGAGGCGGAAGATGGCGTCGTCGCCGACACCGTCGAGCGTGAAGCTGCGGAAGCCGAAGCGCTGCGCGGCGCGATCGAGCACGGGGCCGTCGAAGCTCGCGCGGAGGTCCACGCGCGCGAGGTGCAGGCGCGGATCGTCCAGGGTCCAGAGCGCCGCGTCGCCCACGCGGACCTTCTGGCGCAACACGGTGGCGGTTCCCGGCGGGCAGGTCACGTCGGCCGTGAAGCTCACCGGGAACGGGCGCGCCGGGTTCTCGGCCGTCGCCAGGGACAGCATCAGGTGACGCCGCGCCTCCGCCGGACCGTCGTTGCGGACCTGCACCTCGACCTCGACGGTGTCGGGGCGCTCGGTGTTGAACACGGCGATGTCGGCCACGTGCACCGCGTCGGTCACCACCAGCCGCACCGGCCCCGTGATCCCGCCGAAGCCGTGGCTCGGAGGGATGCGCTGGCGGCCCCACCAGTGCGCGGTGTGATCGATCCAGTCGAAGTTGCCGCCCGGGTCCGTGACGCGCACGGCCAGCTCGTGCAGCTCGCCGGGGCGCACGCGATCGGAGATGTCGACTTCGAAGGGCGTGCCGCCGACGGCGTCGTAGCCCAGCAGTTCGCGGTCCAGGAACACCTCGGCGCGCAGGCGCACCGACGCGAAGGCCAGGCGCACGCTGCGGCCGGAGGCGGACGCCGGGGCGGTGAAGGTCGTGTGCCACCAGGACACCCCGCGATGGTCGCCGCGCTCGTCCCAGGTCCAGGTCTCGACGGTGCTCGGGACGGTCACGGCGCGTCCCGAATCGACCAGCACCTCCCAGCCGGGGGTCGGCGGCCGAGCGGGCAGACCCGCGACGTCGGCGCCCGGCAGATGCAGCTCGTCGTCGATCCAGGCCGCCTCGTCGTCGAGCCAGAGTGTCCAGGCGCCGTCGGTCAGATCGAGCTCGAGGCGCGGCGCGAGATCGACGGGCGGGAGACGCACCGCCGGGAGCTCGACCGTCGGAAGCGACACCGGCGCCGGGACGACGGGTGCCGGGGGCGTTCGCGCGGACGCGGGGTCGCTCGGCGACTCCGCCCTGGGCGGCGCCGCGGCGGGCGGCGCTGGGTTGTCGGCGGCTGCGCTGTCGCCGACGGTGTCGACAGCGCTGTGGGCTGCGCTGTCGGCCGCGCTGTCGCCACAACCCGCGAGGAAGAGGGCCAGGGCGACCAGGACGACCAGGCGCGGGGCGGAAGACGGGAGCGCGGCCGGATGAAACACCGCGGCATCCTAGCCGTCAGGCCCCAGCGGGCCGGCGCAGCTTCCGCAGCTTCTGCCTGGCTCGCAGTGGTCGGCACCCCGCGCCGGCTCCCGGGAAGCGGCGGCTGGCGGCGGCAGGGCGGCGGCGACGGGGTGGAGGTCGAGATCGGCCCGGGTCGCGCGGGGCATGCGACACTGGGCCCGCGGCGCCGGCCGGGAGTCTGGCGGTCCCGGGCAGCAGGCCCACCGGCCGCACCGCGAGGGAGGTGTCCATGCTGTCCTCGCGCTTCTCGCACGTCTCGCGCTCCTCGCCCCGCACGCCTCGCGGCATCGACCTCGTCGGCCGCCGCGTCCGCACGGGCCTCGGCGCCCTGGCCACGCTCGCGCTGCTGCTCGCCCCGGCCGCCGCCCAGCACCTGCCCGCTCCGGGCACCTTCGTGGGCGACTTCTTCCCACGCGCCGTCGTCGTCGGCGACTTCGACGAGGACGGCAAGCCCGATGCCCTCGTGGCCCTCGACACCGCGGCCAGCGTCGGCGTCCTGCTCGCCGACGACGCCTGCGGCTTCCGACCGCCCGCGCTGCATGCCGCCGGCCTCTCACCGCGCGACCTGGCCGTGGCCGACCTCGATCAGGACGGCCACCTCGACGCCGTCGTCGCCAACACCACCACCGATCAGGTCACCGTGCTGTTCGGGGACGGCGGCGGCGGCTTCCCGAGCAGCGCCGTCTTCGCCGTGGGGGACTTCCCCGAAGCCCTCGTCATCGCCGACGTCACCGGCGACACGCGCCTCGACATCATCACCGCCGACCTGAACGACCGCACGCTCACGGTGCTGGCCGGGAACGGGCTCGGCGGTTTCCAGCAGGTGGCGCAGCTCGCCGTGGCCATCGATCCGCGCGACCTGCGCGCGGCCGACCTGGACGAGGACGGCACGCTCGACCTGGTCGCCATCTCCAGCTGGTTCCCGGGCTCGCTCACGGTCTGGATCTCGGACGGCGGCGGCGGTTTCTCGGGTGGCGCGTCGTTCAAGGCCGACGGCGGTTCCTTCGGCGGTTATGCGGCCCGCACCCTGGACGTCGCCGACATGGACGGGGACGGGCACCTCGACCTGCTCGCCACCGGCGGCGAGACGAACGGCACCTGGTGGCATCGCGGCGACGGCGGCGGCAGCTTCGAGAGCCCGGTCGCGCTGACCACCGAGCAGCCGCGCCGCATCGCCACGGCGGATCTCGACGACGACGGCGTGCTCGATCTGGTCACCGGCGTGCCCGGCGGTGCGACCACCTGGCTCGGTGCGGGCGGCGGCACGGCGAGCTTGCCTCAGGCCGCCCGCTGGTACTCCATCGACGACACCGTCGACCTCACCGTGGCCGACGTCAACGTCGACGGCCGCGAGGACCTGCTGATGGTCGGCGCCCGCCACCTGACGCTCCTGCTCGGCGACGGGGCCGGCGGTTTCCTGCAGCGCCCCGGTCAGGACCTCACCGACCAGGGCGCGTGGTTCGACCGCACGACCTTCGCCGACCTCGACGACGACGGCCAACTCGACCTGATCACGGCCAATGTCTACCAGGACGACATGACGGTGCTGCGCGGCGACGGCGCCGGCGGATTCACGGCCTGGGGCAACCACCCGGTGGGCGTCGAACCGCTCGAGACCGTCGCTGCGGACGTGGACGAGGACGGGCAGCTCGACCTGCTGGTCGCGGCCGGGATCGGGGTGTGGGTGCTGCTCGGCGACGGCGCGGGCGGCTTCTCGCCCGGCGTCGAGTACCCGGGCACGGGCTGCTGCGGCGTGGCCCTCGCGGTGGCCGACGTGGATGAGGACGGACACCTCGACGTGCTCCTCGCGGGCGATCTCTTCAGTGACCTGGTGCTGCTGCGCGGCGTCGGCGACGGGACCTTCGCCCCCGCCGAGCTGCTCTTCGACGTGCCCTTCCCCGGCGCCGTCACGGTGCACCTGCCGGACCTCGATCTCGACGGCCACCTCGACCTGGTGCTGGGCATCCACGCGGGCGCCAAGGTCTTCGTGTTCCTCGGCGACGGGACCGGCGCGTTCACCGAGCAGGATCCCCTCCAGCCGCCGTCGGACACGGTGCGACACGTCGACGTCGGGCTGATCGACGGCGACCTGCTGCCCGACATCGCCCTGGCGCACCTGGACGGCATCACGGTGTTCCTCGGCGACGGCGCGGGCGGCTTCTCGAGCGCGGGCACCGTGTCGTCGTTCCTGGCCGTGCGCGTCCACGTGGCCGACATCAGTTTGGACGGTCACGCCGACCTGCTCTCCACGCGCGGCGCATTCTCGACCGGCGGCGTCGCCCTCTCCCTCGGCGACGGGACGGGAGCGTTTGCCGGCACGAGCGTCCACGCCGCCGGCGGTTTCGTGCGCAACTTCGACGTGTTCGACCTGAGCGGCGACGGCGTCCCGGACGTGGTCGTCACGGGCACGAACAACCGACCCACGGTGGCCGTGCTCGACAACCTGGCCGGCCCGACGATCGATTGCGGTGCCGGCAAGCCCGGCGTCGCGGGGATGCCGCACCTCGCCGTGACCGGGTCGCTGAACGGCGGTGAGCTGGTGACGCTCGCGCTCGCCGACGCGGCGCCCTCCTCGTTGGCCTGGCTGGTCAGCGGCGCGGGCACGCTCTTCGCGCCGCTCAAGGGCGGCACGCTCGTGCCCGGGCCCGACGCCGTGCTCGGGCCGATCCCGGTGAGCGCCGCGGGGACGCTCGTGCTCCCCGGCCCCTTCCCGCTCGGCCTCCCGCCGGGCTTCCCCCTCGCGATGCAGTTCTGGATCGCCGATCCGGCGGCGAGCGCAGGCTTCGTGGCGAGCAACGGCGTCGTCGGACTGCTGCCCTGAGCGCGCGCCTCGCGCGCCGCGCCCAGCGCCGGCCCCCACGAAAAAGCGCGGCCGCCACTGCGAAGAGTGACGGCCGCGCTCGGGAGAGACCCGCAGGAGCCAGGTCCGGGGAGGAGGCGGACCTGTGTGCTTCAACCCGCGCAAGGGGGGAGACCGGGGGGAGGTCGCGGGGTACTGCGGGGTGCTGCAACCGCGGCGGGAGGAGACCGGGGGAGGAGCCGCGGGGTCCTGGGGTTCGTGGTCCGTGGTTCGGGTCAGTCGAGGAGCGGTGCCAGGGCGTGGGTGAGGCTCTTGCCCTTGACGCGGATGGCGCCGCTCACCGCGTGCACGTCGCCGCCGGCGGTGATGGTGCCGATGAAGTCGAGGCGTGCCTTGATGCGCATGGTGGCCGCGTTCTTCTTGGCCGAGGTCTTCAGGTCCAGCTTCAGCGTGGCGTCGGCGAGGGTCAGTTCGACGTCGGCGAGACTGCCTTCAGCGAGGAGGGCCAGCTCGATCCACTGCTCCTGCTCCGCTTCGATCAGGGCGCGGGATGCCGTGTCGAAGCTCAGCGAGACCTGCTTGCCGTTCGGGCTCGTGGCTTCCCAGCTGCCCGAGAGCATCAGCGTGCCGTCGAGCAGGCCGTCCCAGGTGCCGTCGTCCGCGAAGCTGAACTCCAGCGGGGCGATGTCCTTGCCCTTGGTCTTGCCATGGCCGGGCGCCTTGCCCTTCAGCGTCGCCTTGGCGTCGGGCATGAACCAGGTCGACTCGGAGACGTCGACGATGTCTCCGGCACTCAGCGGCGCGGTCACGGCGCCGAGGACGAGCAGGATCTTCAGGGCGGGCAGGGTGCGGTCCAGGATGTTCATCGGGTTCCTCCTTGGTGTAGACAAACGCGCCGGGTGCGCGCCCTGATCCGCAGCCGCAACCGTGACGGACTCGTGACGGGCCTTGCGGGCGCTGGATCGGCGGGATGGCAGCCCCTCGGTGGGCAGGTGGGCTTCCATGACGGGCCCGTTATGCTTCGGCCCGCTGACCGCCGACCGCGCGCCGCGGGTCGGCCATCCGCGCGCCTGCCCTGGAGCCACGCCATGAACGCCCGTCGCCCTGTGCTCGCCCTTGTCCCCAGCCTGTGCGCCCTGGCGCTGCTGGCCGCGCCGACCCTCGCGCAGAACGGCATGAAGCAGTACTGGCTGGGCCTGCTCGTGCGCGGCGAACGCGCGAGCGAGCCCCGTGACGACGCGGCCGAGATCCAGCGCGGCCACCTGGCGAACATCGGGCGACTGGTCGAGACCGGCGAGATGCTCGTGGCCGGGCCGTTCGGTGACGACGGCGACCTGCGTGGGCTGTTCCTCTACGACGTCGCCACCGAGGCCGAGGCCCAGGCGCTGGCCGACAGCGATCCGGCCGTGGCCGCCGGACGGCTCGCCGTGGAACTGCATCCGTGGTGGGGCCCCGAAGTGCTCACCCAGGTCCCGGCGCTGGACCGGCGGCGCGAGGAGCGCGTCGCACGGGAAGCCGGCGCGGCGCCGCGGGGGCCCGTCGCCGATGTCGCCGATGCGTACCTGGCGCTGTACGAGCAGGGCGACCTCGCCGGCCTGCTTCCCTGGCTCGCCGACGACGCCGAGTTCGAGGACCCGAGCCTCGCGGTGCGCGGCGCCGACGCCGTCGTGGACGCGCTCACCGAGGCCTTCGCCACCCTGACGATCGAGCGCTTCGACTTCACCACGGCCTTCGAGTCGGGTGGCGCGCACGCCCTGCGCGCCGGGCGCGTGAGCTTCACCCAGGACGGCACGACGGTCGGTCGGCCCGGGACGACGCTGCGCTTCGACGTGCCCTTCTCCGTCTCGCTGCGGATCGTCGACGGCCAGGTCGTGCGGCACGTCGACTCCGTGGACACCGCGGTCTATACGACGCAGCTCATGGCCCAGCTCGCGGCACTGCCGGAAGACGGGCACGGGCGATGACCGGCATGCCCGTTCACCGGCGCGCCGGCGCGCACTCCCGGGCGATGGCCATCGTGCTGGCCGGCACCCTCGCGGCGATCCCGCGTCCCGCCACCGCCGCGGTGGCCGCGACGGTCGTCCCGGCTTGCGCCGATCCGCCCGCCCCGAACATCGTGCTGATCTTCGTCGACGACATGG
This sequence comes from Planctomycetota bacterium, assembly GCA_029259725.1. Classification (GTDB taxonomy): domain Bacteria; phylum Planctomycetota; class B15-G4; order B15-G4; family B15-G4; genus JAJDER01. Next base: position 9,138 of record JAJDER010000006.1, on the reverse strand, counting down.
GCTACGGCGACACCACGGCCACCGGCGCGCTGGGTTTCTCCACGCCGCACCTGGAGCGCATGGCGGCCGAGGGCGTGCGCTTCACCGACTTCTCCGTCGCCCAGCCGGTCTGCTCGGCCTCGCGCGCGGCGCTGCTCACCGGCTGCTACCCCAACCGCATCGGCATCCACGGCGCGCTCGGACCCGACGCGCAGCACGGCATCCACGACGACGAGGTCACGCTCGCGGAACTCTGCCGCTCGAAGGGCTACGCCACCGCGATCTTCGGCAAGTGGCACCTGGGTCATCTCGAACCGTTCCTGCCGACCCACCACGGCTTCGACGAGTACCTCGGCATCCCCTACAGCAACGACATGTGGCCACGGCATCCGGTGAGCCCGAAGGCCTGGCCGCCGCTGCCGCTGATCGAGGGCACCGAACCGATCGAGTTCATGCCCGACCAGCGCACCTTCACCGGCACCTTCACGGCGCGCACCATCGACTTCATCCGCCGCAACGCCGAGGCCGAGCGCCCGTTCTTCGCGTACCTCGCCCATCCCATGCCGCACGTGCCGCTGTTCACCTCGCCGGAGTTCCGCGGGCGCACCGAGCAGGGCCGCTACGGCGACGTGATCGAGGAGATCGACGCGGGCGTCGGCGCGATCCTCGACACGCTCGAGGCCCTCGGGCTCGACGACGAGACCCTCGTCATCTTCACCAGCGACAACGGGCCGTGGCTCTCCTACGGCTCGCACGCCGGCACGACGGGGCCGTTGCGCGAGGGCAAGGGCACGACCTGGGAGGGCGGCGTGCGCGTGCCGTGCTTCATTCGCTGGCGCGGCGTGCTGCCCGACGGCGTCGTGAGCGACCAGCACTTCATGACCATCGACATCCTGCCGACGCTCGCGCGGCTGCTCGACGCCGAGTTGCCCGGCCACGCCATCGACGGCAAGGACGTGTGGCCGCTGATCCTCGGGGAGCCCGGCGCGACCTCGCCGCACGACGGCTACGCCTACTGGTACCACCAGTCCAACCTGGAAGCGGTGCGGTCGGGGCGCTGGAAACTCCACCTGCCCCACGGCTACCGCTCCATGGAAGGCCGCGCCGGCGGCAGCAGCGGCGTGCCGGGCTTCTACAGGTACGGCGTGATGACCGGGCTCGAGCTCTACGACCTGCAGACCGACGTCGGCGAGCGGCACGACGTCGCCGCGCAGCACCCGGAGGTCGTGGAGCGGCTGCTCGAGCTCGCCGACCGCTGGCGCGCCGAGCTGGGTGACACGCTCACCGAGGTCACGGGCTCCGGCGTGCGCGAGCCTGGGCGCGTCGACGAACCCGCCAGGTAGGCGCGCGAGCGCGTCGCGCGCGTCCTCATCGCGCCCCGTCCGGATCCGCCCGCTCCTGGCCCGGGGGCAGCGGCCGGTTGGTGAAGGCCAGGCTCACCAGCTTCCATTCGCCTTCCAGCTTCAGCCACTGGAACACGTCGACGCCGGTGGAGCGTGCCCCGTCCGCCTCGAGCAGGAACGGTGCCCAGACCAGGGCCAGCTTGCCGTCGATGCGCACGGTCGCCTCGCCGCTGAGCCACTCGCGGAAGCTCTCGATCTCGGCGAGGCTGCGCTCGGCGCGGGCGAGACTCTCCTCGGCGCTGACCACGCGCTGCACGTCGTGCTCCTGGATGTCCATGGCCTCGATGGCGCCGGGAGCGAAGAGCGCAGCCAGCTCCTCGAAGCGCTTCTCGCCGAGCAGGTCGAGCACGCGCTGGCTCAGGGCGACGAGCTCGGCGCGCGTGGCCGCGTCCGCCGACGAGCGACGGTCCACGACGACCACGCCGGCCTGGATCACGACGGCCGGCTCACGCAGGTTGGCGAAGTCGGCCAGCGGGTCGCCGGACACGACGACCAGGTCCCCCACCGCGCCCGGGGCGATACGGCCGAGATCGGAGCGCCCGAGCACGTCGGCCGCGACGCGGGTCGCCGACGCCAGCACCGCCTCCGGCGCCATGCCCCAGGCGGCCATGAGCTCGAGTTCGCGCGCGTTGTCGCCGTGGTCGAAGACGCCCGCGTCGCTCCCGCAGGCGAGGGTCACGCCCACCTGCAAGGCCACCTCGAACGACTCCCGCGCGACGTGCAAGCGCCGCGGGTCTTCGTCGCGCAGGGGAGCGGCCGCGCCGTCGGCGCCGCCATCCCAGCCACTGTAGAGCGCCATCGCCTCCTGGGCTCCGAGCGTCGGGCACAGCACCACGCCCTTGAGCGCCATGAGTTCGAGCGCGCGTGGGCCGGCCTCGTTGCCGTGCTCGATGGTCTGCACGCCGGCCAGCACCGCGCGCGTGATGGCCTCGTCGGTGAAGGCATGGGCGGCCACGGGCAAGCCGGCCGCGGTGGCCTCGTCGACGATCGCCAGAAGCTCCTCGCGGCTGAAGGTCGGCGTGGACGGATCGCCCGGGCGGCGCCGGGAGTCGGCGTAGACCTTGATCCAGTCGGCGCCCGCGGCGATCTGCTCGCGCACGGCGACGCGCACGCCGTCGACCCCGTCGCACACCTGCGCGCCCTTGGGCAGCGCCCAGCGCGGATCGAAACCCGACGGCCCGTAGGAGCCCGTGGCGACCAGCGCGCGCGTGGCGGCGAGCACCCGCGGGCCGGGCACGATGCCGGCCCCGATGGCGTCGCGCAGCCCGACGTCGGCGTAGCCGGCGCCCTCGGTGCCCAGCTCGCGGATCGTGGTGAAGCCGGCGTGCAGCGTGGCCTCGGCGGCGGCCACGGCGCGGGCGGTGCGCAGGCCCAGGGACTCGACCAGCACCTGGTCGTTCCAGTTCGCCTCGTCGTAGGGGTGCAGCAGCAGGTGCGTGTGCAGGTCGATCAGACCGGGGAGCAGATGCAGGCCGTGCAGTTCGAGCTGCCGGGTGCCCGCGGTGACGCGGATCTCCGTCAGCGCGGCGACCTGCGCGATGCGTCCGTCGCTGACCAGCACCGCGACGTCGTCGAGCCAGCCGGTGCCCTCCGCGTTCAGGACGCGGGCGCCGGTGAGCAGCAGATCGTCGGCGGCGGCGGTCGGCGCCAGCGCGACGAAGACCAGGTGCAGGGCGAGGACGAGCGACTTCGGCGATGACATGGCACACCTCCCGGATCGCCGCAGGTTATCCTGTTCCGATGCACAGTCTCGCTTCCACCCGGAGGTCGCGTCTCGCCGCGTTCGCGTTCGGCGTGGTGCTGGCCGGCCCGGCCGGACTGGGCGCCTGCTCGCCCTCCGACGACGCCGGGGCTCCGGGCACGACGGAGGAGACGATCTCGATCACGGGCACGGTGGTCGATGCGACCGGCGCGCCGGTCGAGGACGTGAGCGTCGCCACCACCTGGTCCGCGGCCGGCGGTGAGATGTCGCCCATGCAGGACGCGAGCACCGATGCCGCCGGGCGCTTCACCCTCGACGTCACCGCCATCTACCGCGGCTTCGACATCGGCGTCTTCGCGCGCAGCGAGGACGGCACGCTCTCCGGCGCCGGGCTCGCCGCCACGCTCGGTCAGGAGGGACATGGGGAGGCCGCGATCACGCTCTCGCCCACGATCGCGTGGCGCGCCGAACTCGCCGTGCCGGAGCTCGACACCGATCCCGAGTGGCTCAGCGCCACGGTCTCGTTCCCGGCCCGTCACGGCGGCGGCGCCTTCCTGCACCTGCTCGCCGAGGACGGCCGCATCGGCTTCGAGGGCCCGGCGCTGGACTACGGCCTGCTGCTCCACGGTCCGGACCTGGCCTTCCGCAGCGAGCGCATCGAACTCGACGGAACGCTCCCACGGGTCGACGGCGGGCGCTACGAGCTGGAGTTGTCCACCGTCGCCAGGCTGGCGGGCAAGCCGGCCCCCGCGTGGCACGTCACCGCGGCGCGCAACACCGGCGGCAACAGCCAGCCCACCCTCGCGGACTACCGCGGCAAGTGGATCCTGCTGGAGTTCTGGGGCTACTGGTGAGGCCCCTGCACGCGCGGCAGTCTGCCGGGCCTGATCGATTTCCACGAAGCGCATGCCGACCAGCGCGACCGCTTCGAGATCCTCGCGTTCCACGACGCGCAAGCCAGCAGCTTCGAGCAGCTCGACACGCTCACCGAGAAGGTCAAGGCGGAGGCCTGGGGCGGGCGCGACCTGCCCTTCCCGGTGTTGCTCGACGACACCGGCGAGACGATCGAGACCTGGGGCATCCAGGCCTTCCCGACGTTGGTGCTGATCGACCCGCAGGGCCGTGTCGTCAAGGGGGATGCCGAGGCGATGCTCGCGAAGATCCTGGACGAGTAGGCCGCTGCACCCCCCACGCTTCCGCCCAGGCGGTCCTCTGGTACGCTCCTGCCCGTCGTGCGCGCCGAGCCTGTCGCGCCGCGCGCGACACGCCGCCCCCCGACCCCGTCACCCCTCGATGGCGAGCCTTCCGATGGCCGAGCGCCCACCCCTCGATCGCCCCGCGCCCGATGGGCACGGCGGCGGTTTCTCCCGCCGCTCGTTCCTGAAGGGCGCGAGCAGCGTGATCGCGGCCGGTGGCGTGGCCGCGCGCTCGCTCGAGGCCGGCATGACCGAGGGCGCCGAGGCCGCGGGCGCCGGCGCGCCGGTGATCTCGGGCGAGACCGAGATCACGCTGGACATCAACGGCGCGGCGCGCAAGCTGAGGGCCGAGCCGCGCACCACGCTGCTCTCGGCCCTGCGCGTGCGGCTGCCCGAGCCGCTGACCGGCACCAAGGAGGTCTGCGACCGCGGCAACTGCGGCGCGTGCACGGTGATCGTCGACGGGCGCCCGGTGTACTCGTGCCTGCAACTCGCCGTGGACCTGCAGGACAAGCGGATCACGACGGTCGAAGGACTGGGCTCGCCCGAGGACATGTCCCCGGTCCAGGCCGCCTTCTGCCGGCACGACGCGCTCATGTGCGGCTTCTGCACGCCGGGCTTCGTGATGGCGACGACCGCGTGCCTCGACAAGCACGGCACGCCCAGCGAAGCGACCGTGCGCCACGAGCTGTCCGGCAACCTCTGCCGCTGCGGCACCTACCCGCACATCTTCGAGGCCGCGCAGACGGCCGCGAAGAGCCGCGCGGGCGGGGGCCTCCGATGACCACCCAGGACGGCGGCGGGATCCTGCCGGGCGCGGGCGCAGGCGCGGACGGCAGCACCGACGACGCGTCGGCCGAAGCGCGCGCCGAGTGGGCCGGGCGCGACGCGCTGACCCTGCTCAACACCGACATCCCGCGCGTCGACGGCCCCGAGAAGGTCACCGGCCGCGCGAAGTACACCCACGACATGCGCCTGCCCGAGATGGTCTGGGCGAAGCTGGTGGTGTGCCCCTGGCCCCGCGCCACCATCGAGGCGCTCGACGTCACGGCCGCGCGCGCGGTCCCCGGCGTGGTCTACGCCGAGGCCTACAAGCAGGTCGGCGACGAGCTCACCTACCAGGGCTACGACGGGATCGTCGCCGCGGTGGCGGCCGAGACCCCCGAGGCCCTCGAGGACGGCGTGCGCGCGGTGGTCACCGGGTACTCGCGCAACAACCCGCCGCTCGTCACGCGTGAGCAGTCGCTGGCCGACGGCGCGCCGCAGATCGGTCGCGGCGACGTGAACATGCGCGTCGAGAGTTCCACCGGCGACCGCGAGGAGACGGCGGCCGCGCTGGAGACCTGCGACGCGGTCATCGAGGCCACCTACACCCTGCCGGTCCAGCACCACGTGTGCCTGGAGACCCACGGCACGGTGGTCGACTACCGCGGCGGCACGGAGGCCACGGTCTACCACTCCAGCCAGAACGTGACCGGCGGCGCGCGGGACTTCGCCCGGCACCTGGAGCTGGACAGCGAGAACGTGCGCGTGATCTGCCAGCACATGGGCGGCGGCTTCGGCGCCAAGTTCGGCGCGGGCGAGGAGGGCCGCGTGGCCTGCGTCATCGCCCGCGCCCTCGAACGCCCGGTGCACCTGATGCTCGACCGGCGGCAGGAGTTCCTGATGGCCGGCAACCGCAGCGGCTCGCGCCAGGTCATGCGCGGCGGCGCCAGCAAGGACGGCAAGCTCGTCGCGCTGAGCGTGGACGCCGAGAAGTTCGGCGGCATGGGACCCGGCTCGCTGCCGCGGCCGCCGTACATCTATGACGTCGGCACGAGCTTCGCCGAGGTGCGCCAGGTGCACACGGCCACCGACCCCAACCGCGCCCAGCGCGCGCCGGGGCACCCCCAGGCCAGCTTCGCCATGGAGTGCATGGTCGACGAACTGGCCTACGCCATCGGCATGGACCCGGTGTCGTTCCGCAAGGCCAACCTCTCCGACGAGGTCTGGCACCGGCAGCTCGATCGCGTGGCGGCCGAGGTGGACTGGGCCGGCCACCCCAACAAGACCACGCCCGGCCAACCCGGCGCCGACGGCATGGCCGAGGGCATCGGCTTCGGCGTGGCGGTCTGGGGCAGCGGCAGCCGCCCGAGCACGGTGTGCGACGTGCGCATCGCGCCCGATGGCGCCATCTCGGGCAGCACCGCCGTGCAGGACCTGGGCACGGGCTCGCGCACGCTGGTCGCCGCGATCGTCGCCGAGGAGTTCGGCCTGGGGGTCACCGACGTCACCGCGCACATCGGTGACGGCAAGCTCCCCCCGGCGGTCTACAGCGGCGGGTCGATCACCACCGGTTCCATCGCCTCGGCCATCAAGGACGGCGCGTACCAGGCGCGCGTGCTGCTCGAACCGTCGGTCGCCGCGGCGCTCGGCACCGAGCCCGGGCACCTGATCTGGCTCGACGGCCGCGTGTACGTGGACCACGCCCTGGGCCGGTCGTTGAGCTGGAAGCAGGCCTGCGCCACCCTCGCGCAACCCATCCTGGGCACCGGGCGCTGGCAGGAGCACCTGACCGGCCGCGGCGTGCACGGCGCGCAGTCGGCGAAGGTGCGCGTGGACACGGTCACCGGCCGCATCCAGGTGCTGAAGATGGTCTACATCCAGGACATGGGGCTCCCGTTCAATCGCCTGGCGTCGCGCAGCCAGATCAACGGCGGCATGATCGGTGCGCTGAGCTACGGCCTCCACGAGGTGCGCGTGCTCGACGAGGACACCGGCCTGATGCTCACCGACGGCCTGGGCGACTACCGCATCGCCGGCCCGCAGGAGATCCCCGAGCTGGTCGCGCTCATCGACGACGAGGACACGCGACAGGAGGCCATGGGCTTCGCGGAGGCGCCGATCATCCCGGGCCACGGCGCCATCGCCAACGCCGTGTTCAACGCCTGCGGCGCGCGCCTGCGCGACCTGCCGCTCACCCCCGACAAGGTGCTGGCCGCGCTGGCCGGCTGAGGATCTAGACATGAAGGCCTTCGACCTCGTCCAGGCGCGCACCGTGCAGGAGGCGGCGGGCCTGCTCCCCGTCGACCCCGCCGACAAGAGCGCCATGCTCCTGGCGGGCGGGCAGGACCTGCTCACCGAGCTGAAGGAGCACCTCGCCGAGCCCGACCGGCTGGTGAACCTCAAGGGCATCCCCGGCCTCGACGCCATGACCTGGGAAGCCGACGGGACCCTGGTGATCGGCGCGATGGTCACGGTGCAGGACCTGGAGGAGCACACGCGCGTGCGCGAGACCCTGACCGCGCTGCACGAGGCCGCCGCGTCGGTGGGCTCGCCGCAGATCCGCTCGGTGGGCACGGTCGGCGGCAACCTCAACCAGCGCCCGCGCTGCTGGTACTTCCGCAGCGAGGAGGCGCACTGCCTCAAGAAGGGCGGCACGCACTGCTACGCCGCCGTCGGCAAGAACCGCTACAACGCGATCCTGGGTGGGTTCCCCAGCTACATCGTGCACCCGTCGGACCTGGCCACGGCGCTGGTCGCGCTGGAGGCCGAGGTCACGCTGGTCTCGCCGAGCGGTGAGCGCACGCTGAAGCTGGACGACTACTTCACGCTCCCGCGCGAGGGCAGCTACCAGCGCGAGACGGTGCGCCTGCCCAACGAGGTCATGACCAGCGTGCGCGTGCCGGCGCCGCCCGCCGGCATGCGCAGCACGTTCCTCAAGATGCAGGAGCGCGAGAGCTACGACTGGGCCTTGTCCGCCGTGGCCCTGTGTCTGTGGATGGACGGTTCGCGGATCTCGGACGCGCGGCTCGTGCTCGGTGGCGTCGCGCCGAAGCCCTGGCGCTGCGCCAGCACCGAGGCGCTGCTCCAGGGTCGCTCGCCGACCACCGAGGCCACGGCCCGTGCCGCCGGCGCCGACGCGCTGAAAGACGCCCGCGCGCTCAGCGACAACGGCTACAAGATCCCGCTCACCCAGGGCCTGCTGCGTCGCGCCCTCCAGAAGCTCGGAGCCTGATCGATGCCCGACCACCGCAAGGACCACGGGCGCCGCGACGCCGCCGGCCACCCGGTGACCACGTCCGGCGCTGGCAGCGGTGGCTCCGCCGGCGCCGCGAACGCCGGACGCGCCGCGGGCCTCAAGGTGTCGCCCTACTGCTCGAGCCTGCGCAGCAAGAAGCTGCTCGCGGCGTCGGTCCCGGCGATGACCGATGAGGACGTGCTGGACCGTTCCATGTGGTGCTGGTGCGGCGAGACCGAGCAGATCCTGGGCCCCGACCGGAAGGCCAGCCACCCCGAGGACTGCCGCAAGGGCCGCGCCTGCTTCGGATCGCCCTTCGAGCCGCTGCTGTAGTCGCCAGGTGGGCCAGCGGGCAGCGGCGGACCGAAGATGGAACGGCGGGCCCGAGGGCTGGAGCGCAAGCAACGCGCTGAAGCTGACGCCCCTTGGGCGTTGGCAACCAGCTTTGAGTCGGCGCCCTCGGGTCGACGGATCCACCGCGGAGACCGCAGTGCTTCTTCCGCTTTGCGGGTCCGAGGTCGCTGATCTGGCGTAGTCTGAAGCCACCGAGGTTCCCGTCATGATCCAGTTCCCGATGCGCACCGGCCGAGAGAGACCGACGCTCGCCGTCGCGCTCGCCGTCGCGCTCTCCCTCGCCGTCATCACCACACCGATGTCGGCCGGGACATCAGGGACACCCGACGAACCGCGTGTCCGCGCCGGCCCGCCGATCCAGTCCCTGAGCGGTTTCGTCGAGAATCGCGGCCAGTGGCACGACGACGTGCTCTTCGTCGCGCGGCACCGGGGCATCCAGGCGACGCTGTTGCAGGACGCGCTGGTGCTGCAGCCGATGCCGCGCATCGAGGATCGTGACGACGG
>JAJDER010000050.1 GCA_029259725.1 Planctomycetota bacterium | reverse complement strand
GTCCTCGGTCATCTCGGGCAACCCCTCGCGCACGTGGGCCAGTGCCGCGGCGGTCCCGACGCCGGGCGCGTAAGGCCCGCCGTCGGCCTTGGCGGCCGGCCACACAGCGCCGGCCAGGATGCGTTGCCGCAGCGACAAGCCCTGCGTGGCGCTGAGCACCTCGAAGGCCAGCACGTGCTCGACGTCGTCGAGCATCTCGATCACGTGGCGCGCCTCGTTGGTCCCCATCGACACCTGGTCCTCGGTGTTGGCACAGGTGGGCACGTTGAACGCCGTGGCCGGATGGCTGCGGGTGGCCAGGTCGTTGACCAGCGCCGCCGCCGAGTACTGGATCAGCATCAGCCCGCTGCGCTCCCCCTCGGGATTGTCGATCAGGAACATCGGCAGCCCATCGCTGAGGGCGGCATCCGCCAACAGCGCGATGCGTCGCTCGGAGATCGAGGCCAGCACCGGCAAGGTCGCCTTGAGCGCCGACAGGGCCAGGGCGATGGGCATGCCGTGGAAGTTGCCCGCGGAGATCACGTCGTCGGCATCCGGGAACAACAACGGGTTGTCGGTGACCGCGTTGAGCTCGATGTCCACCACCCGCGACACGTGGGCCGCGGCATCGCGCACGGCGCCGTGCACCGCCGGGGCGCAGCGCAGAGAGTACGAGTCCTGCGGGCTGCCCGACTTGGCCAGCTTGCCCTCGGCGTCCTTGACCTGCGCCGGATCGATGTCCACCAGCGTCGAGCCGGCGAAGACCTGCCGGAGATGCGCGGCCACTTCGACCGAACCGGGATGGGGCCGCAGCGCGAACACGCGCGGGTCGAACGCCGCCGAGCGCCCGGCCTTGGCCTCGAGCGTCAGCGCACAGGCGATGTCGGCCACGTTCAGCAGGTTCTCCAGGCGGTCCAGCGCCAGGGTGGCGTGGGCCGTCATCTGCTGGGTGCCGTTGATCAGCGCCAGCCCCTCCTTGTGCCAGAGCACCACGGGCGAGAGTCCGACCCGTGCCAGAGCCTCGGCCGCCGGCAACACCTCGCCGTCGAGCACCGCCTCACCCTTGCCCAGCATGGTCAGCACGATGTGCGAGAGCGGCGCGAGGTCACCGCTGGCTCCCACCGAGCCCTTCTCGGGCACGATCGGGTGCACGCGCGCATTGAGCATGCCGACGAGCAGATCCAGTGTCGCCGGCCGCAATCCGGAGTGCCCCGGCAACACGGCGTTGATGCGCAGCAGCATCATCGCGCGCACCACGGCCTCGGGCAGGGCCTCGCCGACGCAGACGGCATGCGTGATGATCAGGTTCTGCTGCAGGCGCCGGGCCGCCTCGACGTCGCGCAAGCGGACCGACGCGTTTCGCCCGAAGCCCGTGGTCACGCCATAGACGGTGCGATCCTGCGCGACGAGCCGCTCGACGTAGTCGGCTGCCGCCGCCACGCGCTCGGCTGCCGCCGGATCGACCTCGACCTGCTGCCCGTGCAGCGCGACCTGGACCACCTGCGCCCGCGTCAGGCTCCGCCCGTCGAGCACCACCGGCCGAGGCCCACCCTCCGACGTCATCCTCCCGCTCCCGTGCCGGTTCCGGCGCCTGCCGCGCCCGCGGACTGCCGCGCACGCACGCCGTCGGCCAGGTCCTCCAGCTTCAACTCCACCTGCTCACCCGCCTGCATGTCCTTGAGCATCGCCGTCCCGCGGTCGTGTTCCTGCGGACCCATGATCACGACGAAGCGCACGCCGGCGCGGTTCGCCGCCTTCAGCTGCTTGGGCAGCTTGCCATCCTCGAACACGACCTCGGTGTTGAGCCCCGACTGCCGCAGCCGCGTCCCGAGCTCCAGGTAGGCCGCGTCCAGCTCCGGGCTCTGCCGCGTCACGAGCACGTCGACGAGCCCCGCCACCTCGAGCAGGCCCAGTTCGAGCAGCTTGGAGAACAGCCTCGTCGCACCGATCGAGATGCCCACGCCGGGAAGGCGCGACCGGGTGTAGAGCCCGGCCAGGTTCTCGTAGCGGCCACCGGAGCAGACGCTGCCCAACTGCCGATGGTCGTCGAGCAGCGTCTCGTAGACCGTGCCCGTGTAGTAGTCCAGCCCGCGCGCGATGGACAGGTCGATGCACCAGTCGCTCGCGGGCACACCGAAGGCGGCGATGCTCGCGGCCACCTCGCGCATCTCGGCCACGCCCGCGCGGAAGCCCTCGTCCTCGCAAGGCAGCGCGTCGAGCCGGGTCAGCACGTCGTCGGGCGAGCCCACGATCCCGACCAGCTCCAGGATCCGCGCCGCCCCCGCGTCGCCCAGCCCGAAGCGCTCCTCGGCAAGCGTCGCCGCCACCGCCTCGGCCCCGCGCTTGTCGAGCTTGTCGACCTCGCGCAGCACCAGCGTCTGGTCGGTGCGCGAGAGGCCCAGGTCCGCCAGCAGCCCCATCAGGATCTTGCGGTTGTTGACGTGGATCGTGAACGCGCCGACATCGAGGGCGCGGAAGACCTGCGCGATCACCGCCGGCACTTCGGCGTCGTAGCGCAGGCTCAGCGAGTCCTTGCCGATGACGTCGATGTCGCACTGGTAGAACTCGCGGTAGCGCCCCTTCTGGGCCCGTTCGCCGCGGTACACGCGCTGGATCTGGTAGCGCCGGAACGGGAAGGTCAGCTCGTGCTCGTGCTCGGCCACGTAGCGCGCCAGCGGCACGGTCAGGTCGAAGCGCAGCGCCAGCTCGGGCGGCTTGCCCTGCTCACGAGAGCCACTGGACTGCGCGAAGTACACCTGCCGCTCGGTCTCACCGCCGGTCTTGGTCAGCAGCACGTCGACCCGTTCCATGACCGGCGTCTCGACCGGCTGGAAGCCGAAGCGCTCGAAGCCCGCACGGATCCCGTCCAGCATCCGCTGGAAGGCGACCTGCTCCCGCGGCAGCAGCTCCATGACCCCGGCCATGGTCCTCGGAGTGACGATGCTCATGCGGCGATGCTCATGCGGCCAGGTTCATCCGGCGAGGGTCCTCGATCGCGGGTCCGGGTCGGTCGGCCGCCGTGGTCGGGCGCCAAGGTGACGCCGCCCACCAGGTCGGCGAGCCGGGCATGGTAAGCCCTGCCGAACCGGACCCGCAATCGAGGCGCGACGCGCTCAGTACAAGGAGATGGCGTCGCCGCTGGTGAGCCCCGCACCGTCCACCGCCGCGACCTTCAGGCGGGCCTTGATGAAGCCCGGTGGGATCGGCCCCGTGACCAGCCGGATCGTCTGCGGATCGATGGGCTGGATCGCGAAGAAGGGCAGCAGGGTCGTGTAGAAGTCGACCGGGATGGCGTTCACCGAGGCCTTGAGGCCGGTCTTGATGTCCTTGAACCCCTCGGGATCGTGGAGCTCGATGGTCAGGAAGCCCGAGGCGTCCAGTTCCATCTCGACAGCCGGCCGGGACAGGTCGAAGGTCGCGGTGGCATTGAAGGTCACGATCGCGTCCGCGTCCGCCGACGCACTGTTGTCGAGACCGTGATCCCAGACCTGCTGACCCAGGCTGTCGAAGTCCGCGCCGGCCTGCACGTCGACCAGGCGCACGAAGTTGATGTCGTCCAGATCCACCTGGCGCGCGAGCACCTCCGGCGTGTCGGCGAGGTCGGCCAGATCGAACGCATCCCCACCCGCAGCGACGACGTCCAGCGGATCGGTGCCGGACAGGCTGCTGGTGAAGACCGGCATGACGCCGGCGAACCCCACGAAGTCGCCGATCGGGCACGCTTCGAAGGGCGCGAAGGGACCGTCGGGGCCCAGGTAGCGCGTGGGGAAACGCACGAACGTGTTCCCGTCCGAGCTGACCTCGACGAACATCAGCTCCGCGAAGCTGTTCCCCGTCGCGAACGCGAGCAGCGGGTTCTCCGCCACCATCAGATCCGCGCCGGGACCGTCGAAGCAGCGCGAGCCCAGCTCCAGCGTCAGGTCGCCCTGCACGCCGAGGGTGTAGACGTCGAAGGACCCGGCACTCGCCCCCGCGCCTTCGGGCGGACCGAGCACGTCTTCGGGCACGCCGAACCCCGAGCCGATGCCGGGGTTGAAGCTCACCACGAATTCGGCGAACGGGGTACTGCTTCCGACCACGGCGGAGGTGGTCGTCATGCCGGCCAGCAACAGGCCGGCGAGCGTCGAGATGCTGCGCATGGTTGTTCTCCAAGGAGGACGCGGGCACGGGGCCCACTCCGGCCTTGGAGGTCACTCGCCATCCGTCACGCTGACAGACGGTCCGTGCCTCCCAGATCCGGGGATGGCACGTACGGTTCGGCGGGCGGATGTTCTGACTCGCGGATTGACCGGCGCGTCGCGCCTTCCCGCCCCCGGGCACGCATGGCACCCCAGGGCTCTCGGGCCCAGGGCGCTTCCAGGGGGCAGTGGCTCGGGCCCGGACGGCGCCTGCTGGCGCCGACCGTCCCACGGCAACGACCGACTCCGCTCACAGCGGCGGGACCGTGACGGATTCACACCGTCTTCCCCGCGACCGACGAACGAGTTCGTACGCGATGTTTGCAAAGAGCGCCCCTCGCGGGGCTTCCGGGACAATGACGCCATAGGCTCCGCGCGGCGTCAACGCCCGAGGCGCTGAAGTCCGCAAGCGCCACGGTTGATTCCGCTCCGATCCACGGCGTAGGGTCCGCCCGCCGATGCAGCCGAATGCCACAGCGCCGCGAGGATCCACCACCACGGCGGTGATCGCGACCCTGCTGGTCGTGGTCGTGCTGGGTCTCGGGGCCTGGTGGCTGGTCCGACAGGCCGGAGCCGCAGGGCGACCTCCGGGCCCCACCGTGGTCACCGGTGACACCGCGGGGCAGGACTTCCCTCGCACCGTCGCCTTGCCGGGCGGCGGCACGCTGCGGGTCGAGGCGCCCCCAGGCCGCGTCGTCCCGGCCGGTTCCGCGGCCGCCGACCTGGTCGTGGCGCTGGTCGGCCCGGACCGCGTGGCCGGCCTGCCCCGGCCGGCGTTCCTCTACACCGAGTTCCCCGGCGGGCCCGAGCGCTGGGAGCACCTGCCCCGCTTCGAGCGCTACCTGGCCGAGCCGCTGCTCGCCCTCGAACCCGACCTCGTCATCGCTCACCGCTGGCAGGAGGCGACACCGACGTCGCTGCTGACCGCGGCCGGCGTCCCCGTCCTGATCCTGCCGGACGCGGCGGACCTGCCGGCCATGCTCGACCAGCTCCAACTCGTGGGCGCGGTGCTCGGCACCGAGCAGCACGCCGCCGAGGTCCGCGCCGACATCGAGGCCCGCGTGGCGGCCCTGGCCGAGGGCGCGTCGGCGCGTTCGGGCTGGACCGCGCTCTTCTACAGCAACCAGGGCGTGGGCGGCTGGACCGCGGCCGGCGGCACCACGCATGACGCCATGCTCACCATGGCCGGCGTCACCAACGCCGCCGCGCTCGCGGGCCTCGCCGGGCATGCATCCATCGATCTCGAGCAACTCATCGTCGTGGATCCCGACGTCATCATCGTGGCCGGCAAGGACGGCGACTCGGCCACCCAGCGCTACCTGGCCGAGACCCCCGCCGCGGGCGCACTCACGGCGATCCGGGAGCAGCGCATCGTGGTCTTGCCACCCTCGCTGTACGGCTCGGCGTCGCACCACATCGTGAGCGGCGCGGAGCGGATCGCGGAGGCGCTCGACGCATTGCTGGCGCGCGAGCAGCACTGACGACCACGCTCGGCGGGCGGCCCGGCGCTCGAGCAGGCCCGTCAGGCGTCGTGGATCGGGATCTTCAGCCGGTCGGCCAGCAGGAGCAGCTTGGCCTTGAGGTCCTTCACCTCGTCCTCGAGATCGTGCACGCGCGCGACGATGTCGGCGCTGGCGTGCGCGCTCGCGAGGCCGACCGACAGCGGGACGCCCGCGTCTCGCGACACCGGCGTGCCACCAGGCCCGGTGAAAGGCGCAGCCGGCGCGGGAGCAGCCGGCGCCGGAGCACTCGGCGCGGGAGCACTCGCCACCGGCTCGTCAGCCGCGGCTCGGGACACCACCGCGTCCGGGGCCGGCCCGAGGATCTCCGCGTCGCCCTTCACGTCGGGGCAGAGTCTCTGGCCGTAGCGCACCGCGCGCGAGCCCTGCAGGGGTGCCACCCGCGCGGCGTGACCGCGGTCGATGAGCAGCCTCAGGATCCCGTCCAGCGTGACCAGATCCGGGATGGCCGACATGCGACTGGCCCGGCCACGGATCTCGCCGGCGGTCTGCGGTCCGCGCAGGAGCAGCTCGGCGACGACGGCCACGGCCGCGTCCTCGAGCCCAAGCTTCTCTCGCGCGGTGTGCCGGTACTTGGTCACGCGCGCGCCGGTCGAGCGCGTCTCGCCGGCCAACTGCTGCAGGCGCAGGCGATCGACGGCCGACGAGACCTGCCCCGACGAGAGCGACATCTCCGGGTTGCGGTTCGACTTCTGGTTGCAGCCCGACGTGAGCGCGTTGAGCGAGAGCGGATACTGGTCGGGCGTGGTCAGCTCCTTCTCGACGAGGACACCGAGCACACGGGCCTCGACCGGGTCGAGCGGCTCCTGCAAGGGCATCGGGGCACTCCGTCCGCGAGGACCCACCGGCGTGGCGGAACTCCTCGGGGGCGCCGATTGTCGCGGTCGGCAGCCGATCAGCCAAGCCGCAGGAACCCGACGCGGGGGACGCACCCGTGGGACGACTCCGGGACGGGGCCCTCCGTCGGGGCCGGACGGACCCGGGCCGGCGCGTGACCGATCCGCCGCCTGGGCCTAGCTGGGCCAGCCGGTATGCTGGATCCCGTGCCTCGATCGGTCCCCGGACCGGCCCGTGGAGAAGACCCATGCGCCTCGACCTCGCCGTGCCCGCCGCCGGGACCGCCGCCCTCGCCCTGTTGCTCGCCCTCGCGCCGCCGGCCGGGGCCGTGCCCCCCGCGACCCTCCCGGCCGCCGCGCCGGAGGCCGGTGATGACGATGCCAAGCCGCGACGCGACCCGCGCTTGCGTTCCCAGCGCCGGCTGCTGCGCCTGGGCAACGGCCAGGTCCTCCGCGGCGACGCCAAGCTGGTGGACGCCGCCTGGGAGGTGGTGGCGCGCAGCGGTCGGGTGACCACCCTGCCGGCCGACTTCGTCGTCGAGGACCTGCTCGAGAAGGACGTGCTCGAGGAGATGCGCGGGCGCGGGGCCAAGCTGCGCCGCGGCAGCCCGGCCGAGAAGACGGCCCACGCGCGGTGGATGCTCGAGCAGGGTCTGCTCATGGAGGGCTTCGAGCAGATCGACACCCTGCTCGCCGAGCTGCCCGACCTGCCCGAAGCGTTGCAGCTCCTCGCCGACCAGGCGCCGCTGATCGGCCTCCCCCCCCTCGACCGACAGGCCACCGACACCGCCGCCGCGGTCGACGACCTGATCGAGTTCGCGGCCCACGCGCCGCTCTCGTTGCGCGAACTCGTCGTGCTGCGCCTGCGCGAGGTCGAGGACAAGGACGGTCTGCACGCCGCGCTCGTCGCCCAGCTCTACCTCGACGAGACCGGCCGCCGCGCGTTCGCCACCCTCGCCCTGCGTCGCCTCGACGCGCACCGGATCGACGAGGAGCTGGCCGGCCGGTTGCTCGTGCACACGCTCATGGACCGTGCGCCGGACGTGCGGCACGGCGCGAGTCTGGCCCTGCGCGACACCGGCGAGCCCGGTCTGCAGGTCAACCTGATCGACGCGCTCGGGAGCAACTCCTCGACGATCCGCACCCACGCCGCCGAGGCGCTCGGGAACTTCGGACCGACCGCGAAGATGGCCATCGAACCCCTGGTCCGGCAGCTCGCGGTGGCCGCCTCCAGCGGAAGTGGCTCGGGCCCGCGGGCGTCGACGTTCATCGGCACGCAGCGCGCCTATGTCTCCGGCTTCGACGCCGACGTCGCGCAGAACGCCGCCATCGCCGACCCGATCGTGTCCGTGATCCAGCAAGGTGCCGTCCTCGACGTGACCGTGATGGGCGTCTCGTCGCGGGAGTTCAGCGCCGTCACCACCGCGCTCTCGCGCGTCACCGGAGCCGATCCGGGCAGCACGCGCAAGAGCTGGGAGACGTGGTGGGACCAGCATCAGGACCAGCACGCGGATCCGTACTGAAGGGCGCTGGGTGGTCGTGCCCAGGGGGGTGACGCCCCAGCCCGGTGGATCACGTGCCGGGGTAGGATGGCGAGCCCGAATCCCGGCCCCCCCGTGCCCCCCCCGATCCTGCGCCGGGAGCCTGTCGCCCCTCCCGGAGAGAATCCGTGGCCCTGATGCCGTCCTTCCGTCCTGCTCGAGCCGGACTGGCCCTGCTCGCGCTCGCCCTGGTGCCGCTTCCCGTCACGGCCCAGCTCGTCCAGGGGCCGGCTGTCGAGACCGCGGGCGTCGACGAGGACCCCTACCGCCTGGTGCTCGTCGAGGGGCCGCTGACGCGCCTGCTCCCGCTGCAATCGGCGCTGAATCTCGACATCGCCAACGTCCGCGCCGACGGCACGATCGAGGTGCTGGCCCGCGACCGGGATCTCGTCGCGCTGCAGGCCTACGGGCTCCCGCACACCGTCGCCATCGCGGACCTGCGCTCGTACTATCGCGAGCGGCTCACCGCGATCGACGCCGACGACGGGCTGGCCCAGGCGGCCTTCGGTTCCTCGCTCAGCCCCGCCTTCGGTGCGGGATCCATGGGTGGCTACTACACCTTCACCGAGGTCGAAGCGGTCCTCGATCAGCTCACCGCGCTGGCGCCGTCGGCGCTCGGCGCCAAGCAGTCCCTCGGGCAGACGGTCCAGGGACGCACCCAGTGGTGGCTGCGGATCTCGGACAACCCCGGCGTCGATGAGGGCGAGCCCGAGGTGCGCTTCGATGCGTTGCACCACGCGCGCGAACCCGAGGGCATGCAGACCCTGCTCTGGTTCATGCTCTGGATCGCCGAGAACTACGGCACCGATCCGCTGGCGACCTACCTGGTCGACGAGCGCGAGATCTACTGCGTGCCGGTCGTGAACCCCGACGGCTACGTCCACAACCAGTCGACCGATCCGAACGGCGGCGGCCTGTGGCGCAAGAACCGCCGCGACAACGGCGACGGGACCTTCGGCGTCGACCTCAACCGCAACTACCCCGAGTTCTGGGGCTACGACAACGTCGGCAGCAGCGGCTCCACGTCCAACGACCTGTACCGCGGACCCAGCCCGGCCAGCGAGCCCGAGACCCAGAACATGCTCGCCTTCATGGCGGCCCACGAGTTCCGCACGGCGCTCTCGATCCACTGCTTCGGCAACGTCTGGCTCGCGCCCTACGGCTACGACTTCGTCCCCGTGGAGAACCCGGCCGAGTACGACGAAGTCGGCGCGCTGGTCACCGGGGACAACGGCTACGAGTTCGGCCCCGGGCCCGAGGTGCTCTACGCCGCCAACGGGGTGACCTTCGACACCGACCACCTCGGCGGGGCGATGGCCTGGACGCCCGAGATCGGTGGTGACAACGACGGCTTCTGGCCCGACACGGATCGCATCGTGCCGCTGGCCGAGGACAACCTGGCCGCACTGCAACGCACGGCGCTGGCCGCCGGCGCCTGGGCCCGCCTGGCCTCGACCACGCTGATCGACGAAGGCGATGGCGACGGCGACGTCGATGCCGGCGAGACCGTGGCCGTGGTCCTCGGCGTCCGCAACAGCGGCCGCGCCGACACCGCGACCGCGGTCACCGCCACGCTCAGCAGCACCAGCCCCGTGGCGACGATCCTCGACGCGTCCCACGACTTCGGCACGCTGGCGTCGTTCACGAGCACCGACAACGCGGGCGCACCACTGCGCCTGGCGGTGGACGCGGCCACGCCGGGCGGCACGGTGATCGCCTACACGCTGACCCTGACCTACGAGGGCTGGACCCAGTCCCTGCCCGGCCACCTGATCGTGGGCAGCGCTCGCCCGCTGGTCTTCGACGACGTGGAGCTGGACCTGGGCTGGACCGCCGGCGTGCCCGGCGACACCGCCAGCACGGGCCTGTGGGAGCGCGGCGACCCCGTGGGAACGGACAGCAACGGGGAACCCGCAAACCCGGAGAACGACAACTCGGTGCCCGGGACCCAGGCCTTCGTCACGGGCAACGCCGGGGGTTCAGCCGGCAACGACGACGTCGACGACGGCGAGACCACGCTGCTGACCCCGCTCATCGACCTGTCGGGCACGGGCCCGGCGCTGATCCGCTACGCGCGCTGGTTCGCCGACCTGTCCACCGCGGACGACACCTTCGACGTGTCGATCTCCAACGATGGCGGCGACAACTGGACCGCGCTCGAGTCGGTGACGGGCAACGCCAACGCCTGGACCGACGCCGAGTTCCTGGTCGAGGAGTTCCTGCCCCAGACCGAGTCGATGCAACTGCGTTTCGTGGCCCGGGATGACCCGAACAACTCGGTGGTCGAGGCGGCCATCGACGACCTGGTCGTGAGCATCTTCGACGTCTCGCCGCGCATCGTGCTGTACGGCAGCACCGGGATCGGCGCGTCGCTGTCCTTCAACGTCTCGGGTGAGGCGGGCGACCTCTACAGCTGGTACCTGAGTCCGGGCACGGCCAACCTGAGCCTGGGTGGCATCGACGGCCCGCTGCTGCTCGACCCGAGCGCGCTGATCGGTCTGTTCGGCGGCACCGTGCCCGCGTCCGGGTTGTCCGGCATCGTGCTGGGCATCCCGGCCGATCCCGGGCTCGTCGGCCTCACCGCCTACGTCCAGGCGCTGGTCGTCCGCGACGGCGACAAGTTCCTCACCAACCGCGACACGCTCACCGTCGAGTAGTCAGCGCCGCCCGTCGTCGGGGCGCCGCCGCTTCACGCCGCGGAAGTTCGGCCGACGGCGCGCGAAGATGACGCGCTCCCCCTCGACCCACCGGCTGCGGTAGCCGAAGAGGCGCAAGAGGCCGGCCAGCCTCCCGTCGGCGGTGCTCGCGTCGGCGACGAGGTGGTCCGGACGCTCGGCGTCGCCACGCAGGCCCGGCAGCAGGGGCAGCAGCAGATCGAGGCGCAGGCGCCGCACGACCTCCTGCAGCCGCCGCTGGTGGCGCCGCACGCTGCGACTGATGAAGAAGCCGTCGTCGCCCTGGGCCTGGTACAGCGGCATGAGCAGGAAGCCGCCCGCGGGCGCCTCGATCGGGCCCGTGCGATCCACGGCCAGGCGCCTCCCGGCCTCCACGTCCTGGAAGGACTCCCAGCCCGGGTCCATGACGAACTCGTCGTCCGGCGCCACGGCGTGCCGGTACACGATCTCCATCAGCAGCGGGAGGTCGCGGCTGGCGGCGGCGAGGCGCGACACGTGTCGCGCTCCGTCGGGGATGTCCCCCGGCGACAGCGCCCGGGCGGCGGCCAGCCACATCCAGAGCGCCGACTCGTGCCGATCCACGGTCTCAGCGCGATCATGCTGGCCCGCTTCGATGGCCATGGAGACATGCCCGCGGTCGCTGAGGAAACCCATCAGGGTCCCACCGATGGCCTCTTCGAGACCGAGCAGCACCGGAATCGGCAGGGACAGCATGACCTCGCGGTTGCGCAGCGTGTCC
The DNA here is from genome assembly GCA_029259725.1 of Planctomycetota bacterium. Taxonomy (GTDB): domain Bacteria; phylum Planctomycetota; class B15-G4; order B15-G4; family B15-G4; genus JAJDER01. The sequence goes on along the minus strand of JAJDER010000050.1, from coordinate 7,205 downwards.
GAGGCCGCCATGAACGGCGCCGAGGGCCCCGAGGTGGTGTGCAGGTCGAGGAACAGGAGCGGCTCGTCGCTGCTCGCCTCGAGATTCGCGAGATGCTCGAGCAAGTCGCGGCGCTCGCGATCCTCGGGCCCGTCGTGGGACGGGTCGGCGGCGAGCAGGCGCGCGAGATCCGGTTCGCGCCAGCCGCGGTTCAGGTCGGTGGACAGGAAGCGCCGATCGTGCGCGAGGGCCCCCAGGTTGCCGGCCAGGACGACGATGCGTCCCGCCACCGGGAGGTGACCCTGCCCGAGCACGTCGAGCACGCGCCGCGCGGCGAGCAGCCCCGCCGGTTCGTTGCCGTGCACGCCGCCCATGATCACGTGGGTGCGCCCAGGTCGCACGCCTTCGTGGACGCCGACGATGCGCTCGTCGAACCTCAGCGGCGGCGAGGCGGACAGGGTCTCGCTCAAGACCCCTCCTCACCCGCCAGGAAACGATCCAGCAACTTGGCCGCGACGTTGATCAGGTCGCGCTCGGTGACGATGCCCACCAGGCGCGCGTCCTCGTCCACGATCGGCAGGCAGCCGACCTTGTGCTCGCGCATCAGGGCGATGGCCTCGCGCGTGGTCGTGCTGGGCAGGACCGTGACCGGGTCGGGCTTCATGATGTCGCGCACGGCGACCGGCTCATCGCTCCGATTCCCGCGACCGAGCAGCCGCAACAGACGACGATGGCTGACGAGCCCCACCAGCCGGCCCTCGCCGTCCTCCACGGGCACGTGGCGGATGTGCTCCCAGTCCATGACACTTGCGGCCAGGTTGACCAGGTCACCCGGCTGCACCGTGAACAGGTTGCTGGTCATGATCTGGCCCACGGTCTGGTAGCTCTCGCGCGCGTGGCGCAGCGGCTCCACCGAAGCCGGCTCCCAGGTGTGGACCGGCCCGGTCCCCTGCTGGTTCACGAGCGTCGCGGCCACGAGGGCCCGGCTGATCGTGTCCGGGCTCGTGTGCGGATCCATCGCCGCGATGGAGCGCATGGCCCACTCGGCACCGGTCTGGCCGCTGGTCACGCGAGCCTCGATCACGCCCAGGTAGCGATCGATGTCGTCGGCGTCGATCCCGGCGTGGCTCAGGCCCTCGCCCGCGAGCGGCAGGAGTTGCTCGAGGATCAGGTGCCGCGCCGACAGCTCGCGGCCCATCCAGGTCATCGTGGCCTTCATGCCGTGCTGCGCGGCGGCCATGAAGTTGTCCTTCGCGTCGTCGAAGGGGAGCTTCTCCTCGATCCGCCCGTACTCCTCGGTCACGCCGGACATGAGCCCGAAGAAGAACGCGGCGTTGGCCATCTCGTCGAGGACCGTCGGGCCCGCGGGCAGCACGCGGTTCTCGATGCGCAGGTGCGCGATCTTGCCGTCGTGTCCGTAGCAGGCGCGGTTCCAGCGATAGATCGTGCCATTGTGCAGGCGCAGCGCCTGGAGGTCCGGCACGCCTCCGGCCGCGAGCACGGACATCGGGTCGGGCCCGAGTTCGGCGCCGAGCAGCACGCGGAAGCGGCTGATGTCCTCCTTGAAGATCTCGACCACCGACTCGCGCACGTAGCCGCGCCCGAAGCTCACGCGCGGCTGCACCGACCGCTTGCGCTCGGCGCTCGTACGCGCGTCGAGGCTGCGCTGGAACAAGGCCACGCGCGTCTCGCGCCACAGGCGGCGCCCGAGCAGCAGCGGTGAGTTCACGGCAGCCGCGAGCACGGGCCCCGTGATCGCCTGCGCCACGTTGTAGAGCGGCACGAACTCGTCCGGGTCCACCTGGAAGTGGACCTGGAAGGACGTGTTGCAGGCCTCGAGCATCACGTTGTCATGGGTCACCTCGAGCTCGTCGAGGCCCTTGATGACGACGCGGAACGAGCCCCCGGCCATCTCGGTCGTGGCGCGGTTGAGCTCGTGGTAGCGCCCCTTGGGCGTCATGTTCTCGAGGCCCAGGTCGCGCTGTTCCAGCGTGGGCAGGATGCCGGCCAGCAGGACGCGCGCGTCGTGCCGTCGCGCCGCGTCATCGGCCTTGGTGACCAGCTCGCGCAGCTCGGCTTCCATGCGCGACAGGCACCGGCCGCCGTAGTCCTGGGGCGAGAGATTGGCCTCCAGGTTGAACAGCGCCAGCTCGGTGGTCAGGCGCGGATCGTCGGCCTGATCGAGCACCGCGAGGGCCGCCGGCACGACGCGCCCGTTCCCGTCGACCAGGAACATCTCCTGCTCGGCGCCGATGCGGCGGTGGCCCGTCTCGAACAGCCTGCCGTCCTCGAGCATCGACTCGAGTGCATGGACGTCGTCCAGGAGAGCCCGCATGAACGCCTGGAGCTGGCGGTCCTCCGTGGGTGCGTTGCCGAGGTTCTGGCCCATGGTCTCGTGCCCCCAGGCTAGCGGAGGTCGACCGGCTCGCCCAGCTTGGAGGTCATCAGGTCCTCCAGGGTCTGGATCAGTTCCAGCCCGCGCTTGTCGCAGATCCACAGGCGGCCGTTGTAGTCGAAGTGCCAGCCGCCTCCGGGCTCGGCCAACCAGATCTGCCCGTTGCCGCTCTGGCGACTGATGATGAGCTGCGCGCCGTCATCGAACGCGAGCACGATCTTGCCGTCACCCGACTCCACGTCGAGCTGGTCGTGCTCGACGTCGTCGAGGCGGCGCAGCAACGCTTCGAACGTCACGTCGATCTGCTTGAGGGCGTCAGCGAGGTCCACGCGGAGGGGTGTCCGTGAGAGGGGCGGGGGCAGCCGGACCCATGATGCCATCGATCGCCGGGGCCCCGCCAGACAGATCCAGCCCCGGCGAGGCGCTGATCGCCGGAGGAGTCGGCCGGCGCCCGGGCACGCCGAACCAACCCGACGCGAAGCGCTGCGGGAATCGTGATCCCGCCTTGACCGCCGTCGGTCCGGTGATGACATTGGCTCCCGGACAACCGCGAACGGTGAGGTGATGACGAAGACAGCGGCGACGCGCCAGGTCTTGCTCGAAGCCTTCACCGAGCGCCTGGGCGCCGACGCCGTGGTCAGCGATCCCGGCGAACTCGTCGTGTACGAATGCGATGGATCGACGCTGCACGACGCGACGCCCGCGCTGGTCGTCTTCCCGCGCGGAACCGATCAGGTGGCCGACGTGGTCAGGACCTGCGTCGCGGCGGGCGTGCCCTTCGTCGCGCGTGGCGCCGGCACAGGACTCTCCGGCGGCGCCATGGCACGCGACGCCGGCGTGATCATCGCCCTCAATCGCATGCACCGGATCCTCTCGATCGATCCGCTGCGGCGCCGCGCGGAGGTCGAGCCGGGCGTGGCCAACCTGGCCGTGACCCGGGCCGCCGCCCCCCACGGGCTGGCCTACGCGCCGGACCCGTCCAGCCAGGCGGTGTGCACGATCGGCGGCAACGTGGCCCACAACTCGGGCGGCCCGCACACGCTCAAGACCGGCGTCACGGTGAACCACGTGCTCGGGCTGGAGCTGGTCCTGACCGACGGTTCGGTGGTCGAGGTCGGCGGCCCCGAACGCCCGGGCTACGACCTGCTGGCGCTGCTCACCGGCAGCGAGGGCACCTTCGGCATCGTCACGCGCATCACGCTCAATCTGGTGCGCCGACCCCAGGCGGTGGCCACGGCCCTGGCGGCGTTCGCGACCATCGACGCGGCCAGCCGCGCCGTCTCGGGCATCATCGCCGCCGGCATCATCCCCGCGGCCCTCGAACTCATGGACGACGTGGTCGTGGATGCCCTGGCCGCGGCCTTCGGCTTCCGGTTCCCCGAAGGCGCCGGCGCCCTGTTGCTGGTCGAGATCGACGGCCCCGAGGCGGGGCTGGACGAGGAACTGGACGCCGTGGCCGCCCACTGCACCGAGCACGGCTCGCTGCACATCCGCCTTGCGGCCGACGAGACCGAACGCGCCGAGATCTGGAAGGCGCGCAAGCAGGCCTTCGGCGCCCTGGGCCGGATCGCCCGCAACTACTACACCCAGGACGGCGTGATCCCACGGACACGTCTGCCCGAGATGCTCGCACGCATCCGCGAGATCGGCGCCCGCCACGGACTGCGCGTGGCCAACGTCTTCCACGCCGGCGACGGCAACCTGCATCCGTGCATCCTGTTCGACGACCGCGACGAGGCCGAACGCGCGCGCGTGCTCGAGGCGGGTCGCGAGATCCTGGCCGCGTGTCTGGAGCTCGGAGGGTCGCTGTCCGGCGAGCACGGCATCGGCGTCGAGAAACGCGAAGCCATGGCCGACATGTTCGCACCGCCGGACCTGCTGCTCATGCGTCGCCTGCGCGAGCAGCTCGACCCGACCGGCCTGTGCAACCCCGGCAAGGTCCTGCCGCTCGGCGCGCGTTGCGGTGAACTCTCCGCCACCGGCCGACAGGTCGTGCTGTGAGCTTGTCGCGGAACGACCGTGGCTGGGCCCTGGACGGCGTCCCCGTCGGACGGACCCTCGCCCCCGCCAGCGCGGAGGAGGCGGCCACCGTGCTCGCCGAGGCGCGCTCGGCAGGCGACACGGTCGTGCCGATCGGCAGGGGCACCCGAGCGTTCACCGGCGCTCCGGCAGCGCGCATCGACATCGGCCTGCTCACCGCTGGCCTCGACCGCGTGCTGGCCTACGAACCCGCCGACCTCACCGTCACGGTCGAGACCGGCGTAGCCATCCGCACCCTCGACCTGACCCTCGCGGAACACGGACAGCGCCTGCCCTGCCCGGTCCGCGACGGTCGCGGCACCGTGGGTGGGCTGGTCGCGTGCGCGCCTGACGGCCTGCTCACGCTGGCGCACGGTCGTGTCCGTGACGGCGTCATCGGCGCGACCCTGGCCTGTCCCGACGGCACTCTCGCGCGCGGGCGCGGGCGCGTGGTCAAGAACGTCGCCGGCTACGACACGCCGCGGCTCGTGGTGGGCTCGCTGGGCACGCTCGCCTTGATCACCGATGTGACCTTCCGCTTGCTCCCGCGCCCCGCCGTCGAAGCCACCGTGGTGGTGCCGGCACCGGACGCCGCCGCCCTTGCGGCCACCGAGGCGTTCATGGCCGCCGGCGGCCAGCCGGTCTTCGCCGACGTGCTGCATCAAGACGGCTCGGCCCGACTGGTGATCGGCATCGAAGGCGGCGCGACACGCGTGACGGGCGAGATCCATCGCCTTGCCACGTTGCTCGGGGCCGCGGGTTCCGCCCACCACGTCGCGTCTCCGGAAGAGGCTGCGGGGATCCGGCTGGGAGTGGACGACCTGCTCGGCACGGGCGGCACCGATCGCGTGGCCCTGCGCCTCACCGGTCCGCGCGCCGCCGATCCGGCCGTGAAGCAAGCGCTGGACGGAGAGGCCGCGACCGACGGGCTGGTGCTCGAACGCGCCCTCGTCCGGCCCTGGCTCGAGAGCGCGACCTTCGTCTACGCCGGCCCGGGCGGGCCGTCGGCGGCCGGAACCGGGCGGCTGCTCGCCGTCGCACGTCGACACGGGCCCGTCGTCCTGATCACGGCGCCGGCCGCGGTCCTGGGAGCGGTCGACGTCTGGGGGCCGCCGCCCGGCGACCTCGTGCTCATGCGGCGCGTGCGCACGGCGTTCGACCCCGACGGTGTGCTGGCCTCGGGACGCTTCGTCGGCGGCCTCTCGTGACGCTTCAGGCCGAACCAGGCTGCGTGCACTGCGGATTCTGTCTTCCGGCGTGTCCGACGTACGAAGTCCTCGGGACCGAGATGGACTCTCCGCGCGGTCGGCTCCACACCATGCGAGCGCTGGAGGACGGGCGTGTCGAGCCCACCGAGCCGGTGCTGCGGCATCTCGACCTGTGCCTCGATTGCCGCGCGTGCGAGACCGCCTGCCCGTCCGGCGTGCCCTTCGGCAGGTTGCTCGAAGAGACCCGGGCGAGGCTGGCCCCTTCCCGACGTGGACATCCGCTCGAGCGCTGGATCCGCCGGGCCGTGGGCCTGCCCGCTCCCGTGGCGGCGCTCGGTGCCCCACTGCTGGGTCTGGCCCATCGCTGGCTGGCTTCCCGTCCGATTCCAGGCTTGCACCCCGCCGGGGCCCTGCTGGCCAGCCGACGTCCCGTCGCAACGCGCCTGCCCAGGTCGATCCCCGCCGTGGGCGAGACCAAGGCCCGGGTCGGGCTGCTGCTGGGTTGCGTCACGCGCTGGGTCCTCGGCGACGTCAACGCGGCCACGGCGCGGGTGCTCGCCGCCGCCGGGTGCGAAGTCGTGGTCGTCCCCGGGCAGGGCTGCTGCGGTGCGCTGCACCTGCACGGCGGCGACCGGGCCGGTGCGCGTCTCCTCATGGGCCGCAACGTCCGCGCCTTCGCGCGGGCCGGCACGCTGGACGCCATCGTCGTGAACGCCGCCGGGTGTGGCTCGGCCATGAAGGACGCCGGACGGCTCCTGGCCGACGACCCGGAGCTGGCCGAGCCGGCCGCCCGCTTCGCGGATCGCACCCGCGACGTCCTCGAGTTGCTGGCACAACTCGGGCTGCCGGAGCTGGCCGGACGACACGAGGGCAGCGTGACGTGCCACGAGGCGTGCCATCTGGCCCACGCGCAGCGCTGCCCGGACGCGTCCGCGCCGCTGCTCACCGGGGTCCCCGGCACGACCGTGCTCCCGCTGGTCGATGCGGAGCGCTGCTGCGGAAGCGCCGGGATCTACAACCTGCTGCAGCCCGAAGTGGCCGACGCCCTGCGCGACCGCAAGCTGGATCGAGTCGAGGAGACCGGTGCCGACGTCGTCACCGCCGCCAACCCGGGTTGCCTGCTGCACCTGGCCGCGGGACTCCGCTCACGCGGCGCCGCCGTGCGCGTGCTCCATCCCGTCCAGATCCTCGACGAGGCGTTGCACGCGCCGCGCCACCCGCCGCAGCCGCGCTGACGACCTTGACAGCCCCTGCTGCTCGAGCCGTACGAGCCAGACCAGGCGCATCTGTTTCCGCCGTCGCCGCGGGACTGGCTGCCTGAAGGCCACCTGGCCTTCTTCATCTCAGAGACGGTCGAGCAGCTCGACTTGTCGGCGTTGTACGAGAAGTACGAGCAGCGAGAGGACGGCCGCGGTCGCTGCGCGTACGAACCGCGGCTGATGCTGAAGATCCTGATCTACAGCTACAGCACGGGGATCTTCTCGTCGCGGAAGATCGCGGCAGGGGTCGAGGAGCGCGTGCCGCTGCGGTACCTGGCGGCGGGAGCGAGCCCGAGCCATCGGACGATCGCGCGTTTCCGTCACGAGCACCTGAAGGCCTTCCGC
>JAJDER010000049.1 GCA_029259725.1 Planctomycetota bacterium | reverse complement strand
GCAGGGTCCGCAAGGGTCCTGCTGCTGGTCCTGGGTGGGTGAGGCCGGACTGCCGTCGACTGGCGTCTCACAGCAGCTCTGGGACAGAAACTCAACGATCTGCCCGCTGACGCCTTCATCGCAGATGACGACCAAACCGCCCGCCACTTGAGACAGGAGCATGAGGACGACAGCGGCGAGTCGGCGAGGGCTGGTCACGTAGAGCACGTCAGGAGGCTACGACTTGAGGTGCCCTTTGGGCAACCCAGGGCTGTATCGGTGCTGGGAGCGGGGAGCTAAAGGGAAGGTCAGTGTCGGACAGAGAGAGGCCGTGGGGGTGTGCAGGTACATTTCGAAGGCCGACGGAACGCCGGGCGGCCAAGATACGCCCAGGGACACTTCGCCTCCTCCGTCCGTAGACAAGACAAGGATCTGCCCCGGGTCGCGGCTCGTCGTCCTTGACTTTTCGCGCGTGCCGCGGGATCGAGCGCTCCTGACAGTCTGCTCAAGCTCGGCCTTCCTGAAGGAGCTGTCTCGCTATCGTATCCAGGAACGATGGTTGATGTGCACCTCGGTAGCCGACAAGCCAGCAGACTGAAGTTGGCTCGTTGCGTGCCGTGCGCGCGGATGCGGACAGTCCCTTGACCAACCTGCAACTCAGCAGGCGTAAGAGACCTCCGCTAGAGGCGTTGGCGAAGCGCCTTGCCCGAGGTCGTCTTCACGAAGTTGCTGACGCGAGTGTCCGTCTTCTCCACGACGCGAGAAACATGATTTAGGTAGTCCTCGACGTGGCCTTTCTTGCAGGTATCGGTCGAGGCTCCTCGGTGAGCGATCTCGCCCCGAAGGCTCACGTACTTGTCGAGCTTGTCGCGCGCTTGCTGCGCTGCCATCCCAGGCCAGTACCATGCGCCTGATAGAGCCGTAAGCCCGATGGCCAGTTCAAATAGTCCGTCAATCGGCCCTGCCTTGGGAGTGTTTAGCTTCCGATTACGCTCTTCGCGCATGACCTCGAATCGGTCGCGAAGGCACTTCTTCCATCCGTCCCCACTGAGCTGCCAGACGGCCAGGTTGTGGTCGTCCTTCGACAACTCCTTGGCAACCTGCTTCCGAATGTCGTTCGAGAGCTTCGATGCGTCGTCCGTGTGCTTGACGATGTGCTCCAAGGCTTCTTCTGCAAGGTCTTCACAGAAGGCCTCCCAGATCGCGGTAATGAGCACGATCGCGGATTTGTGCAAGACCTCAAGGCGCTTCTCCCGACGCCCGGGCCCTGTGCCGCCCTTTTCCGAGTGGAATAGGAGCAGGTTGTCCACGTCCTTCTTGTTCTCGGCGAATTGCTTGCGCGACTTGCTTGCCATTTTGAAGCTCCTACGCCGAGCGGGTGGACATGGCTTTCTTGTCGGCCTTCTTGCTCGCCCCTCTACCGTGGAGCAAGTGCGGATACTCGGTTCTCAGTCGCTCAAGACCGTGCTCATGCGAAGCCTCAATTGCCAACTTCTCGCGGAAGAACTCGTGTCGTGCCCGTGCGTCCCCGATAACGTCTGCCCATTTGCGTACCCACACCCGAACTTTTCTCCCTTCGTGGATGCATCCCTCCGGGAGTCGGTCCGAAGAGGCTTTCTGCTTCACGAAGTTGTCGTATGCGTTGCCTAAGAGCACGAACTCCCATGAGCACTTGTCGGTGTTGAAGCGCTCGTCTTCCGCGACCGTGAAAGCGTACTTTTCAATCTGCGAAGTCTCGTCCTGACCAAGCGTAATGGACGGCCTCTTGAGCTCGATTACCAAGTGCTCGAAGCGGTCGCGATCGACCTTGCGACGACGGTAAAGCATCAAGTCGGGGATGCCATCGGCGCCGTCGATAAGCTTCACGTCCACGTCTGGCGCAAGGTCCTCCCTACCCATGATGCTCAGATGCTTCTTCAAGACCTCGCGAAGGCCATCATCATCGGAGGCGAGGGTGTATTCGTCTCCCAAGATCCACAGCTCGTGAACGAGAAGCCGGTGGAGCTGAGTGCGTTCGAGGAGACGCTTTTTCCAATTGCGATCGAAGAGGATGTGCTCGAAGGCTTGGAGCGTGTCCAATCGGTCCGTAACGATCTTGCCCGCACGGACGATGTTCGAGAGGGAGGTCCGATCAAGAAGCTCCGCGAGCGCAGCTTGCTCTGCCTCCGGGAGAGCGGCAACCTCACGCAGGATCTTCGTCAGATTCGAGGGGTCGGCTTCGAGTCCTTGACGAAGGAGGGCAAGCGTAAGGCGCTTGTGCTCGGTGTCCGACCGCGCGAAGGTCGGATGTTGGTCGTTGACTTGTACCGCAACGATATCGAAGACCTCGCGCTCGGCCACCGCGATCGGATCGGACGGATCCGACTCAGAGAACGGGTAGATGTTCTGCTCCTTCCACTCGTCGACGACATCCTGCGCCCGTTCAGCGAGCCGACCCCGGACGTAGTGCCGCAGCTCATTCTTGGCGGCCTCGACCAGCGCCTTGATCTCGGGGTCGAGTTCCGCGAGCGCGTACATGTTGCCATCGTTCCAAGCTCGTGCCCTCGGAGTGTCGATGTACGCCGTGTACTCGATGTCCGGCGCCTGAACTCCGGCTTGCATGTCAAAGAACGAGAAACCCCTCTCGTCGCAAATGTGCAGGCGCTTTCCGTCTGGCTTGAACCGCCACTCAATAACGCGCAGCTTCGCTGGCGGGTCACCCTCCCTCGGTGGAGCAATGTCCATCGACTCGGACCGATCCACCCATGCGTCAATCTGTACAGGGCGCCCACTCCAGATGAGCTTCACGTCCGGGTAGGACATGAGGTACGAAGCGAACTCTTCGGCGAGCATGTGGGGGACGGTATCGGCCAAGAGCGCAAGCTGGCCGTTGTCCACGCCTTCGAGCACGACCCTCGTGCCCGTTTTCCTTCCAGTCGCGGCCTTCGGTTCGGCGTCGTCGTAGAAGTCTGGCTCGGTGCGGCTCAGGGAGATTGAGTACGTCCAAAGCTGGCCGTCCTTGTCCCTGTACGTGGTCTCCCAGATCGCACGGGGGCACAAGCAAAGTGCCTTGAAACGTCCCTTGCCTTCCTTGCCGTGGTAGTCACGACCATCGGGATTCGTCCGCTCCCTCACCTTCTTGGAGTTGCCGATCTTCCCGAATGCTTCGGGAAGTTCATCCGGCGGAATCCCGGGCCCTTGGTCGGTAACCTCGATCGTGTCGATGCTACTGAGGTCGTTCGCCCGGAGGGTGACATCGACGAGAGGACCGCCCGCGTCGAGGGAGTTCCAGATCAGTTCCACCACGGCTTTGAGCGGAGAGCCACCGATGAGAGACTTAACATGATCGCGAGCGACCTCGACCTTGCGGTGGCTCATCGTCCGTCCCAGCTCTCGGGGCGCATCGGGTTCATACTCGGCAGTATGCTGGGGCCCCTACGGCGGTGCAAGGAACCCTGAGGCGCCACACGGCGAGGCGGACATACCGCAACCGGGCTCAAATCCCCGGCTCGGAATGCCGAAGGCGCGTCGCACTCTGATGGCGCTCCTCATGCTCAGTGCGCGCTTCCCCACCACGATGGCAGGGTTCAGAGAATTCGAGCGCGCGGTCGGCGGGCGCGCAGCCACGCGCGTGTCCGATCTGGTGGACCGGTGCAAGGCGGCGGAGTCTAGATCCGAGGACCTCGCCTTCTGGAGGAGTGCTCGATCATCGTGCATGAGCTCGGCGAACACCACGGACACGCCGACGGCGCCGAGCCGCGCCGAGCCGTCCGCGAAGTCGGCGGCGACGGCGCCGTCGGCCCCGGTCAAGTTCACGGCAGTGGGCAGGCCGTAGGGGAAGACGGCGCTGCAATGACGGACGTGCGCGCTGAGGAGTTGAGTGCTCCTACTCGCCCGCCGTTTGGATCGCGCGGAGCACACGCTTCGTCTCTACAATGAGCAGGAGTGTGTCGTCGAGTGTCACGACGCGCGCATGCATGGTGGCGATACGGACAGGAAACAGCCGCTGGAACGACTCCCGCAAGTCCTCTGGTCGGCCGAAGATGGGCTTGAACACTGTCCGCCAGTTGTCGGCGCGCTCGATGATCTGACGATAGTCCGTGAAGTCGGCATAGTCGATCAGCGGGCGCTTCGCCTCGCCAGCCTTGACTGCCGTATCCCGCTTGGCGTGCCACACATCCAGCATTCCGTTCGGAAGCTGGCGCTTCATCCATTCCTCGCCGTATGCGGCGTGCATCGTCTTCTGTATGAACTGCCGTATGACGATCTCGAACCGCTGAAGCTTGTCGAACGCCTCTCGAGCACGGGCAAACCCATCTTCAACGCTGTCGCCTTCAGCCTCCGTCGGTCTCTCGTGGCGCTCCTGCAGGCCGGCGGCCTCGACGCTTTCTTCGAATGCCGGCACGGGGAAGTCCGTCAACGCTGGATCGAAGCCGCGCTCAAGATAGAAACCGGACCGGAGCATCGGATCCGCGAGTAGGTCACGAGGCGGTGTCAAGTGGTCGCGCCAGTCGCCAAGACTCGGCCGAAGCGACGCAGCAAGCGCCCCCTCAAAGGGCGAGCACTGGCCCAGGATGCGACCCATCGCCTGCAGCTCGGCGAATGCGCGGGCCGAGCAGTCCACGTGGTCGATGTTGAGCCACGGGTTTCCCATCGCCCTCATCGCCGCTTCCAGCGCCGCCCCGGAGCGATCGCCCCCAAAGGCGGACGCTGCCAAGGTGTCTGAGGCTAGCGCTTCTTGTGCAAGCCGGCCGATTTCGTCCAACTCCGGCCGGCGGAACATGCGCTCGTAGGCCTGGTGGGTCTCGATGGCGGCGGTCATCGAGCGGCGAACGTCGGAGTTCGGGTCTAGCAAGCCGAGTCGGCGCGCCTCCTCGATTGGACCTTCCAACAATGAGTGGTGGCGTTCCGCTTCTCCCGCCAGTTGAGCGATCGAACCATCATCGACAAGAGCCCGGCCATAATCGCCGATGAGCCCCGATAGAAGCCTCCGCCGTTCTTCCTCTTGTTGAAGAAAGCGGATCGTTTCCGATCCGATACCCAGTCGTGCATAGGCGTCCCCAAGGGGATCGATCAGGTGCTGCAAATCACCAAGCGGATCGACGAGGCGACGTACCGCCTCCTGTTGCTCAAAGAGCCGGCGAATGTCGTCCGACATTGTCATACCTCCCGATCGCACCGGGCAGTCACGCACCCGACTTGGTGGCGATTCCATTCCGCCTGCCTGTGGCTCCCGCCGTCCTTCTACTCCTGGCTCGCAAGGGCACTCGAGAGATTGTCATGTCCTGAGGCCTTGAAGTTCTAGAGGCCATTGGGGGCCGTCCACGTTGGCCGCAGGAGATTCACCGGCGCTTTCGATGGCCCCCCCTACGTGGGGTGCGTGGCACACCAGGTATCTGGCCCCCTAAGACTGACCTGGCGGTGGATGCTCGCCCGCCGCCCACGTCGGGGACTGCCTCGGCACTACCCCCAATAGGCGATGGCCCGCCGGCTCTCGCCGACGGGCCATCTCCAGCTGATGGTAGCGGGGGCGGGATTCGAACCCGCGACCTTCGGGTTATGAGCCCGACGAGCTACCGGACTGCTCCACCCCGCGTCAGTTTGTGGTGTTCGTGTCGTGGTGTTCGCGCTGCTGTCGCGCGCCGGCACGACCGAAGTCGAGCGTCGCGCTGAGTTCCGCATCCTATCAACCTGCACCCGGGGGCCGTCAAACCGATCGCGCCGCGATGCGACCGCCGATCGTGTCCGCCGCCGGTCCCCTCTTCCGAGGGGAGAGATGGTGCCCGAAACAGGGCTCGAACCTGCACCCAGTTTGACCTGGACTAGGCCCTCAACCTAGCGCGTCTACCAATTCCGCCATTCGGGCATCGCCGGCTCCACAGGGCTTCCGGCGTGAGGACGGGCATTGGAGCGGTTGGGGCCCTCGGTGGTCAAGACCCAGGGCGCTCGAGGCCCAGGACACTCGAGACCCGGGCCCACGCTCACTCCGCCGTCGTGCCGACGAGGGACGGGCTGACCAGGAAGATCAGCGAGGTCCGCTTGTCCTGGCTCGGTCCCCCGCGGAAGAACCGGCCGAGGAACGGGATGTCGCCGAGGAAGGGCAGGCTCTCCTGCTTGTCCACGCCGGTCGTGTCGGTCACCAGGCCATGGATCACGAGCGTGCCCTCGGCCGGGCTGGTCACCGACGTCTCGATGGTGGTCAGCGCCGGGCCGATCCCGATCAGGCTGCCCTCCAGGCCCGCCGGGGGCAGGTCGGCCCCGGCGCCTCCGTCGTTGAACAGGATCACGTCGCTGAGGTGCGGCTCCACGATCGCCTGGGTCGCCGCCTGCACGCCGGCCGTGGTGATCTGGGGCAGGTCCACGGGCCGGTTGCGCCCGACGACGAAGCTCGTCGCGATCGTGTCGCCCTGCTTCCCGGCCAGCTTCACGATCTTGGCCGCGAACTTCTCGAACTTCTGCGTGATCTGCGTCTGCCGCCGCGCCTCGGTCTTCTGGAACTTCTTGACGATGTCGGCGTAGATCCCGCAAGCATCCGACTTGAACGCTCCGGGCATGGTCAGGTCGGGCGTGACCAGCACGATCAGCTCGGCCTGGACCCCGTCGATCGTCGCGGCCGTCGTGGCGCCACGCCAGAAACCGATGTCCGAGCGCGCACCCTCCAGGTTGCACCAGCCGGTGTGCAGCGCCGTGTAGGCGTCGACGTCGCCGGACGCATACGCCTTCTCGTGCGACTTCAGGTCCTTGCCGAGCTGGCTCACGATCTGCCCGCCGACCTTGTTGAAGAAGCCGGACTCCTTCTTGCCGTTCTTCTGGAGGTCCTTGGCGAGGGCCGCCACCTCCGGCGGGATCGTCACGACCCGCGGCGCCGACAGCGTGATGGCGGCGTCCGCGCCCTCCAGCGCCTCGAACTGCAGGCGTACGTTCGCGAAGCTGGTGTTCAGCAAGCCGTCCATCGGCTGCATCGTGATCGCGGTTCCCGACGGCTGGTCGAACGGGATGTCCGGGATCTTCACGTCCTCGTCGAACCGGGTCGAGATGTTCAGGTCGAAGTCGGTCCCGAAACCGCGCACGCCGAAGCAGGCCCAGTCCTCGTTCGAGACGTCGACGAAGCGCACGGCGATGAGCACCTGCGCGGGCTCGACGTCGATGACCGCGTCCGGACCGTCGCCGGCCCCCTCGGATGCGCCCGGGGACTCGACGGTCCAGAAGCCCTCACCGTGCGGCGGCAGGCGGTAGTGGATCACCAGCGGGTCGCCGAGCTTCTTGGCCGCCTTGTCCATCGCGCCCATGAACTTGACGAACTCCTTGTCGAGCTTGCCATCGATCTTGTCGAGCAGGGCCTCGACATCGTTCTGCGCGTCATCCCAGACGCCGCCGCCACCGGCCTGGAAGTCCCGTGGCGGATCGAGCAGCGCGCCGTCGACAGGGGGTGAGAGCAGCGCGCTGCCCGCGGCCGCGATGGCCACGGCGGTGGCGAAGGCGGCGTCCTCGAGCGTGTCGCGCTGCGCGGTGATCGCGGTGACCGCCTGCGTGATGGCCGTGTCCGCGTCGATGGCGCCGGCGCCGTAGTCGGAGGACGCCGACTTCAGCGCGCCCTTGACCGCCTTGACCACGTCGTTGCCCGCCGTCTTGAGTCCCTTCACCTCGGTCTTCGCCGCCTTCCTGAGCGCGGCGACGAGCGGGTCGCCACGCCCACGGTCAGGCCTACAGCCCCGAGATCGCCTCGATCTGCGCCGGCGTCAGCGCCGCGTCGAAGATCCGCACGTCGTCGATCCAGCCCTTGAAGTAGCGGGCGCCGGCCTTGTCGCGGCCGATCAGCGTGGTGGCGTCGAAGGCCTCGACCGCGTGCCCGCTGGCGTTGACCGCGGAGAGCAGCGCGCCGTTCTCGCTCATGAAGATCGTGGCCCGCGTCGGCTCGACCACCAGCGCCACGAAGGTCCAGGTGTCGTCGGGCAGCACCAGGCCGCTGTCCCAGGGCCACTGCCCGCCGTCCCAGTGGTAGCGCAACTCGTTCAGGTCGCCGACGTTGAGACCGGCCACGGTGGTCGCGTCTCGGCTGAAGACGATGCCCGCCCACGGCGTGAGGTCGCCGTCGCGACGCACCCAGGCCGTGATCGTCAGCGTGTCCGTCTGCAGGTCGGTGATCGGGATGCGCACGCGGTCGTTGATGCCGTCGAAGTAGTACGACGTGCCCGTGCCCGCCGGTGACCCGGCCTGGTTCAGCGTCGGGTCGCCGAGGTGATCGGCGTCGAGGTTGCCGAAGCTGTCGAAGGCGACGGCGCCGCTGGTCTCGTCCAGGGTCCAGCGCCCCGCGGCCGGGGGGATGAACTGCCAGAGCCGGCCCGACGCGACACCACCGGGACCCACGCTGTCGACGCGCCAGAACAGCTCGTCGCCGGCAGCCGGGGAGCCGGGGTCGAAGCTCGAACCCGCGGTCGAGCCCTGGTACTCGGGCGAGGCCAGGGTGGCCGCGCTGACCGCCGCCGCGTCGCTGCCCAGGAAGACGTCGTGCGAGACGGCCGCGGGACTCGGCAACCAGCGCACCAGGCCGTCGGGGTCGGCGAAGGCGCCTCCGTCCACGGGGCTCGGCGCCTCGGCCGGGCCGCCGGTGGTCGCCAGGGTGGTGACCTCCGCCGCGGTGAGCGCGAAGTCGTACACGCGCACCTCGTCGAGCGCGCCGCGGAACGCCAGGCCCACCGTGTCGTTGCCGAGGATGAAGTTCCCGTCGAGCACGCCGGCGGGGAGCGCCACCGCATCGACGGCGGAACCCAGCGTCGTCCCGTCGTGCATGTGGAGCGTCGCCCCGCCGGGCTCGATGACCAGCGCCACGAGCACCCACTGGCCATCGGGCGGCTGCAGCCCCGAGTTCCACAGGTTGCTCGGTGCGCTGCCGGCCCACTCGTAGGTCAGCGAACCGAACAGCCCCCAGCGCAGGGCCAGCCCCGACGTCCCGTTGCGGTGCGACAGCAGCGTCGCGAAGAAGGGCTGCGGGCCGTCGCGCTTGACCCACATGCTGACGGTCAGCTCGTCGGTGCCGAGGTCGGTGGGATCGACGAGGACCTCGTCATCGACACCGTCGAAGGCGAGCGCTCCGCCGTACACGCCGCTGGTCCAGCTCGGCGAGCCCGCCGTGGTGCCATCGGCGCCGGTGGGCGTGGCGTCGGCGACGTCGGTGCCGGCACCCTCGTCCAGCGGCCACGCCGCGAACAGCTGCAGCGCGCGGACCTGCAGGGTCACCTCGCCCGTCCCGGTCTCGCCCGTGCCATCCCCCGCCACGTACTCGAAACGGTCGACGCCCACGAACGGCGTGGCCGGCGCCGACCAGCTCAACGCGTCGGCGCCCGCCGCGCCGCCGCCCGGGAGCAGCGCCACGGTCGCCCCGTGCTCCGTCGTCGTGTCGAAGCCCTCGATCAACGGCGTCTGCCCGCAGTTGCCGTCCTCGTCATTGGACAGCACGTCGAGGGGCAGCGCGCCCAGGGTGGCCAGCTCGTCCTTGCGCACGATCGGGCCCGCGTCGGGCATGGCGTAGGGCGGCAGCGGCGTCGGATACACCGTCAACCGATCCAGACAGTCGCGCGTGTCGCGGTGCTGTTCGATGACGCCCTTGGTGATCGGCGCGTGGTAGAGGCAGGCCCCGCACATGGCGTTGCACGGCGTCGCGTCGAGGCAGTGCGGCGCATTCCAGTTGTGCCCGACCTCGTGGCCGATGATCCCGGCGCTGTCCATGCTCCAGCCGTACATCCAGTCGAAGCTGCACACCACGCCGACATAGGCCAGCCCGCCGAACTCGATCAGGCTGCCGGACTTCCCGGTCATCAGGTGCGCGATGTCGCGCGGCACGTCGGCCAGCGCGGTGCGCCACTCGTCGCGGAACAGGTCCAGCAGGGAACCGCCGCCGGTGGGCGCGTAGAACGGCGCCGTGCGCACCACGATCGCGCTGATCTGGAAGGTGATCGCGACGTCGCGCGCATAGAAGAAGTCGACCTCGTTCATGTGCGACTCGATGCGCTCGACGGTGCCTTCCACCGTGCTGCCCATGGCCGTGTAGAACTCGAAGTCGGCATCGAAGGAGATCTCGGCGAGGTGCTGGCACGCCGCCTCGGCGAGCTTGCCGCGCACGAGGGCGCCCGTGGTCGCGCCGCCGGGAGCACCGAGCGGCTGGCCGCTGCCGGGGGCGCCGCCACTGCCGCCACCCGAGGGAGCCTGGGAGCCACCACCACCGTGCGTGCCGTGCGTGCCGTGCGTGCCGTGCGTGCCGTTCGCGCTGCTCGTGCCGTTCACACCGCCGCCCGGGGACACGCCACCCGGCGCCGCCCCGCCCGACGACACGCCGCCCGGCGCCACGCCGCCCGGCGCCAGGGCCTCGCAGTGCAAGGGCGTCTCGGCCGCGGCCACGAACCCCACGCGGTGGATGCCGAGGGCCGGGGCGTCGAGCCGTGGGTCATGTCTGCCGTCGGCGCGCAGGTTGGCCGCACCGGCGCCGAAACCCACAGGCTCGATGCGCCAGGTCGGGTGACCACCGCCGGTCACGGTGGCGGTGAGTCCGCGTGAGCCGAGGCTTGCCACGACCCGCGCGCCCTCGACGCTCAGGTCCTGCCCGCGATAGGTCCCGATGGCCGGCGCCGCCACCTCCACCAGCCCCGCGCGCGCATCCCAGGCGCGCACGGCCAGACCCGGTGCGCGCACGGCGTGCTGCTCCAGCAGCAGTACGTGGGTCGCGCCCTCCACGTCCACCGCGACGGTGAACGCCAGCGGTCGATCGCCCGGCAAGCGCAGCGGAAGCTCCCGCGCCGAAGCCGAGAGCGTCTGGCTCGCCGCCGACACGCCCAGCACCAGGGCCAGGAACACGGTCAGCGCGGCACGCCGCCAGGACGCGGACGATGGCACGACGCGCGGGGACGTAACGGACGGGGAGCTGGGCGACATGGCCGGACTCGCTCGGGGAGGTCGGGCCCTAGAGCCTACCGCGCCGCCCCCGCAGCACGTCTACCGCCCGAGCACCGAGCGCACCCGCAGGGCCACGGAGGCGTCGCGTTCGCCCATGCGGATGGCCAGGACACCATCCTTCATCAGGGCCATCCACGAGAAGCGCTCCTGCCACGCGGCCGTCCAGGCGGGCAGGGCCGCGGCCTTGCGCTCCTTCTCACTGGCGCGCACGAGGTCGTCGAGCAGGTCGTCCAGCTCGGCCTCATCCTCGGCGGAGAGTTCGCCGTCGGAGCCGAGCTTGCCGCGCCAGGCGGGCAGGCGCAGCTGGGCGGCGCGCTGTGCCGCGCGCACGGCGGCCAGGTCCACGGCCGTCTCCGCCGCGGCGAGCCAGGGTCCGTAGGGTGCGATGACGTCCGACACCGCATCGGCCGAGACCCAGGCCACGAGGTTGGCGCGCTCCTCGGAGATGCCGGCGATCAGGTCGCGCACGTCTGGGTCGGACGCGAGCGATGGGCGCGAGCCGGTGTAGGCCGCCACGATCTCACGCACGAAGTCGTCGTCGGTGCCGAAGACGAGCGTGCCGCTGTTCGACGTCGCGTCGAGCACGACCCACGAGATGGCCTCGATCGCCGTGCCCGGCACCTCCAGCCAGCGGCGCAGACCGACGCCGCCCTCGGGCTGCTTGAACATGCCGTCCTCGGGGACTCCGAACGCGCGATGCCCACGGATGATCGCGCTGGCCAGGGCTTCCCACGCGTCGGGGTCGCGGACATTCGCGATGATGGCCAGCGCCGGCATGGGCTGGCTGCCCTCGGGCACATCGTGGTCGAGCGGCCGCACGGCGACGGTGATGTCCTTCCCGAGCACGCGGTCGAGGTAGTAGATCATGTCCTCGAGCCCGTTCAGCTTGAGCTGCGGGTTGTACTGCGCCATGCCGCGCAGCGCGCGATCGACGAGCGTCGCCAGCTCGGGATCGAGACCGTCCCGGATCGTCTTGAGCAGGTCGGACAGGTCGGCGTTGAGACTGACCACGGCGCTCACGTCACGCGGCATCAGTCCGAACTTCGCCGTCAGCCGCTCGCCGACCTTGAACGGCAGCGTGCCCACCAGGCCGTGCCGCTCCACCGCCGTGCGGTGACTCTCGAGCGACGTGCGCCCGCGCAGCAGGAACCCGCTCGCGTCGAAGGCCACCCGACCCACGAGCTGCTCTCCCAGGGTCGGGTCGATGATCACCGGCAGGATGTCCGCCGCGGCGTCTTCGCTGGCCGTCGCCGCGCCGGCTGCGGGGGCTCGTGCCAGGAGCCGCTGCAGGTTGATCATGACCTCCGCGTCGAAGCCCGAGGCCGGGTCGGCCGGGCCCTCCGGCATGTTCTCGGTGTAGAGCCGGGACAGGCCGAGCGAGCGCTCGCGCCCGGACTCGGTCGAGGTCAGCACGTCCTGCACGAGTTGCTCGTCCATCCCGAGCACGAGCAGGTCGCGGCGGCGCGCGAGGAAGATCGGCTCCTGGCCGGGCAGATCCAGGCGCTTGTAGGTCAGGCCGGGCCGGTCCGGATCGGCGACGGCTGCGAGCTGCGCACCCGGCGCGATCCGGTCGTGAGCCTCGAGGAAGGTCGCGTAGCCGAGCTTGCCCGTGGGCGTGAGTCGCACCAGCGCCGCGTAGGCGCCGGCCGCGAGATCGGCCCCCTCGGTCGGGGGCGCGTCGGGCCCGACGGGCAGGCGGCCCACGAGGACCACCTCGCGGCCCAGCAGTTCGCCCGGATTCACGAGGTCCTGGCCCGAGACGGCCGCCCGGATCCGGTCCACCGTGGCCTGGATCTCGTCCGGCCAGCCCAGGCCCTTCCACCAGTCCGTCCCGGCCATCTCGCCGAACTCGCGCGAGGCGGTCAGGCGCTCCAGCACGGCGAAGGCGGGGAAGCTGCCGAAGTCGGAGTCGAGCCGCTCGCGTCGGATGTAGATGTCCACATCGTGGGGCACGAGACGCTGGAAGGGGGGCTGGGCCTCCTCGAACGGGTCGAAGAAGACCCGCGTGAAGACGAAGTAGGCCACCGGCAGCAGCAGCAGCAGCCCGATGCCGAGCTTCTTCAGCAGCGAACCCCCTCGGCGGCGGCCGCTGCGCGATCGTCTCCGTCGTCTCCTGGCCATCTCTCCCTCGCGCGTCGGTCGGGCGTCTCCCGGGATCACGTCGCGGATCCAGGCAGGCACGGGCCGCGCGATTCTAGGACGAGCGGAGGCTCGGTGCTCGTCCCGTCTTCTGGCGGTCCCTGCGTTCCGGCCGAAACACGGTCGACTTCCGCACTCCCCTCGCGGACACTGAGGCCGCGTGGCCCCCCCGGACGCCCCCTCGGGCGAGGGCGCTCGGGCCGCGCGACACCGTGTGGGAGGGACAGCCGAAGTGACGGGAGCAGCGGTCGCCACGCGCGAGGCCTACGGCAAGGCTCTCGCGGCGCTGGGTGAGACGCGCGACGACATCGTCGTGCTGGATGCGGACCTCTCGGGGTCCACCAAGACCAAGGCCTTCGGGCAAGCCCACCCCGAGCGTTTCTTCAACATGGGCGTGGCCGAGGCGAACATGATCGGCACCGCGTCGGGGCTGGCCTCGACGGGCTTGACCGTCTTCGCGAGCAGCTTCGCCATGTTCGCGGCGGGCAAGGCCTTCGAGCAGGTGCGGCAGGAGGTCGCGCTGCCCGACGCCAACGTGAAGATCTGCGCGAGCCATGCAGGCATCACCACGGGCGAGGACGGCGCGAGCCACCAGGTGCTCGAGGACATCGCGCTCATGCGCGTGCTCCCGAACATGACCGTGATCGTGCCCGCCGACGGGCGCGAGACGGAGCTGGCCATCGCCGCCGTCGCCGAACACAAGGGCCCCTGCTACGTGCGCCTCTCCCGCATGAAGACGCCGATCTCCACGCCCGAGGGGTACACCTTCGAGATCGGAAGGATCGCCACGCTGCGGGACGGCACCGACGTGACCCTGGCGGCCTCCGGCGTGTGCGTGCACGAGGCCCTGGCCGCCGCCGAGCTCCTGGCCACCCAGGGCTTCAGCGCGCGCGTGCTCAACGTGTCGACGATCAAGCCGCTCGACGTGGAGACCCTCGCCGCGGCGTCGCGCGAGACCGGACGCCTCGTCACGATCGAGGAGCACCAGATCGCCGGGGGTGTCGGCAGCGCCATCGCCGAGGCCCTGAGCGAGGTCGCACCCTGCCCCATCCGCCGGCTCGGCATGCGCGACCGCTTCGGCGAGTCGGGCGACGGCGCCGCGCTGATGGAGCATTTCGGGCTGACCGCGCCGCACATCGCGAAGGCCGCCATGGAACTCATCGCCGAGGCCCTGCCATGAGCACCTTCGCGCACAACCCCATGGCCGGACAGCACGCCGAGGGCGACGGGGGCAACCCGTTCACCGGCCAGGCCGCGCCCGCGCGCGCCCCCGCGCGTTCCACGCTCACCGCCACGCCCGCCTCCACCGGGGAGACCCTCGTGACGCCCGACTTCGACGCCCTCGCCGAGATCGCGCGCGAGCTGCGCATCGACGTCATCCGCATGCTGCACCTGGCCGGCTCGGGACACCCGGGCGGCTCGCTGGGCATGGCCGACGTCTTCACCACGCTCTGGTTCAGCGGCCTCCTGCGCGTGGACCCGAAGCAGCCGGACTGGGCCGATCGCGACCGGTTCATCCTCAGCAACGGGCACATCTGCCCGATCCTCTACGCGATCCTGGCGCGCCAGGGCTACTTCCCGCGCGAGGACCTGTGGACCCTGCGCAAGCTCGGCAGCAACCTCCAGGGCCACCCCGACTTCCATCACACCAGGGGCGTGGACTGCTGCACGGGTTCGCTCGGCAACGGCGCGTCGGTGGGCCTCGGCATGGCGCTCGGCGCGCGCGTCCAGGGCAAGGACTTCCACGTCTGGGTCGGCAGCAGCGACGGCGAGAGCCAGGAGGGCCAGATCTGGGAGATGGCCTCGGCCGCCAAGCACTACGGCGTGGACAACCTCACCGTGATGGTCGACCGCAACCACATCCAGATCGACGGTCCGACCGAGGAGATCATGGACCAGGGTGACATCGGCGAGAAGTACCTCGCCTTCGGCTGGCACGTGCAGGACGTCGACGGCCACGACATGCCCGCGCTGTACACGGCGATGCAGACGGCCAAGGACGTGAAGGGCTCGCCCACCGCGATCATCTGCCACACCACGATCGGCAAGGGCGTGTCCTACATGGAGGGCCTGGCCAAGTGGCACGGCCAGACGCCGAACGACGAGCTGGCGCGCCAGGCGCTGGAGGAGCTGGGCGCGACGGACCTCACGCTGGGTTGATCCAAGGGCCGATCCCCGGGCCGATAGACGGGCCGATGGACGGGATTCCCGGTACCATCCCGGCTTCGACGGGATGGACACCGAGAGAGGACGTGATGACCGACGAGCCGGTGCCACCGCTCCCGGAGCTGCCGCTCGAGCCCACGTTCATGGACCTCGTCGCCACGCTCTTCGCGGCACCGATGGAGGATGCCGAGACACTCCGCCGCCAGCTCGAGGCGTATCTCGACAAGGTGCGCCACGCGGCGCACACCGACGACTACCTGGACATCGGGTTGGTCGAGCGCATCGATCAGGCGCTCCAGGCGTTGCTCGCGGTCTCGGCCGATCGCGACGACGACGACCGCCGCCTGATCCAGACCGCCGCGCGCTACTTCATCCACGAGCATGACGCGCTGGACGACCTGTCCTCGCCCACCGGCTTCGACGACGACGCCGCGGTGGTCGGCGCGATCGCGCGGCACCTCGGCCTGGCGGCGCTGCTCCCGCCCGGGCTCTAGCCGCGATCAGAGCCGCTCGCGCACCAGCGCAGCGAAGCGCCACAGCGCGACGACGAGAACCAACAGCGCGACCCCACTGCGCACGCCGACGGGCACGAAGCCCGCGCGGCGCCAGGCCACCGCCGCGGCCGGCGTCCCCGGCGGCCCGTCGATCGCGCGGGGCGCGACCGTCTCCGGCGCCGGCTCGACCTCCGACCCGCGTGTCCGGACGGCCAGGCCCAGCAGCATCAGCCCGGTGGCGACCACGGCCAGGGTCCCGCCGAGACCGACCCAGGTCGCGGCCGGGAGCGACCCGGGCACGACGACTCCCGTCGCCACGAGCCGATGCAGCAGCGCCGCGCCGAAGAGCACCCCGAAGGCCAGCGCCTCGGGCCACCGGGCGCGCGCGCCGATCGCCAGGGTGGTGCCCGCGGTGAGGAGCATGGCGCCCGGCAGCAGCACGCCCAGGGCCCCGGCCGACGAGACCGCCCCGCCACCCAGGCCGAAGCCCACCGTCGCCAGCATGGTGCCGATGGCCACGACCGCCGCACCGCCGGCCGCCCGCGCCGTGCGTGCGCCCGCGAAGAGCGCTGCAAACCACGGGATCCAGATCCAGTCCCCCAGCACGGCGACCAGGCCGCGCCCCCAGTCCGAGAACCCGACGACCGAGCAACCCGGCTTCCCGTCCGCGCGCCTCTCCGCGCCGGCGCCCGCCGCGCCTTCCGCGTCCGCCGCGGCCTGCTCGGCTGCCATCGCGTCCGCCGCGTCCTGCTCGGCTGCCACCGCGTCCGGTGCGAACCGTCGCCGGAAGTCACCCATGAAGAAGACCGTGGCCGGGAGCGCATCGCCGTGCCAGATCAGCTGCGACACGTCCCGGTGATCCGGACTCGTCAGCAGGAACAGCGTCATCTCCACCAGCAGGTCGGTGACCTCACGTTCGTCCTCGAAGGTGAACGTCGACACCACCCACTGCTCGGGGATCAGCCCGCCGACCTCCTCGCGGATGACCATCGCCAGGGGCGCGCCCTCCAGCCGCCGGCCGCCCTCGGGGGCCCCGCCGCTGTCCGTTCGCAACACGAAGTGGTCCAGCAGGTACGCCGCGATCTCGCCGCGCGACGCATCCAGCTCCTCCGCCGAGAGCCACAGGTCGAGGTTGCGATCCGCGTCGACGACCTCCAACACCGATGCCACCTGGACGCGCAGGTCGAGCTGCACGCGAGCGCCGTCCACCACCAGCCTCGAGATGCTCCGCGAGTCGGGATGCGGCGCGACGACGGGTGTCGCGGATCCACACAGCGCGAGCAGGGCGAGGGCGAGGGAAGCGGGCATCGGCCTGAGCCTAGCAGCCCGTGCGCGAAGTGCTCTGCAGGCGAGGGCGTCTCGAGGGCGTCGGATCAAGGCGCAGGACCGGAGGCGAATCCGGGGATTCGTCGAGGATCCTGCAACGCCGAGCCGGCGTTCTCGAGGCGTCCTCGACGCGGATGACTTGCGTGCGGGCTGCTAGGCTCTCGCGTACTCACCTTGCATGAACGCGAACCAGTCCTGCCCGTCCTCCGAGACCTCCATCGTGAACCCGTAGGCATCACGCCGGGAGAGATCGAACGAGCAGCGCGCCAGGCCCATCGCCGTCTCGGCCTGGAGCTTGAGCACGTCGCCATCGAAGTCACCGGTGAAGGTGTCGGGCGGCATGCCCATCAGGTCCCACCAGTGCAGCACGTACTGGTTGCCGTCGTGGGAGAAGACGCCGTGGCCACCGAAGTGCACCTCGCCCTCGCGCTTCTGCACGTAGTCCTGGACCACGATGAAACCACCCAGGGCGGATCGGTTGCGGACGTCGGCCTGGGCCGTGGCTCCCTCGGGATCGCCCGGGTTGGGAGCGACCGTCTCGGTGCCGGTCCAGTGCCCGACGAGACCGGCGAGGCGACGCTGGGCGTCGGAGGGCTGGGGCATGTCCATCGGGAGACTCCGCGATCGGGATGTTGGCAGGGCGGTGATTCTGGCCGAGGGCGCCCCCCCAGTCCAGGAGCGTGCGTCCGCCCACGCCGGTCGACGTACGCGCGGGTCCTTGACCGGGCCCCGCCCGGCCCCCCCGGGCCCCAGCTGCTACGATGCCCGCGCACTCGACCCCGAGAGGAGACCGTCATGACGCCGTCCCGCTGGTCGATCGCACTGCCCGCGATCGCGCTCTGCCTGGCCGCCGCACCGCTGACCGCCACGCCGTTCACCGGCGACGAGGACGGCCCGACCCGCAGCGCCGCCCTCATCGTCGAGGAGATCGACGCCGTCGAGATGCCGAGCTACGACCGCGCTCGCGCCGAGGAAGAAGGCTACGTCGAGTCCTACATCGAGGCGCGCAACGCTGCCCAGCAGCACCAGGCGGCGCTGATCCTCGAGCTGTTCCGCGCCGACCCGGGCCACGAGAGCGTGCCGAGGCTCATGCCGCGCCGCTGGTCCACGCTGATGTCGGATCCCGACACGCTCTTCCCCGAACTCGACCTGATCCTCGAGAACCACGCCGGCAGTCCGCTGGCCATCGACGCGCTCTACTACAAGGGCCTGACCGCGGGCCGCACCGCCGATGTCGAGCTGCTCACCCGCGCCGTCGACGCCTTCCTCGCTGCGGCGCCCGGTGACGAGCGCGGGGCGCGACTGCTCTCCTCGCTCGCGGGCAGCCACGAGTTCGGGTCGCTCGAGCAGCGCGCCGCCTACGAGCGCCTGCTCGACGCCTTCGAGGGCACCCGCAGCGTGCGCTACACGCCGGGCAAGCTGCGCCAGATGGACGGGATCGGCCAGCCCTTCGCCCTCGCCTTCGAGGACGCCATCACCGGCCGCGCAGTCAACCTGCGTGATCTCACCGGGCAGGTGGTGGTGATCGACTTCTGGGCCACCTGGTGCGGGCCGTGCATCCACGAGATGCCGCACATGAAGGAGCTCTACGCCGAGTTCAAGGACCAGGGTGTGGAGTTCATCGGCGTCAGCCTGGACCGCGACGAAGAGTCCGGCGGCCTGACCGCGCTGAAGGACTACGTGGCCGAGAACGACATCGGCTGGCCGCAGTACTACCAGGGCAACTTCTGGGAAGGCGAGTTCTCCATGTCGTGGGGCATCAACTCGATCCCGGCGCTCTTCGTGGTCGACAAGGCGGGCAACCTGAACACGGTGAAGGGCCGCGGGCAACTCGAGACGCTGCTGCCGGAGTTGCTGCAGCAGGGGTAGCGCCTGGGTTCGATCGATGGCGAGTCGTCGGCTCGCCGAAAGCCGTGCTCACGACCCGACTCGGGGCGCCGGAGCCGTCCCTGCGAAGGGTCGCTCCGGGCGCCTTTCGGCGCCCGACGACCACCGACCCGCTCACTCCGGCGCGGCTGGATCGGGGGCGGGTGGCAGCGTGCGCGCGGGGCCGGAGCCTCACGGTGCCGCCGAGCAACGGGAGCGGACGGGCCGCTCGTTGCGCTCAAGCGGACCGTCGCGAGCGGGTGTTGATCCAGCCGGACGAGGGGAGTCCGAGCGCGAGCGGTGTGGAAGCACGTGTCGGCGGAGCGACCGTTCGCAGGGACGGGCAACGCCCGTCCCGAGTAGGGTCGTGAGCAAGACACGTGATTCCAGCACCGCGGACAGCTCCTACCGAGCCTGCGTCGACTCCGCCTTCCACCACTCGAAGTACCCGATCATCATCTCGTCCCAGGTCTGCTCACCGAAGCGGACCGGGCGGGTCGGGTCGGGGTTGGCCGGGTTGCCGGCGCTGTTGTCGAAGGCCGCGGTGCCGATGAGCCTGGTGCCGGCAGGAACCGTGATCGGCTCGGCGAGACGGTACATCGTCTGCCAGTTGAAGTCGTACCCGGGGACATCGAGCAGGACCTCGGTCGTGCCGTCCGGGTAGGTCGCCTCGAAGCGGAAGGACTTGCCGCGGAAGTGCATGTGCGGCGAGAAGGCCGCGAGCGTCGACGCGGTCTCGAACTCGAGTCCGGCACGCACCACGTGATGGTCCTCCCCGGCGGGGATCTCGAAGCGCGTGGTCGCGATCGAGTTGGTCCGCAGCTCGTGTTCGGGCGGACCGTCAGCAAACCAGAAGCCGATGCGGGTGCGATCGCTCGCCGCCGTGCCGTTCGGCGTGTAGTGCATCTGGAACTTGAGCCAGGCGCCCGCGGGCAGGCGCTTGGCGCGGCCCTCCCCGAAGTCGAGCATGCCCTGCCCGGGAACGTAGCCGGCGAAGTACCCGTGCAGGCCACCGCGAAAGCGACCGTTGTGTTCACGCGACGACTCGCCGTCACGGCGTGGCTCTTCCTCGAACACGAGCACGTGGTGCACGACCTGGAGGGCGCCGGGCAGGACCTCGACCGCGCGCACCCAGCGATCCTCGGGAAGATCGGTCTTCACGTAGACGTACTGGTAGTCGACCACGCCGTCGGCCGGGACCGCGTAGTCCCGCGGCATCTCGAACACCGCATCGGGCTCGCCGAACTGCCAGGTGCCGGGGAACGATCGCGCCAGCGGTGTGTGGGCGCGGTCACCCGCGGGCGCACCGGCCTCGGCCCAGGCGACCAGGCGAGTGCGCTCGTCATCGGTCAGCGCACGGTCATTGGCCCACGGTCCGCCGACTCCGGCCCGGGCGTGCCAGGGCGGCATGAGGCCCTCGTCCACGGCGAAGGCGATCATGCGCGCGCGCTCCCGGGCCTGTTCGTAGGAGTCGAGAGCGAAGGGGCCGGATCCGCCGGCCCGATGGCAGGTGACGCAGTTCGCCTGCAGGATGCGCGCGACATCCTCGTGGTAGGTGACCCCTCCGGGCTTCGCCGGCGCGGGGTCGAGGTCGAGCAGGCAGCCCGGCGCCGTCGTCGCGGGAACGGTCACGTCCCGACCCTCGAGCACCGCCTCGAGCGCATCGGCGAGAAAGGTCTCGGTCGGCGCGGCCGCGGCGTAGCCGAGTCCGTATTGATCGTCGATGGCGCCGCGGTAGCGCAGCGTCCGAGCCCGATCCAGCACGAAGACCTCGGTGGTCGTGGCCGCCCGAAGCGCTCGGCCGAGCACGGTACCGCCGGGATCGAGCACGGCCGGGCCTCGCAGACCGGAGTCGGCGAGCGCGCCGGCCAGCATCGGGCCGGTGTCGATCGTGCTCACGTCGAGATGCAGGAACGCCACGCCGCGCGGGGTGAAGCGCGCCTCGAGCTCCGCCAGGCGAGGGCCGTAGCGTCGCGAGAGAGGGCAGTCCACGTCGCGGAGGGCGACGACCAGGGCGCCGTCGGCGGCGAGGCGTGACAGCGAGGCCGGCGAGCCGTCGAGCGTCACGACCTGCTCCACCCCGAGCCAGCTTCCGATCCCGGCTTCGCGGGCCGCGTGGATGCGCCGGGGCGCCTCGCGCGAGACGCCGGCAGCGTCCTCGGTCCAGCCGCTGGAGCGTGCCTCGTCGAGATCGACTTCGGCGAGACCCGTCTGCGCACCCAGAAGCGGGGACAGGCTGACGAGGCCGACAAGACCGACGGCGAGCAGGCAGATGCGCAAAGGGGCACTCCGGTCGAGGCTGGACCGACCATTGACGGTTGCCGGGTCCCAGGCGTCAAGCGGTCCCCAGCAGGTCACACGAGGAACAGCAGCGCCGACCCGACGACGGCCACCAGCGCCCCGATCACCGCGCGCCGCGACACGCGCTCACCGCGGGCGGCCACCACCGGGAGGATCAGCACCGGCGCCAGCGAGCACAGCGTCTGGGCGATGCCGATCGGCGCACGATCGAAGGCGATCAGGGAGGCCCACACGCCGAGGAAGGGGCCGACCACCGCCCCGGCCGCGGCGAGCGCCAGGCCGCTGAGCATGAGCGCCGGGTGGTCCGCGGCCGGCGCTGATCGCGGCACGAGGCTGCCATGGCGGCGCAGGCCGAACAGCACCCACGGCAGCAATCCCAGGAAGCCGAAGACCATGCGCACGTACGTCGCGGCCTGGGGGCCCACGCGCACGATGTCGCCCTCCAGGCCGTGCCCCATGCCCTGCTTGGCCAGCCACGCTCCGGCGGCCTGCAACGCTGCCGCGATCGTGGCCAGCAGCACGCCGCGCGCGACGTTCTCGCCGACGGCGGCCGCGCCCACCGCCGCGCTCGCTCCCGCGCCGCTCGCGACCGGCTCGCGCTCGAGCACGACCCAGACGACGCCGGCCAGGGTCAGTGCGATCCCCCCCAGCGCCCCCGCCGACACGTGCTCGGCGAGGAACACCGCCCCGAACAGCAGCGCGAAGATCGGCGATGTCGTCATCACCAGGAGGGCGCGCCGTGGGCCCAGGTCGAGGAACGCGGTGAACAGGCACTGGTCACAGATCGCCAGGCCGAGCACACCCGACGCCGCCAGGTAGGCGAGCTGCAACGAGCCGACCTCCGGCCACCAGCTCCCGGCCAGCAACCGGTGCGTCACGCCGAGCAGCAGCACGGCCAGGGCCAGGCGCGTGATGTTCACGGCCGTACTTCCGAGCCGTCGCGCCGCCGCCGTGAAGAACAGCGTGGTGATGACCCACAGCACGGAGGTCGCCACGCCGGCGGCCGGGCCGAGGAGAGACTCGGGAATCAGGGTTGCTGTCGCCATCGGCATGGGCCGCCACCCTAGCCGGGCGGGGTCTCCCGCCCCATCCGGCTCTTGCCCTCCCGGCCACCGGCCGGCGCAGCGCCCCGCGCACCGGGTCGGGTGAGGGTGGGTTCCTCACTGCGCCTGAGCCGCCGAGCCCGCTAGAATCGCCGCTTCGTTTTCCTGGACCGGAGCCGACGATGGCCACCTCGCCCGACCGCCGCACCTTCCTCAGGGGAGCCGCCGTCGCGGGCGCCTCGCTGGCCCTGGCTCCCTCGCTGCTCACGGGGTGCGCGGCGCCGCGCCACTACGCGACCGGCAAGCTGCGCCATGCGGGTCTCGGCGTGGGCGGGATGGGCGAGCACGACCTCAAGGAGATCGCGTCGCACCCGGACGTCGAGATCGTGGCCCTGTGCGACGTCGATCGGCACCGGCTCGACAGCGCCGCCAAGCTGCACCCCCGCGCCCGCACCTACGTCGACTGGCGCGTGATGCTCGCGAACGAGTCCGACAACCTCGACTCGGTGCATGTCTCCGTTCCCGACCACATGCACGCGCCGGCGATGATGTCGGCCATGGCGCTGGGGCTGCACGTGTACGGACAGAAGCCGCTGACCCACAACGTGTTCGAGGCGAGGCGGCTGGCCGAGGCCGCCGAGGCCTTCCGGCTGGTCACGCAGATGGGCATCCAGAACAAGTCCAACTTCCCCTTCCGCCGGGCGCACGCCGTCTTCAGCCACGGCATCATCGGCCCCGTGTCCGAGGCGCACGTCTGGACCGATCGCCCCGCCGGCTGGTGGCCCCAGGGCGTGGGCCGGCCCGAGGGCAGCGACCCGGTCCCGGCCACGCTCAACTGGGACAGCTGGCTCGGCGTGGCGCCCCAGCGCCCCTACAAGACGGACGAGTACCACGCCTTCCGCTGGCGCGGACGCAAGGACTTCGGGACCGGCGCGCAGGGCGACATGGCCTGCCCCCTGATGGACCCCGTGCCGTGGTTCCTGGGTCTCGGTCACGCGAACACGGTGCTCTCGTCCGGCCCGAAGCCGAACGAGGAGAGCTTCCCCGAGTGGTCCGTGGTGCGCTACGAATTCGACGCCGGAAACGATCACTGCCACGACGACGGCGTCGAGGTCACCTGGTACGACGGCAAGCGCAAGCCCGAGGAACTCCTGGCCGAGTTCAAGGCGGGCGACGACGTGTACTCCAACGCATGCCTGTTCGTCGCCGAGGAGGCCGCGCTGCTGGTCAGCCCCTACGAGGACTGCCGGCTGTTGACGCGCGACGGCGAGGTCGAGCTGACCCTGCCCGAGCTCGAACCGATCAACCACTGGCACAACTTCGTGAACGCCTGCCTGGGACGCGAGGAGGCGCGCGCGCCGTTCTCCTACGCCGGGCCGCTGACCGAGATCGCCCTGCTGGGCAACGTGGCGCTGGAGTTCCCAGGCGAGACCCTCGTCTGGGATGGCCCCGACCTGCGCTTCCCCGGGCGCCCTTCGGCCAACCCGCTGCTGGCAGCGACCTATCGCCGTGGCTGGGAGGTCCCGGGCCTGTCGTGATCCGCCCTGCCCACGCGAGAGCCCGGCTGCTTATGCTGCGCGCCGCCGCCCACCCGGAGCCTCCGCCATGATACGCCCCGCTCACACCCAGCAGGCCCTCCCGCGCGCGTTCCTGCTCGCCCTGCTCGCCCTACCGTCCCTCGGCATCGGGTCCAGCGCCCACGGCCAGGAGACACCGGGGGGTGCGCCGGCCGCCCCGGGACTCGAAGCGCAGGATCCCGCGTTCCTCGCCGACGACCCGACTCCCGGCAGCTCGAGCGACGCTCCCGGTGCGGACGTCGAGCTGCTCCTCACGGACAGCGACGCGCTGCTCTCGTTGCTCCAGGCCCGGGAGGCGCGCCAGGCCGAAGTCGACCGGAAGCGCGCCAGCGCCCTGGCCAACGAGGACACCGACGAGCGCGCGCGCCAGCTCCAGCAGGCCTACCAGCTGCAGCTCGAGATCGACGCGCTCACCCGCAAGTTCGCCTCGCTCAGTTCGGGCGTCGACGTCGCCGAGGTCGAGGAGCCCACCGATCAGCCGCTCAACCTCCAGGCCGAACTCGAGAGCCTGCTGCGTCCCGTGATCCGCCAGCTCACCGACGCCTCGGAGGGCCCGCGAGAGATCGAACGCCTGCGGACCGACGAGGCCGTCTGGGCCCAGCGACTCCGGATGGCCGACGACGCCATGGCCCGCATCGGCGCCCGGCTCGCGGAGGACATCGACCCCGCACTCCGCCCCGGACTGCTCGAGGCGCTCGACGGTTGGCGCGCTCGGCAGGGCGAGTTCCGCCGC
>JAJDER010000048.1 GCA_029259725.1 Planctomycetota bacterium | reverse complement strand
GCGCTTCGGCATGGAGTACGACCGCCTGCTGAAGGGGCACGAGTACGGGCTGCAGAAGATCTACGAGCTGGTCATCAACACGCGGCCGGTCGTCGCCTACCTGTTGCGCCAGAACTCGATGCTCGAACAGAAGCTGGTCATGGCGCACGTCTGCGGGCACGCGGACTTCTTCGCCGCGAACGCGTGGTTCGCGCACACCGAGCCGGACATGCTCGAGACCATGGCCAGCCACGGGGCACGCCTGCGCACGCTGGGTGATCGCTTCGGCCATGAGGCCGTCGAGACCTTCCTGGACCGGATCCATTCGCTCGACAACCTGATCGATCCGGGAGCGCTGGCGCGTGCCAAGGGTGTCCCCGGGAACGCGCCGCTGCTGGATGCGGGAGCCACGCCGCGCGATCTGCTGGGGCACCTGCTGACCGACGCGCCCTTGGCCGAGTGGCAGCAGGAAGCCCTCGCCATCCTGCGCGACGAGGCCTACTACTTCGCGCCGCAGATGCTCACCAAGATCATGAACGAGGGCTGGGCTTCGTTCTGGCACAGCCGTCTCATGACCGATGTGCTGCTGCGCGACGCCGAGGTGGTCGATTACGCCGACCAGCACAGCGGCGCGATGGGCGGCGACGATGGCCCCAAGAACCCCTACAAGCTCGGCATCGAGCTGTTCCGTTGGATCGAGCGTCGGCACGGCGGGGGCGCCGCGGGCCTGGCCAAGGTGTTCGAGGTGCGCGCCGTGCACAACGACCTGACCTTCGTCGACAACTTCGTCGACGAGGAGTTCTGCCGCGAGCATGGCATGGGCTGGACCTCGGGGGAGTGCGCGCAGTCCCGGGAGGCCGCCTTGATCGGGCTCACCAACGGCGGCCAGCCGGTCGTGCGGCGACTCGGTCGTGGCCCCGGTGACCTGGAACTCGAGCACTGCTGGAGCGGCACCGAGTTGCAGATCGACCAGGCCGAGGAGACGCTGCGCACGCTCGGCTCCCTGTGGCAGCGGCCCGTGCGCATGCACACCCGGCTGGAGAATCGCGCGCTGCTGCTCTCTTGCGTCGGCGGCGAAGTGACGCGTGAGTACGGCGAGGTGCTCGGGGACAGTCAGGCGCCGGCGGCCTGAGGTCGATCGACGCCGCGGCTCTCGGCGTGGCGGTGCCCTCAGTCGCGCTTGCCGGTCTCCAGCGAGTCCAGGTAGGCGCCCAGGTCCTCACCGTAGGACTGCTCGATGCCGCGCCGCCGCGCGCCGTGGCGACGTAGCCGCAGGGGCGAGAGCGCCAGCACGACCAGGTAGTAGGCGCCGGTGCCGATCAGCACGCCCTGCACGAAGGACATCGGCGGGCGGTAGACGAGGGTAACGACCAGCACCAGCAAGCCGATGATCATCACGTTGCGCGCGAGGAACCAGCCGTAGCCGCCCTGCCAGAGTTGTTCCAGACGGAGGTCGCGCAGCTGTTGCCATGCCAGGATCGTGCGCGACAGCACCTCCAACGCCTCGGGCCCCTCGGCTCCCAGGTCGCGCAGATCCTCGATCAGCCGCCGCGGGTCGCCCGGGCGGGGCAGTTCCTCGCGAGCCCGTGACACGAGGCGACGGCGCGCCTCGTCACCCTCGGTCACGCGTCGGGGCCGCCGCCCAGCACGCGCCTGAAACACCAGATCGCGAGGCCGGATACGAACAACCAGCCGCAGCCCATGAAGATCCAGCCCGAGGTGACCATCTCCGGCTCGGGCAACTCGGGGGCCAGGAGCGCCAGGGTTGCCATCGTGATGAGGGTGGTCATGCCGCCTCTCCCTGGTGGACCTTGTCGTAGTTGCCGCGGCGCGCGGCCACGAAGACCAGGCTCACGAACAGCAGGAACATGCCCAGCATGATCGTGCGACCCACGACGGCTCCGGTGCGGCCGGCGTCATCGTAGGCGCCGCCGCCGGGCGAGTTCTCGAAGGTCAGGATCGGCCAGGCCTGCTGCGCACCCCACGCGATGAGCATCGCCAGCAGCACCAGCGGGGTGACCCAGGTCATGATGAACTTGAAGATCCTGGGGATCTGGATGTCGCTGCCCTTGTGGATCTCGGCCCAGGCCCGATCGGCCCCGAAGACCCACATGAACAGGATCACCTCGATGGTGGAGAACAGCACCAGACCGAAGGTCCCGGCCCAGTAGTCGATCTCGTCCAGCACGCCGGGGATGACGATCACCGGGCCCACGCAGATGGCGATGAGCCCTCCGACGACCAGGGCCGCCTTGCGTCGCGACAGTCCCATGGAACCCTGCAGGAACGCCATGGTCGGCTGGGAGAGCGCCAGCGACGAGGTGATGCCGGCGACGAACAGGAGGCCGAACCAGAGCGTGCCGAAGACGGCGACGCTCGACGCGCCGGGATCGGCCCCCAGGAGCGGCGTGTTGGCGAACACCTGGGGCATGGTCACGAACGCGAGGCCCATGTTGCTGGCGCTGGCGGCTTCCACCTCGCCGATGCCCATGAACAGGTAGGCCGCGGGGATCGCCAGGGTGCCGCCCAGCACGACCTCGCAGAACTCGTTGGTCGACACCGTCGCGAGCCCGGTGAGGGCGATGTCGTCGTCGTTGGAGAGGTAGGAGGCGTAGGTGTTGATGGCGCCCGAGCCCACCGAGAGCGTGAAGAAGATCTGACCCGCGGCGGCCAGCCAGATCACCTCGGCGCCCGAGCTGAACAGCCGGCTCCAGTCCGGCACCCAGTAGATGCCCAGGCCGTCGATGACGCTGCGCCCGCCCTGATCAGGAAGGGTCAGCACGCGCGCGACGAGCGCGACGGCGCACAGCACCAGCACCGGCATGCCGATCTTCGCGATGATCTCGATGCCCTTGCTGAGCCCGCGTGAGAGCACCCAGAGGTTCACGGCCATCGTGATCACGAAGAACACGATCGCCTGGTTCGAACCCTGCCAGGTCTCGTTCCCCAGGAAGCCCAACTGTGCGCCGTCCCCGAGGTAGTCCGCGAAGAAGCCGCTGCCCTCACCGGCCAGGGCTGCCTCGCCCAGCGAGCCGCCGATGGCGCTGACTGCGTAGCCGAGCGTCCACGATTCGATGTAGACGTAGTAGATGACGATCAACAGCGGCATGACCACGCCGATCGCGCCGAGGTAGCGCACCAGCCTGGCCTTGGTCAGGCTCTGGAACATGCCCGGAGCCGTGGAGTGCCCGAAGGTGCCGCCGCGCCGGCCGATGCCCCACTCCATCCACATCAGCGGGATGCCGAGCAGCACCAGGCTGATGAAGTACGCCACCATGAACGACCCGCCGCCGTTCTGGACCGCCTGGTTGGGGAAGCGCAGGAAGTTGCCCAGACCCACCGCGTTGCCGGCCATCGCGAGGATCAGGCCGAGACGAGAGCCCCACTGCTCCCGCTCTTGCGGCGCGTAATCGGTCGTGCTCATGCAGCCGGATTCCGGAGGGGAAGCAGGACGTTGGCTCACGTTTGTAGGTGGGAACCGGGGCTGAGACAAGGGGCAAGCGGCCTCACCGGCCGCCGCGATCCCGCGTTGTGGACGCCTCCGCATCGCAGCGGGTAGAACGCGCCGTTCGTTTCCCCCGCTCGTCTTCGGTTTGGAGAGCCCCGATGTTCGACGCGGTCCTCTTCGATATGGACGGGGTGCTCGTCGACAGCGAGCCGGCCCACCTGGCCACCACGCAGGTCGTCCTGGCGCGCCGTGGGGCCCGACTAGACGAGGCCTTCTACTGGGCGCGGACGGGCATGGACGAGGTCGCCTTCTTCGCCGACGTGGTCCTGCACCTGGGCCTTCGGGACGATCCGGAGACACTCAGTCGCGAACGGCAGGCGGCCTACCTCGAGCGCCTCGCGCGTGAGCCCGTGCTGCCCATGGAGGGCGTTCACGCGTGCCTGTTGCTGCTTCGGGGCGATGGACGGCGCATCGCCCTGGCCTCCTCGGCGACGCGAGCCCAGGTCGACACGGTCGTGGGGCGCCTCGGCCTGGGGCGGGTGTTCGAAGCGACGGTGTCCATCGACGACGTCGCGCACGGGAAGCCCGCGCCGGACCTGTTCCTCGAGGCGGCCCATCGGCTCGACGTCGCTCCGGCGCGGTGCGTGGTCGTCGAGGACGCGGTGCTCGGGGTGACCGCGGCGCGGGCCGCGCGCATGGTCGCCGTGGCCGTTCCGCCTGCGGGGGACGAGGGCGTCAGACACCGTCTCGAGGGGGCGGCGGCCGTGCTGGGCTCGCTGATCGAACTCACGCCGGACCTGCTGGACGCCCTTCCCGGCCCGCCCTCGGTGGCGTGATCGGCGGGGCACGATCCCCATTCGTCGGTCTCGGCCTGGAGGCCGGCTGCCCTCCCGAAGCGAGGCGGGCGCCCCCGGATTCCGGGAGCGCCCGCCTGTTCACGAACGAGCCGTGAGATCAGCGACGACGGCGAGTCGTTGCCTTGCGCTTGGTGGCCTTCTTCTTGGTGGCCTTGCGCTTGGTCGCCTTCTTCTTCGTTGCCTTGCGCTTGGCCTTCTTCTTGGTGGCCTTGCGCTTGGTGGCCTTCTTCTTCGTGGCCTTGCGCTTCGTGGCCTTGCGCTTCGTGGCCTTGCGCTTCGTGGCCTTGCGCTTGGTGGCCTTGCGCTTGGTGGCCTTGCGCTTGGTGGCCTTCCTCTTCGTGGCCTTGCGCTTGGTCGCCTTGCGCTTGGCCTTCTTCTTGGTGGCCTTGCGCTTGGTGGCCTTCTTCTTGGTGGCCTTGCGCTTGGTCGCCTTGCGCTTGGTCGCCTTCTTCCTCGTCGCCTTCTTCTTCGTGGCCTTCCGTTTCGTGGCCTTACGCTTCGCCATTTTGACCGTTCTCCCTTGCAAAGGATGTGGGGCACACACAACCCCATCTATCCGCCATATCGGCGAATTGAGAATCGAATGAAGGGGCAATCGCGTCGCGACCGCGCGTGCAGCAGGCGTTTCACGCTCGACGACGAACGTCGCGACGAGTGCACGACGCACGCGCCGGTGCGCTGCGCGTGCGGACTCCTCGAGTGGCGCCGTGCCAGAAACCTCGGGAAAACAAGGGCCAGATCAAGCGCGGGTCTCGGGTTGCAACCGCCGGTGTCGTGCGCACGGCGACGCAGGGCGTAGGCTGTCGTCCGGATCGCGGGGGACCTGAAGGGGAGCAAAAAAAAATCTCGCCGAAGCCCTTCGAGTGCCCTTGCAGGCCGATCCGTCCCGGCATTCTGTCGGTTCCTGTCATGCCGCCCGTTGACAGCGAGGGCCCAACATTGTTTCTTTCGGCCCCTTGCCACCGCGTGCGCCCATAGCTCAATTGGATAGAGCGTCGGTCTACGGAACCGAAGGTTGGGGGTTCGAGCCCTCCTGGGCGTACCATTCCTTTCCCCGGCCCCGGGGCGCCGCGGGCGGATGAGCCCGGCGCCCGGATCGGCACGCGCGGCCGAGGGGCGGTCCCGAGCATGAGCCCCGGAATCCCTCCCGACGAGACGCTGCGGGAACGGGCCATGGAGTGGGCCCTGGCCGAGGCCCGCGTCGCGTCCCTCGCGGGGGAAGTGCCGGTGGGCGCCGTGATCCTCGGCCTCGACGGGGCTGTCCTGGCCCGCAGCCGAAACGAGATCCTGTCCCGCTCCGACCCCACGGCCCACGCCGAGCGGCTGGCCGTGACCGAGGCCTGTGCGCGGGTGGGCGCCCCGCGCTTGCCGGAGGGCAGCCTGCTCGTCTCGACGCTCGAGCCCTGCGCCATGTGCGCCGGCGCGATCGTCCTGGCCCGCGTCGACTGGCTCGTGTTCGGTGCGCCCGACCCCAAGACGGGGGCCTGCGGCTCGCTTCGCAACGTGGTCCGCGACGAGCGGCTCAATCACCGCGTCGGGTTGCTCCCGGGCTCGAGGGGCGCCGAGTGCGCCGAACTCCTGCGCGCATTCTTCCGGGAGCGTCGACCGGGCGGGTCCGACCGCGGCTGACAAGCCGGGGAGGGTCTGTCGTCCGGCGAGTCCATCTCCTATCATCCCGCGAGCAGCCGAGATCGGCAGCTGCCAGGCCGCGGAGAGGTGACAGAGTGGCCGATTGTGCTTGCTTGGAAAGCAAGTGTACCCGCAAGGGTACCGTGGGTTCGAATCCCACTCTCTCCGCCATTCCTCGCGTTCTCCGGGACCTGCAGGCTTGATCGAACGCCCCCTCGCGCGGCATGGTCTTGCGCTCGTCCGAGGACGGACCACCGGAGAGGTGGCAGAGTGGACGATTGCGGCGGTCTCGAAAACCGTTGACCAGGTTTCGCCTGGTCCGTGGGTTCGAATCCCACCCTCTCCGCCAATGCTGGACAGCCGGCACGAGAATCGTTCCGATGTCCCGCTTCGCCGGGCCGCGCTGACAGCGGGGCCGGGGGCGAGCACGGCGCGCGAACCGGGTCAGACCCTGACGGGAGCAGCCCTAAGCGATGTCCCTGTTGTGTTCCCGGTCCCTCTGACAGCGTGGCCCTCGCGAGTCGCGCCCGGTGGCAAGCGAGGCGTGGCGTGAGCCTCCGCGAAGGCGTGCCACCCGACTCGCTCCGCCGCCTCGACGGCTTGCCCGGCGATGCCGTAGGCTCGGGTGCATGACCGGCTACACGGTGCTCGCCACTCGCTTTCGCCCGCGCGTCTTCGCCGACGTCGTCGGGCAATCCGACACCTCGCGAGTGCTCGAGAGCGCGATCCGCAACGGGCGGGCCGGCCACGCCTACTTGTTCTGCGGGCCGCGCGGCGTGGGCAAGACGTCGATGGCTCGCATCCTGGCCAAGGCCTTCAACTGCCTGGAGAACGATCAGGGCGTGCCGTGCGGCAGCTGCCGGGTTTGCAAGGCCATCGATGAGTCGGGCGACTGCATGGACGTGGTCGAGATCGACGGGGCCTCGCACAACCGGGTCGAGAACGTGCGCGACCTGATCGAGAACCTGCGCTTCCGCCCGGTCGAAGCGCGCTACCGCCTCTACATCGTGGACGAGGTGCACATGCTGAGCACGGCGGCGTTCAACGCCCTGCTCAAGACCCTCGAGGAGCCGCCGGATCACGCCAAGTTCATCCTGGCCACCACCGAGCCGCTGAAGGTTCCCGAGACGATCCGTTCGCGCTGCCAGATCTTCGACTTCCGCCGGCTCTCGGCGGGCGAGATCGCGGAGCGGCTGGCCCAGATCTGTGAGGCCGACCAGGTCATGGCGCCGCCGGCTCTGCTGCAGCGCGTCGCCCGGCACGCGCGCGGCGGGATGCGCGACGCCCTCTCGCTGCTCGACCAGCTGATCACCTATGGCGACGGCAGCCCGACGGTGGAGGACTTCGAACGGCTCACGGGCAGCCTCGGCCCCGAGCTGCTCGGTGGGCTCGTGGGAGCCGCGTTGGAGGGAGATACCCACGGCGTGCTGGAGTGCACCAGCGTGGCCTTCGAGAAGGGCGTGCGTGGCGGTGACCTGCTCAGCCAGCTGAGCGAGTCGCTCGAGGGACTGCTCGTCACCGTCGCCGGAGGCGAGGCCGCCGACCGCACCGACGAGGAGCGCCGCGGCCTGGCGCAACTCGCGCAGCGAACGAACGTCGATCAGGTGGTGGCGATGCTCGACGTGCTCGTCGAGGCGACGCGTCGCTTGCGGCAGCAGCATGATGGCCGGCTCGTGGTGGAGATGGCGGTCCTGACCCTGGCTCGCCTGCCGATGCTCCAGCCGGTGACGGATCTCTTGGCGGGGCGAGCTGCACCCGCGGTTCCGGTCGCCCCGGCCACCGGCGGCACGGCGGGGCGGGTGGCGCCCGCGGCGCCCAGCGCTCGCCCGTCGCCCGCGCCTGCGGCTGCGCCCGCACCTGCACCCGCACCTGCACCTGCACCTGCACCGGCACCGCCGCCCCATGAGGGGGAGATCGCGGAGCGATTGGTGGCGGCGCTCGGGGCGCGCTCGCGCTCGTTGCGCCTGGAACTGCAGTCGTGGGACGTACGCGTCGTGGGGGACTCCGTCCTGTTGCGCCGCGCCGGCCGGTCGGCGGTCGCCCTGTTCGACCCGGGCGAGGCGGCGCAGAACAAGCGGCTCGAGCAGCTCGCGCGAGAGATCGCCGGTCGGCCCCTGTCCATCGTGGTCGAGGAGCCCGCCGATGACGGCCGTGGCGGTCCGCACCGTGCTGACCCGGGCTCGGGGCCCGGTGACGCTCGAAGCGCGGACGCCGATGCGGGTGGCGCTCCCCCTGCGGGCGGCGACGCGGCGCCCACGGACCTCCATCGGCACATCCTGGACGACTGGCCCGGGGCGCAGCGCATCGACGGCTGACGCCAGCCCGCGGCCCCGCAGCGGCAAGGAGCCTCGGCGATCGCCGATCCCCGGCTCGGGTCTGTCGGTGGTGTGGGGGCCCGATCTGCGGCACCATGGTGCGCGACGGCGGCGCGACTCGCGCCCGGAGACCGCGATGGACATGCGCCACCTGCTGGAGCAGGCCAAGAACCTCGAGAAGGCCCTCGCCGAGATCGATGAGCGCCTCGCCGCGCACGTCAGTGAGGGTGTTTCCGAGGATGGCCGCGTGCACGCCAAGGTCAACGGCCAGGGTGACGTGGTGGAACTCGTGCTGTCCGATGACCTCGCGACCAGCGGCGATGCCGAACTCGTCGCGCGCACCTGCCTGGCTGCCCTGTCGGCGGCAACGACCGCCAGTCGCCTCTTCCGCGAGGAGCAGCGCGCCTCCCTGACCGGCGGCCTGAAGCTCCCCGAGTTCTGATCCGAGTCCCCCCAACGTGGCCTACCCGCCGTCGCTCGTCCGCCTGATCGAGGCCTTCAAGACCCTGCCGGGCGTGGGTTCGCGCACGGCCGAGAGGCATGCCTTCTACCTGCTCCGCGCGCCGGCCGCGGAGGTCACGGAACTCGCGGCGTCCCTCGTGGCTCTGCAGGCGAGCGTGATGGCCTGCTCGAGCTGCCACAACCTGTCCGAGTCGGATCCCTGTCCGATCTGCGCCGACGAGGGGCGTGATCGCCACCGCCTGCTGGTCGTCGAGCAGCCGCGGGATGTGGTCGCCTTCGAGGACGCCGGCTGGCGCGGTCTCTATCACGTCCTGCTCGGGCACATCAATCC
Organism: Planctomycetota bacterium; assembly: GCA_029259725.1. GTDB lineage: Bacteria > Planctomycetota > B15-G4 > B15-G4 > B15-G4 > JAJDER01. The sequence continues at coordinate 121 of JAJDER010000048.1, read as the reverse complement.
GACCGAGGGGCTCGAGGCGGACGACCTCACCGTCGGAAGCCTGATCCAACGTCTCGAGGCCGGGGGCATCACCGAGGTCGTCGTGGCCACCAACCCCGACTACGAGGGCGACACGACGGCC
>JAJDER010000047.1 GCA_029259725.1 Planctomycetota bacterium | reverse complement strand
GCTGCCCCGATCCGGGTGGCTTCGCCACGGGCGCGTTCGGCGTCCCGGCGATGCAGGGTGGTTCGACCCAGTTCCCGACCGGTGGCCTCGGCCTCGGCATCTGCCCCTCGACCATCGGTCTTGGTGCGGCGCTGAACATCGGTACGTCTGAGGTCAAGGGTGCGCAGGGTGCGGCCGCCACGGGCTTCAACTTCCTGGGTGGCGTTTCCAACCGCACCAACCACATCATCTTCGACTGATCGATGGGGTTGTGATGATGGGGCAAGTCGGCTGACTCCGGTCTGACGACGAGCCAAGAGAGCCCCCCCGGCCGCGAGGTCGGGGGGGCTCTCTGCATTCCGGGAGCTGCGCTGCTCCTAGCCCGCCGCGCGCTCGGTGCCCTCGAGCAGACGCTTCACGCTGGGCATGACCCGTTCGGTGGCCTCGTGGCCGGCGGCCACGGTCCAGGCGGGATCGCTGGCGTCGAGCCAGCTCCGGCCCCCGAGTTCGGGCGCGATCACCACGTCGGCGTGGCGCGCGTAGCGGCGGTTGGCCAGGCGCGTGGTCACGTCCTGGGCCCTGAACAGCACGTCGATGCCGACCATCTCGAGCGGAGCCTGGTTCACGGGCGCGAGCCCCGCCGAGAGGTCCACGGCGACGACCGCGCTCGCGCCCAGGCTGCGGGCGAGCAGGGTCGGCAGGTTGTTCACGATGCCGGGGTCGCAGAGCAGGGTGCCATCCCGCTCCACGGCCGGGAAGTACCCCGGCACCGACGAGCTGGCTACCACGGCCGAGGCCAGGTTGCCCCGGGTGATCAGCACTTCCTCGCCGCGCACCAGGTCCAGGGCACAGATCGCCAGGGGGATTCCCAGATCCTGCACATCCCCCTTGGGAACCAGCGACCGGACGATGAACCGGAGCGCCGCGCCCCCGAAGGCCGAGGAGCGGCGGTACATGCGCTCCATGGCCACCTGGCGCTTGATGCCGGTCAGGATGCGACTCACCAGCGACCCTCCGCCCACGGCGCCGGCTCCGGGGAGACCCTCGAAGCTGTGCTTCTGGAAGGCCTCGGAGCCCACGAAGGACATGACCAGCTCGTGGGCGGCCGCCGCGGAGTCGTGGCCGCAGTAGCAGGCCCCGATGAGCGCCCCGGCACTGGATCCGACGACGCGCTCCACCGGCACGCCGGCTTCCTCCAGGGCGCAGAGCACCCCCAGATGGGCGAGGCCCTTGAAGCCTCCTCCTCCGAGCACGAGCGTGATGCCGGTCATCGATGGGAATCCACGGATGCGAGCTAGATCGGCTGGCGACGGCTCCGATCTGGAGCGTCGCTGCCCCATTGTCGGGGACGCGGTCGACGAAGGGAACCCGCGTGTCGCTGCCGTACAATCCCGGGCCCCATGACCTCGCGCGGCCTGCTCCCCTTCTTCCTGCTGCGGCCCGTGCTGCTGGTGCGCGACCTGCGCGTGGACCGCGACCACCCGGACCTGGCCGCCCTGGACCGGATCGAGGACGGCGAGCGGTTCCTCTGGGCCATCCTGCCCCATGCCGCGAGGACGTTCTCGGCCAGCATCCTGATGCTGCCGCGGGCGATGGCGCTGCCCGCGGCCGTGGGGTACCTGTACTGCCGGACCCTCGACACCTTCGAGGACCTGCTGCCCGACCCGCCCGCTCGGGACGCGGCCCTGGCCGCCTTCACCGCGCGCCTCGATGACGCCGAGGCCCGCGCCGAGGCCGGCGCCGAGACCGCCCCCCTCGCCCCGGCGCCGAAGGTCGATCCCGCCTGCGCCGTCGATCCCCGCGACGCGGCCCACGTCCTGCTGGCCAACCGGATCGACCGGGTCGATCAGGTCTACCTCGGCCTGGCCCCGGAGCTCCGCGCCATCGTGCGTGACCTCGTCCGCGACATGGCCGAGGGCATGCGCTGGGCCACGTCGACCTTCGCCGACCAGCACGGCGTCCTGACCGACGGCGCGCAACTCTCGCGCTACTGCCAAGCCGTGCTCGGCAACCCGATCGTGTTCTGCGCGCGGCTGCACCGACAACTCGCCCTGGGCCAACCCGACCTCCCCGAGGCCCTGCGACGTGACGCGCTGGACTCGGGTGAGTTCATCCAGCTGGCCAACATCACACGGGACATCGAGAAGGACCTGGTGTCGGGCAAGGCGTACCACCCCCGGCTCGCCGCGGCCCTCGGCCGTGCGACGGCAGGCGACACCGAGCTCACCGAGAGGGTGCGCGAGGTGCGCACCGGCCTGCTCGATCGCGCGCGCTCGCTCGCTTGCGCCTATCCGCGCTTCGTGGACGGGCTCGCGCTGCGCTCACCGAGCCTGACGCGTGCCTCGGCCATGCTCCTGTGGCTCTTCACCGTGCGCCACTACGAGAAGTGCGCGCGCACGGTCGGGCGACCGGCGCCCAGCAGCAGCCCGGGCGGACTCTCGATCCTGCTCGGTAGCCTCCCCGCTTCGATCTCCGCCGGCTCGGCCCTGCGGCACCTGCGCCGCGGCCTGTCGCGACTCGGCTCCCTCGGGGCCTGACGGACCTCGCGCGCGCCCCTAGCCGGCGTGCACCTTCACGCGCTGGCCGACCAGGTCGAGCAGCTCGCGCAACCCGTCGTAGTCCGGGTGCCGCATGCGCACCCAGGCGTTGGCCTTGTAGCCGGCCGCGACCGACTGGGTCGGGCTGCCCGGTGGCGGGAAGTGGCTGTCGATGATGAAGTCGCCGAGGTCCTCGTGCAGCGACTCGACGCCGTCGTATCCGGTGATGGTCCCGTCCCGATCGGGCCGCAGGTTGATCATCCCGGCCGCGAAGCGGCGCGAGGGCCTCTGCGCCGGACGCCCGTGCACGATCAGCTGCGCCCACTCGACGTACAGGTCCATGTCGTTGCCGGCGCTGTACAGGTCCCAGGCGCCGATGCCCGGCGGACGACACCCGATCTCGCTGAAGCGCAGGCCTTTCGGTCCGTAGAACCACTCCATGTGCGTGGCCGAGGTCTCGATGCCGAGCACGTCGATGACCCGCTTGCCCAGCCGCTTGACCTCGTCGTAGCTGGAGGACTCCACGCGGTTGGTGGTCACGATCTGCGGTGAGATCCAGCGCGTGCGCATGGCGTGGAGCACCACCGGGTAGTAGTGGCTGATCCACTCGTGGATGACCTGCCCCTTGCAGGTGAGCGTGTCGTAGAAGGCCTCGTGCCCCTCGACGAACTCCTCCACGGCGACGGGGGTCCCGTGGGCCACGCCGGTCTCGAGGATCGCGGCCTCGAGTTCCTCGTCGTCGTCGACGCGCAGGGTGCCCGCGGCGCCGGCGCCGTCCGGCGGCTTGAGGATCAGCGGGTAGCCGACGTCCTGCGCGAACTTGCGCACCAGGTCGGGGTGGTCGGCCCCGGTCGACGCCGCGCAGGGCACGTCCGCATCGCGCAGCACCTGCTTCATGGCCGGCTTGTCGCGGCACAGGAACGCGGTGCGCACGCTCGTGCCGGGGATGCCGCAGGCCTCGCGCACCTTGGCCGTGGGCATGATGTGGGCCTCGACCGTGGCCTCGAGCCGATCCACCCAGCCCTTGCCCTGCACGTGGCGCACGGCTCCGAGCAGGGACGGCTCGTGCACCACCGAGCGGACCTGCACGTAGTCGTCGAGCCAGGACCTCAGCTCGGAGTCCAGCGCGTCCACCGGCGCTTCCCCGATGCCGGTGACCCGGGCGCCGACGGTCTTCAGCGCGCGCGGGAACTCACGCTGGTTGGAGGGGAAGGCCGGCTCGACGAAGACGACGTGCATCACGGGACTCCGGGTCAGGGGGCCGATCCCTCACGCGGGCGCTCCCCCTCAGCGCTCGAGCAGCTGATGGTACAGCTCCTCGTAGCGCCCCGCCTGCCGCTCCCAGGAGAAGTCCTGGGACATGCCGTTGCGCTGCACGCGACGCCAGGCCGGGCCCTCGTGATACAGCTCCAGCGCGAAGGCCAGCGCGCGCCGGATCGCATCGACGTCGAAGTCGTCGAAGACGATCCCCGTGCCCTCCCCGGTCCCGGGGTCGTAGAGCTGCACCGTGTCCGCCAGCCCGCCGGTCCTGCGCACGATCGGCACCGTGCCGTAGGCCAGGCTGTACATCTGGTTCAGGCCGCAGGGCTCGTAGCGGCTCGGCATCAGGAAGAAGTCCGCGCCGGCCTCGATCAGATGCGCGAGTGCGTTGCTGTAGCCCTTGTAGAAACAGACCCGGCCCGGGAAGTCCCGCTGCAGCAGGGCGAAGGACCGCTCCAGGTCGGGCTGACCGCTGCCCAGCACGACCAGGCGCACGTCGTGATGACGGAGCATCTCGCGCAGGGGCTCGAACAGCAGCTCGAAGCCCTTCTGGTAGACCAGGCGCGAGACGATGCCGAAGACCGGCACGCCCCGGCCGCCCGGCTGTCGTCCCGCGGCGGGCAGGCCCAGGCTCTTGAGCAGGGCGGTCTTGTTCACGCGCTTGTCCTTCAGCGTGTCCACCGAGAAGCGGCGCGGGATCAGCGTGTCGCGCTCCGGGCTCCACTCCGCGGAATCGATGCCGTTGACGATGCCCACCAGCGACTCGGCCCGGCCCTTCAGCATCTCGTGCAGGCCCATGCCGTGTTCCCTGGTCTGGATCTCGCGCGCATAGGTCTTGCTGACGGTGGTGATCACGTCCGCGTAGAGCAGGCCGGTCTTGAGGAAGCTGATCCAGCCGGCGGCCATGTCCTCCTGGTGCAGCAGGTGCCTGGCATCGTCGAGCCCGAGGTCGTGCACGACGTCGGACGAGAAGGCGCCCTGGTAGCCGAGGTTGTGGATCGTGAGCACGGTCCGGGTCTGCGCGAAGAGCCGCTCCCAGCTCGAGAGCAACTTGAGGTAGAGCGGCAGCAGGGCCACGTGCCAATCGTTGGCGTGGACGATGTCCGGGGCCCAGTTCGACGCCTGGCAGGTGGTCAGCGCCGCGCGGGTCAGGAGCGCGAAGCGGCGGTGCTCGTCGTCGTCGGCGGTGTAGATCCCGTCGCGGTCGTAGAGCTCGGGGCAGTCCAGGCACCAGGCCGATTGCTCGCGGCCGGGGAGCTTCACGTCCTGGACCGACACGCGGTGGCTGTGGGCGCCGAGTTCGACGACGAGGTCCTGCAGGCCCTTCACGGGGACGAGCTCGTGCCCCGCCTCGCGGATGCGCCGGTACAGCGGCACGATCAGGCGGACGTCGTGGCCGCGCTGATGCAGGGCCTCGGCGAGCGCCGCGCTGACGTCGGCCAGGCCGCCGGTCTTGGCCAGGGGCGCGACCTCGGAGCTGGCGTAGAGCAGGCGCAGGCGTCTCATGGAAACGGACATTCTTGGGGGTGGGGAACCGGCCGGGCGCAGCCACTCTACGGATCATGCGCGCGCGCGTCACCGCGACCCTGGAGCCGCCGCGGCCCCAGCGGTTATCCTCCGCGCTCCCCGTCCTCACGTGCCCCACCCGCATGCGTCGCGCCGCCTTCGTCGTCCCCTATCGCCTGGCCGCCTCGCTGCGCTTCCTGCGCGCCGCGCTCTCGCTTCCGGACACGCGGCTGGCGTTGATCAGTTGTGATCCGCTGGAGGCCTTCGACGAGGACATCCGGCAGCGACTCGCCGGGCACTGGCAGGTGCGCAACGCGTTGGACGCGTCGCAGCTGGCCGAGGCGTGTCGCGGCCTGGGCGCCCAGCTCGGCGGACCGGTCGAGCGCCTGGTCGGCATCCTGGAGCAGATGCAGGTCCCGCTGGCCCAGGCGCGCGAGGCCCTGGCCATCCCGGGACTCTCCGTCGACGCCGCGCGGAACTTCCGCGACAAGGCGCGCATGAAGGACGTGCTCTCCGCGAGCGGACTGCCCTGCGCTCGGCACGCGTTGATCGCGTCGCGCGGCGAGGCCGCGGCCTTCGCGCAGCAGGTCGGGTTTCCGCTGGTCTACAAGCCCCCGGCCGGTGCCGGCGCCGTGGACACCTTCCGCGTCGACGACGCCGGACGCCTGACCGAGATCCTCGCCGCCGTTCCGCCCAGCGCCGCCAGGCCCGCGCTGCTCGAGGAGTTCGTGGTCGGCGAGGAACACTCCTTCGACGCGGTCTGCGTCGATGGCCGCATGGTCTGGCACAGCGTGAGCCGCTACCTGCCGTCGCCCCTGACGGTGACCGAGAACGACTGGATCCAGTGGATCGTGCTGCTGCCGCGGGACATCGACGGCCCCGAGTACGCGGCAATCCGACAGGCCGGCCCCGCGGCGCTGTCCGCCCTCGGCCTGCAGACCGGCCTGGTCCACGGCGAGTGGTTCCGCCGTGCCGACGGGTCGGTGGCCATCTCCGAGATCGGCGCGCGTCCGCCCGGCGCCCAGATCACCAGCCTGCTCAGCGTCGCCCACGACACGGACATGTACGTGGCCTGGACGCGGCTCGTGATCCACGACACCTTCACCCCACCACAGCGCGTGCGCGCGTGCGGAGCGGCCTACTTCCGCGGCCAGGGTTCGGGCCGGCGCGTCGTCGCCCTGCACGGGATCGAGCAGGCCCAGGCGGAACTCGGTGAACTCGTCGTGGACGTCAAGCTGCCCGAGGCCGGGCAGCCGCGCTCGAAGAGCTACGAGGGCGAGGGTTACGCCATCGTCGCCCATCCCGACACGGCCGTCGTGGAGGAAGCCCTGCGCCGCCTGGTGCAGATCGTGCAGGTGCAACTCGGCTAGGAGCCGCTGGTCATGAACGTCCTCTTCCTGTCGCCCGGCTTCCCCAACGAGATGTGCTTCTTCAGCGAGGGGCTGGCGAACGTCGGCGCGAAGGTCTACGGCGTGGGTGAGGCGCCGGTGGGCACGCTGCCCGCGCGCACGCGCGAGGCGCTCACGGCATACCTGCAGGTGCCGTCGCTTTGGGACGAGGAGGGCACCGTCGAGCAGGTGCGGCACGAGATCGCCGCCGCGGGACTGCGCATCGATCGCGTGGAGACGCTCTGGGAGCCCCTGGTCGTGCTGGCCGCAAAGCTGCGCGAGGCCCTGGGCGTGCCCGGCATGTCGGTGGCGCGCGTGCTGCCGTTCCGCGACAAGGAACTCATGAAGCGCAAGGTCGACGAGGCCGGCGTCCGCACGCCGCACCACGTCGGCTGCCGCAGCCAGGACGAGATCCGCGAGGCCGCCGAGCGCGTCGAGTATCCGCTGATCGTCAAGCCCATCGCCGGGGCCGGCTCGGCCGACACCTACCGCGTGGACGACGCCGCCCAGCTCGAGGAGATCATCGCCGCGGTGGCCCACGTCGAGGAGGTCAGCGTCGAGGAGTTCATCGAGGGCGAGGAGTTCACCTTCGACGCGATCTGCATCGAGGGGCACCCGGTCTTCGTCAACCTGAGCCTGTATCGCCCGCGGCCGCTGGTGCAGCGCACGGTGCAATGGGTCTCGCCGCAGACCGTGGCCCTGCGCGACGTGCACGCGCCCGAGCTGGCCAGCGGCTACGCCATGGGGCTCGCGGTGCTGAAGGCGCTCGACATGGGCAGCGGCTTCACGCACATGGAATGGTTCCGCAAGCCCGACGGCGAGGCCGTGTTCTGCGAGATCGGCGCGCGCGTCGCCGGTGCCCGCTCGATCGACATCATGAACTTCGCCACCGACATGGACCTGTTCACGGGCTGGGCCGAGGCGGTGTGCCACGGCAGCTTCAGCCAGCCGGTCACGCGGCGGCACAACGCGGCCATCATCTTCAAGCGCGCCGAGGGCGAGGGCCGCATCCAGAGCATCCATGGACTCTCGTCGGTGCTCTCGCGCTTCGGCTCCCACGTGGTCAGCGTGGACCTGCTCCCGATCGGCGCCCACCGGCGCAACTGGAAGTCGACGCTGCTCAGCGACGGGCACGTGATCCTGCGCCATCCGGACCTCGCGACCTGCCTGGCCATGGCCGACGCGGTGGGCACCGACCTGCGCATGGGCGCCGCCTGAGCAGCGCCGGCCCCGGCGGCTCGCCTGGATCCCTCCGGGCCCTGCGCGGACAAGCTGCATGACGGCGTCGGCGGGCGGCCCTACAGTGGTGCCGTGGTCGTCCGCCGAGCCGGGCGGACCGGGCAGACCTTGCTCGCGGAGGCGGAGGAGGAGACCGGATGATCCTGGGACCGAAGATCGACCGCACGAGCACGCGCGGCCTCGCCCTGATCCTGCCCGCGCTCGTCCTGCTGGGGCCGGCGGGGCTCGCCCAGCACGCCGACACCGGCGCCGGCGCCGACGCGGATCGGCCGGGCGAGGAGACCGCGCCCGTCCGCGGCGAAGACTACGAGACACCCTGGCCATTCCTGAGCGACAAGTACGACGCCGACGGCGACGGCCGCATCGACCGCGAGGAGTACGACCGCAGCGACGACGCCTTCGCGCGGCTGGACAAGGACGGCAGCGGCGCCATCACCGAGGAGGACCTGGCCGGTGGCGGTGGCGTGATGAGCGGCTCGATGATGGCCTCGATGACGCTGCGCATGCACTTCCAGGACGACGACGACGGCGAGGTCCTCGCGCGCGCCGAGGTCGAGTCGCGCTTCGCGGCCCTGGACACCGACGGCGACGAGCGCCTCACCTCGGAGGAGTTCGACCGCGGCATCGCGACCGTCGAAGACGACACCGGCATGGGCGGGATGATGCAGCGCATGCAGATCGACCGCTTCGGCGCGCTCGCCGGCGAGGCCGACCGCGACGACGACCTGCTCCTGTCCCGCGCCGAACTGCTGGCCTACTTCGACGCCCTCGACACCGACGACAACGGGGTGCTCGCCCCACAGAGCCGCTCCGGGCGACGCGGCGGTCGCGGCGGGCCGCGTCCGGAGGCCTCGGGTCGCGGCAGCGCGCGCGGCACCGAGCCCGAGGAGCCCGATGCCGACACCGCGCCCAACGCGGTGGGCCAGATCGCCCCGGACTTCACGCTGAAGCCCTCTCACGGCGACGGCGAGCCCGTCACGCTCAGCTCGTTCGCCGGCAAGCAGCCCGTCGCCCTGATCTTCGGTTCCTATACGTGACCCCCCTTCCGCCAGTCAGCCGGTCGGCTGAAGGAACTCTGGAACACGTACGGTGAGGACGTCGCGTTCTTCGTGGTCTACATCCGCGAAGCCCACGCCCTGGACAGCCGCTCCCCGATCCTGGGCAAGGGCATGCCGGTGCTCGAGGAGCCGGAGACGTTCACCGAGCGCGAGGACGCCGCGGCGGTCTGCATGGCCAAGCTCGCGCTGGAACCCATGCCGGCTCTGATCGACGGCATGGACAACGCCGTCGAGGCGGCCTACGAGTCGCACCCCGATCGGCTGTACCTGATCGGCAAGGACGGCCGCGTGTCCTTCAAGGGCGGCGAGGGTCCCTTCGGCTTCAAGCCCGATGAACTCGAGCAGGCCATCCGCACCGAACTCGGCCTGCGCGACGTCTGACCCGGCCGCCGCGCGAGTCGCTTCCTCCAGGATCCAGGCCCTGACGCACAGCGGACGCTTCCACATCGGCTGCCCGGTCTGGGCGCATCCCGGCTGGATCGGCACGCTGGTGCCGGCCGGCACGAAGTCGCGCGACATGCTCGCCGCCTACGCGCGTCACTTCACGGCGGTGGAAGGCAACACGACCTTCTATGCCGTCCCGCCGCCGGCCACGGTGGCGCGCTGGGCCGCCGCCCTGCCCGAACGGTTCCTGCTCTGCCCCAAGATGCACCGGGACGTGACCCACGCCGGCCCGCTCGCGCCGCGCCTGCCCGACGCGCTCGCCTTCCTCGAGGCGCTGTCCCCCCTCGGCGCGCACCTCGGCCCGGTGTTCATCCAGATGCCGGGCACCTACGCGCCGACGTCCCACGACGATCTGGCCACGTTCCTCGCCGGCTGGCCGAAGGCGGGCCCGCCGGTGCACGTCGAGGTGCGCCACCCGGACTGGTTCGCGCCGGCGCCGTCTCGCCGGCTGGCGGCGCTCCTCGCCGGCCACGACGCCGGCCGCGTCCTGCTCGACGCACGCCCGGTGCATGACGGCCCCGGGGCACCCAACGCAGGCGCCGCGCATCCCAAGCCGAGACTGCCGGTCCCGTGGCGCACGACCTGCCGCCACCTGCTCGCCCGCTTCATCGGCCACCCCGACGTGCCCCTGAACCGGCCCTGGCTGCGCCCCTGGGCCGACGCGGTCACGGCCTGGTTGCGCGAGGGGCGCGACGTCGTCTTCTTCGCGCACTGCCCCGACCAGGATCACAGCCCGGCCATCGCTCGGCTGTTCCAGTCCATGCTCGAGGAGCGCGGCGCCCCGGTCCCGCCCTTGCCGCGAGACGAGCGCGACGAGCCGCCGCGGCAGACGACCCTGTTCTGAGCGCACCGGAAGATCCCGGCCCGCTCCAGATCTCCAGGCTTGACACACTACGCTTAGTCAACTAAGCGTATAGGCACAAGCGACGGAGAGCCCCCATGACCGCCGGCCCGCCCCCGGAACCGACTGCCCGTGAACTCGTGATCCTCAAGGTCCTCTGGGATCACGGCGAGGCCAGCGTGCGCCAGGTCCACGAGACCCTGCGCGACGAGCTGCCCATCGTGCAGAACACGATCCAGGCCTTCCTCCGCACCATGGAGGCCAAGGGGCTGGTCGAGCACCGCACCGAGGGGCGCACCTTCGTGTACCGGCCGCTCCTCAAGCGCGACCACACCAGCAACCGGCTGCTCTCCGGCCTGCTCGACCGTGTGTTCGACGGCGCGATGGACCAGCTCGTCGAGAGCGCGCTCTCGCTGCGCAAGCCCACCGCCGCCGAGCTCGACCGACTGCGCGCGCTGATCGACGGTGCCGACCGCCCGCGCGGGGGCCAGGGGGAAGACCGATGACCGACTGGATCCTCGAGCACGGCGCGACCCTGCTGATCGGCACCACGGCGCTGCTCGGCTCGGGCGTGCTGGCCCTGTTCGGATCGAAGCAACCCGTGCACCGGCAGCGCACCGTCGAGCTGACCGTGCTCGGCGCCCTGGTCTGGGTCGTGCTCGCCTGCCTGCCGTTGCCGCGCTGGGACCTGCCCGAGAGCTGGTCCCCCGCCGGACCGGAGCGCGCGTTCCCGGGAGCGATGACCGCACCGCTCGCCGAGGCGCGGCCTCCCACCGAAGCGGCTGGTCTCCTCGACGTCGTGCCCGTCGTCGGAGGTCGGCCCGTCGTCGGCGGTCGGCCCGTCGTCGGCCCGGCGCCCCCCGTCGAGGAACCGACCGCGGCCCTGGAACTCGGGACAGCGCTTCCATCCACGGCTCGCCGCCTCGCGTCCGGAACCGGGACAGGGCCCCCACCCGCGGCGACCCCCACACCCGCTCGCGCCGACACGAGCGTCGCGGGCGCCGCCGTCCCGGGCGACGCCACCACCGACGCGGTGCTCGAGCCCTGGCTGGCCCGCACCGTCGCCGCGGGTTCCCTCGGGGCGCTGCTGTTCCTGCTGCTGGGCGCCGCGCGCCTGTGGAGCCTGCTCCGCCGCGCGCGCCCCGCTCCCGCGTGGGTCACCGAACTGATCGGCACCGAGAACGCCACCGCCCCCACGACGGCGGTGGTCGTGTCGCCTCGCGCGCCCGGCCCGTTCTGCGCCGGCTGGCGCGCGCCGGTGATCGTGCTGCCCACGGCGCTGATCGACGGTGACGACGCGCGCCTGCTGCGCCACGTGCTGCTGCACGAGCTGGCCCACGCTCGCCGCCGCGACGGCCTCGGCCAACTGCTGCTGGCCCTCGCCCTGCCCGTGCTCTGGGTCCACCCGCTCTACTGGCTGCTGCGCCGTCAGCACCGCCTGGCCTGCGAACTCCTCGCCGACGACCTCGCGGCCTCCTTCTCGCAGCGCGCCACCTACGCCCGTGACCTGGTCGACCTCGCCGAGCGCTGGCCGACACTCGCGGCCCCACCCCTCGGCGCGCAAGCCATCTTCAGCTCGCGCTCCGACCTGTTCCGGAGGATCGACATGCTCGTCTCTCGAGACGCCCGACTGAGCACGCAGTGTTCGCCCGCCCGCCGCTGGGTCCAGAGCGGCACGGCCGGCCTGCTGCTCCTGCTGGCCACCGGATTCCTCGGCGCCAGGCCCGCCGAAGCGGCCAGCGCCTTCCAGGGCGCCGACGACGCCGTCGTCGAGAAGCTGCGCGCCGAGCGCGAAGCGCTGCTCGACGAGATCGTGCAGATGCGCGTCGAGATGACCGCCATGCGCGACAAGCTGGCCGCGATGGAGCAGCAGGCCGAGGCGCAGCAGTTCATGGGCCGCCGGCTGCCCTCGGGCAGCGGTGCGGCGCCGGCTCCAGGTGCGGGCCACGCCCGCGGACGACTGACGCCCGCGCCCGACTTCGAGGGTTTCTTCGGGAGCGCGCCGCTGCCCGGGGACGCCACCGCACCGGATCCCGGCGCACCGTTTCCCGGCGCCCATCCCCTCGTCACGCCTGCCGCCCCCGCCTGGCCCTCCCCCCCGCGTGGGCCCTCAGCCGTGAGTCCTCCGACCCTGGCCCCACCACCGTGGCCCCTGGCCGACCCGGTCGAGCCTTTCGAGCCTTTCGAGCCCTTCGAACCCTTCGAACCCTTCGAGCCGTTCGAGCCGGCCGAGCTCTTCGACCCCGTCGGGCCCAGGCAACCCCTCGCGGTGAGGCCACCCGTCGCGCCGATGCCCCCGGCACCGGCGACCGTCGATGCGGGCATGCTCGAACTCGTCATGCAGTCGATCGAGATGCAGGGCAAGTTGCGCCTCGCCGAGACCGAGATGTCCGACCTCGCCGCCCTCGCCGAGAAGGCGCTGGTGAGTGACGGCGAACTGCGCTCGTCGAAGATCCGCATGGACACCATGGTGCGTCAGCTCGACCTCGTGCGCACGCTGCTGGAGGGAGAACTGTCGGCGACACAGGCCGACCTCGAAGCGGCCCTGGAGAGCGGCTCCCCGCGCGCGACGATCCGGCGCCTCGAGTCGCGCCTGCGGGCCCTCGAGACCGGACTCTGACCCACACGCTTCGCGTTCGGCCTCGGGGTCGCGTCGCCACCGCGGCGCCGAGGCCGGGCGTGATCCGCTCGGGCCGCACGCTTGGGTCTTCCGGGGCCGTACACGACCGGGCATGATGCCCGCCATGTCGGCTCTCTCTCCCCGCGCAGGACTGCCGCCCCGCCGCTCACGTCCGCGCAGCGTGCTGCTCGGGCCGCAGCGCCTGCAGCCCACCATCGGTGCCGTCGCGGATGATCTGGGCCTGTCCGGGACGGTCGCCCTGATCACCTCGGGCTGGGAAGAGCGTGAGCACGAGGACGGCGAGCTCACCGAGGCGCTGGGCCGCTCGACACGCAACCTGCGCCTGCTCGAGCGCACCAAGGCGGCCTTGGCCGAGGACCCCGAACTGCTCGGGGCCTTCGAGCGTCGCCGGGACCGGCTGCGGGCCCTGGCCGAGCTCTACCGGTTGCGTCTCGACCACGCCCTGGGCGCCGCGCGCACGCTCTTCGCGCGTCAGCCCAGCAAGAGCGACGCGGCGATCCTGCTGCCCG
>JAJDER010000046.1 GCA_029259725.1 Planctomycetota bacterium | reverse complement strand
CGATCCCCGCCCCGCACCGAGCCCATGCGAGCCCTTCGGCCGCCGGGGACTCGACCCTCCCGACGTCGCCGGCACCCCCTCGAGACCCCAGCATCACCCCGAACAGCTGGCCTCGACGTCCGCGACGGTCTTGGGAATGCCGGCCGACAGGTTCTCGTGGCCGTCGGCGGTGACCACGACGTCGTCCTCGATGCGGATGCCCAGACCCCGGAAGGACTCGGGAGCGTCGGCGTCATCCGCCGGGATGTAGAGACCGGGCTCGACCGTCGTGATCATGCCCGGCTCCAGGGGCCGGCTGACCATGCCGGGTGCGGCGCCACTCCGGGTCGGGTCGAGGGCGGCGGCGGCGGTCGGGTGTCCGGCGCCGCCCGCCGTCGCGTGGCCGTTGGCCGACACGAAGTAGGGGCCCACGTCGTGCACGTCGATCCCGAGCCAGTGACCGGTCTTGTGCATGTAGTAGCGGCGGTACGCTCCGGACTCGATGTTCTCCTCGACGCTGCCCGACAGCAGACCGACCGAGAGCATGCCGTCGACGAGCACGGCCGTGGTCTCGTCGTGGACGGAGGCGAAGGTGTGTCCGGGGCTGACGTGCTCCACGCCGCGCTGGTTGGCGGCGAGCACGACCTCGTACAGGTCACGCGCGGCTCCTTCGAAGCGGCCGCTGGCCGGGAAGGTGCGGGTGACGTCGGCGGTGTAGCCGTCCACCTCGCAGCCGGCGTCGAGCAACAACAGGTCGCCGTCGCCCACGGGCTGGTTGTTCTCGGTGTAGTGCAGGATGCAGGCGTTGGCACCCCCGGCGACGATCGACGGGTAGCCCGGACCCCAGCCCCCTCGCCGTCGGAAGGTCCCGTCCACCGCGGCCTCGATCTCGAACTCGTGCATGCCCGGCGCGAGCATGGACATGGCCAGCACGTGCGCCTCGCGGGTGATCTCGGAGGCGCGTCGCATGATCGCGAGTTCAGCGCTGCTCTTGCGCAGGCGCAGCTCGTGCAGCAGCGTGCCGGGTTGCACGACCGTGGCCGGGGCGGTGATGCCGTCGCGCGAGCGGACGTGACTGCTGGCGAGCCAGCCGAGCACCTTGCGGTCGAAGTCGACGTCCATGCCCGTGCGGTAGTAGAGCCGCTGGGCGCCGCGAAGCAGCTTCGGCAGGCGCGTGTCGAGTTCCTCGAGGGGATGGGCCTCGTCCGCCCCGTAGAGCTCCCGGGCGCCCTCGACGCCCGCGCGCCGACCGTTCCAGGTCTCGAGCTCGGGGTCGCGTGGCCGCACGAAGAGCACGAACTCGCCCTCGGCGCGACCGGGTAGCAACACGGCGACCGCCTCGGGCTCCGCGAACGCCGTCACGTACCAGAAGTCGCTGTCGGGGCGGAATCGGTAGTGCGTGTCGCGGCTGCGGATCTGCTCGGGGCCGGTGCAGAGCACGGCCACGGCGCCGTCGCCCTCGGCGACCATCGCCGCGAGGAAGGCGGCGCGGTGCGCCGCGGCCATGGGCGCCTTCACGGCTCGCTCCGCGCGTTCATGTCCAGCGTGATGGGCTCGCCCTCCCGGGCATCCGCCTCGGCGGACTCGATGTCGTCGGGGCCGGACAGGGCCGAGCCATCGGCGTCGAGGCGCGCGTAGATCACGAGGTCGCCCTGGAGCATGACCTCGGGGTTGTCGGTCTGGAGCATGACGTGCTCGGGGCCGATGTCGAAGGCGTAGGGCAGGTGGGCCGCATCGACGCGGTGCACCGCGCGCGGCATGGGCGGCCCGTTGCGCGCCTTCACGACGATGAACAGCGTGCGCTGTCCGTCCAGATCCGCGAACTCGTCGGCGAGCGTCACCGTGCCGACGAAGCGCGGCCCGGGGATCGGCCGGGCTTCGTCGTGGTCGCCGTCGCCGCCGTCGCCATGCTCATGGCCGTCCTCGCCATGGTCGTGGTCGTGGCCTTCGGCGTGGCCGCAAGCGGTCGACAGGAACAGCGCGGCGAGCAGCGTGACGGTCAGGCCGAGGGCTCGCGGGATGAGGCGGGACTGCGGGTTCGTGGTCATGGCGCGACATGATAGCGGTCTTGATAGGATGCCCGCGACCACGCTCCCCGAGAGCGATGGGCCCTCCGGAGAGTTCCCGTGTCCGAGCGCTCGATCGACCTGCGCACCTTCGTGTACCTGGACGTGCTGCAGCCCCAGCTGGCGTCGTTCCTGGCCACCGTCGCCCGCGGCTACCTGCCCATCGAGGAGCAGGCCGCGTTGTTCGTCGAGGTCGCCCCCGGCATCGCCATCAACCGGATCACGGACGTGGCCCTCAAGGGCGCGAGCGTGACCCCCGGGATGATGGTGGTGGAGCGGGCCTTCGGCGCCCTCGAAGTCCATGCCGACAGCCAGGGTGACGTGCGCGCGGCCGGTCAGGCCATCCTCGGTCATCTCGGCATCACCGAGGAGGCGCGGCTCGAGCCGCGTGTCGTCACCTCCGAGATCATCACCGGCACCGACGCCTACCAGACCATGCTGATCAACCGCATGCGGCACGGCGACGTGATCCTCAAGGGGCAGGCGCTCTACATTCTCGAGACGCACCCGGCCGGCTACGCGATCCTGGCGGCCAACGAGGCCGAGAAGGCCGCGCCGATCCGCTTGCTGGAGGTCGTGACCTTCGGCGCGTACGGACGCCTGTACCTGTCCGGTGGCGATGACGAGATCAAGGCCGCTGCTGCCGCCGCGGAGGCGTGTCTCACGCAGATCCGCGGTCGAGCCAACGAGGAGGTCGTCGATGTCCGGTGAGTTCAGGAACGCCTGCGCGTCGCTCACGTTCGCACTTGCGCTGATCGGCTGCTCTGGGTCCACGGCGCAGGACGAGGTGCACGAGAGTGCCGGCGGGCCCGTGACGTCCGCACCGCGCCACGTCGAGTTCAAGAGCACCACCGAGGTCACGACCGAGGTCGGTGAGGAGGGGGCGCTCCGGCTCTGGATTCCCGCGCCGCGCTCCAACGGCTTCCAGGATGTGGCCGACCCGCTGCGGTTCGAGGTGGACTGGGAGCCCGCGCTCGGCGCCGGCCGGGACGAGTTCGTCGGGGCCGTGCGGATCGTCGACACGCCCGATGGCAATCGGAGTGTGTTCGTCGAGACGCCCGAAGCTCAGGGCGCCGGTACGCTTGCCGTCAGGCTCACGGCGGAGGTCACGCGGTGGGCGCGCAGCCGAGAGGGTGACCCCGACGGCAGTGGGCGTGCGCGTCCCGCCGACCTGCTCGGACCTGACGCTCTCGTCCCTCTCGGGGGCCCGGTCGCGGCGTTCGCCCAGACGGTTCCGCGCGGCGGTGACGCCTTCGTGACCGGGCGTCATATCTTCGACGCCGTGCTCGACAGCATGGCGTATGACAAGTCCATACCGGGCTGGGGGCGAGGAGACGCGGTGCGAGCTTGCGACGTCAAGACGGGCAACTGCACGGACTTCCACGCGCTCTTCATCGGTGCCGCACGCTCGCTGGGCATCCCGGCCCGCTTCACCATCGGCTACTCGCTGCCCGCCGAACCGCAATCCGACGAGATCGTCCTGGGCGGTTACCACTGTTGGGCCGAGTACCATGTCGAGGGCGTCGGATGGATCCCGGTGGACATCTCCGAAGCCGACAAGGACCCGTCGCGCACGGAGGACTACTTCGGTGCCTTGCCGCCCAACCGCATCTCGCTGACTTCGGGACGCGACCTCGTCCTCGATCCACCCCAGGCGGGAGCGCCTCTCAACTATTTCGTCGCACCGCTCGCCGAGCGCGGCGGCTCACCCGTGACCGCGCTTGCGCACCACGTGTCGGTCCGGGACCTCTGACCGACGGAGAACCCCAGTCATGTGCCGCCTGTCGATGTTCCTGATGACCCTCGCGCTGCTGCCCGCGTGCGACCCGACCTTCACGCGAGCTTCCGACGACCCGTCCATCGACGAGGCGGCCCTGTCCACGCGGCTCGATCGCACCGACCTCGACTTGGCCCTCGACAACTGGCTCGCCGGTTTCGAGGCGAGCCCCTTCTACCGCCGGGCCACCACGGGCGACGCGCGCCCCAACATCGCGATCCTGCGCATCGCCAATGACACCAGCGAGCACATCGGGAGTGCGCTGGACAACCTGCTCAACTCGGCCGAGACGCACCTGGTCCAGTCCGAGCGCTTCAAGGTCGTCGACAACACCCTCATCACCCGCGATGCGATCATGGCCGAGCGCCTGCGCAACCTGGGCGACAGCGTGGACCCGGAGACCATCGCGGCGCTGGGCAGGGAGTACGGCATCCACTACTTCGTGAACGGCCGCGTGGGCGACACCGCCGAGAAGAGCGGCGACACGAAGCGGGTGCAGTACTACCTGTTCATGCGCGTGACCGACGTGGCCACGGGGATCATCGAGTACCAGCACCAGATCGACATCACCAAGCAGCTGGACGACTGAGCCCTGGCCCCATGTCCCCGCGGATCGCCACGATGATCCGGACGACAGCCCTCGCGATCCTCGTGGTGGTCCTCGGAGGGTGCGCGGCGACCTACGCCGAGCAGATCGAGACGGCACAGAGGGCCTACTACCGAGGCGCTACGGAGCAGGCTGCGGGCGTCATCGACGCCACCGACATCGACTCCGAGGATGCGGCGCTCTGGAGGCTGGAGCTGGCTTCGGCGTTGCAGGCCTCGGGGGACTACCAGGCGGCGGCGCGCGAGCTGGTCCTGGCCGACCAGTCCCTCGAGATCCTCGACTACGTGGAGGAGCCGGTCGCGGAACTGGGCGAAGCGCTCTTCTCGGCGGGCGCGACGAGCTACCGCGCGTCGACGTTCGAGAAGCTGCTGATCAACACCCAGAACATGCTCAACTTCCTGGCGGCGAACGACATCGAGAGTGCCGCGGTGGAGGCGCGTCGGGCTCGGATGCTGTTGTTGGACGCCGAGGTGCCGCCACGCACCTTCGTCGGTTACGAACTCGTCTGGGCCCTGGCCGGTTTCACCTTCGAGCAGCGACAGGCGTACACCGACGCCGAGGACTCGTTCCGCGAAGCCGGCGAGACCAGCCTGTCCTGGCCCGCCGAACACGGCCAGGGGACCGTGCTGGTGGTCGTGCAGGACGGGCGCGCTCCGGTCCTGGACCAGGCGGTGTTCCGGCTGCTCATCGGAGGCCGGCTGCGTCGGCTGAACCTGCCGGTGCTCGTGCGGCGTCCGGGGCGCCACTCGATGATCACGGTCGACGTGGACGGGGCTCCGCACTACGGCGTGCCCGCCGAACTCGACATCGAGACCTTGGCGATGGCGCGCTACCGCGCCGACATGCCCAAGATCATCGCCGCGGCGGCGTTGCAGGTGGTCCCGCGCGCGGTGCTGTCGGACGGGCTGCGGCACGCGTACCAGGACGGTGACGGTGGAGATGCCTTCGTCGAAGTCGCCGCGGTGCTGATGGAAGAGCTGCTCGGTGAGATCTTCCCTGCGGACACGCGCAGCTGGACGCTGCTCCCGTCGCGCATCCACGCACAGCGGGTCAACCTCGCGCCCGGGCGGCACGTCGTGCGCATCGAGGCGGGCGGCCCCGGGGCGCGGGTGTTCGAGCGCAGCGTCGATGTGCAGCTCGGGCAAGTCTCGGTGATCAACGTGATCACCTCGGTGGGAGCAGGCTACGGCGACCGCCCGTTCGCGCGGGGACGGGACCTGACCGGCTCTCCCGAAGCGGTCCAGGCACTCGCGTTGATCGAGGACGTCCTCGTGCTGAGCCACCTGTTCGGCGGCTGAAGCCTCGCTCACCACCGACGTTGTCGATACGTGCACTGTCGTGCCGGGCGTGACAACACACGGCAGCGCGTCGCGCTGGCAGTGACGCGCGCGATCCTCCACACCGCTTACACGACGATGGTGCTGGCGCGGATCACGGCGCAGGCCCACGATGGGCCTTACCGGGCACGACGTGGCGCGCAGCCGTTCACACCCGAGAACGGGGGATACGACGCGCGCTTGGCCTTCGCGCCCCGGGGCGATGTCGGTCGAGCCGATCCCGTGACGGCAATGCGACGAACGAGACGGCCCGGCGTAACCGAAGTTTTCCGAAGGGGGTCGTTCGAAATGCTGAAGTCGATGAGTGTGCGTGTGCGTCATCCGTTCCGTCGAGTGCTGCCTGCGGTGGCGCTCGCCCTGGTGTGCGTCGGACCGGAGCTGGCCGCGCAGAAGACGGTGGGGATGGCCTGGGGCGGCGGTGCCGGGGCCGACGACGACCGCGGCCAGGCCAGCACCCCGTCGGAAGGAGTCGAAGCCGCCACCGGGGCGTCCACCGACGAAGTCCTCGGTGACGGAACCCAGGTCGGGCTGGCCCTGGACGGCGAGGGCCGGCCCTTTGCCTATCGACTCACCACGGACGGCCGGTTGCTCGTGGACGGCCCGCTGTCCTCGAGTGCGGCAGAGCTGGGCTCGAACGGCCCGATCGCCGACATGCGGCCGGACCGTCTGCCTGATCTGTCCACCTGGGGTGTGACCGATGCGCCGGCCGGGGCGGCCGAGGCGTTGTTCCCGCCCGGCACGCTGCAGCTGCCGTCGGGCGGCCTGGCCGTCACCAAGTGGGTGCAGAAGTACACCGGCGGCATCATCGTCCGCCACTTCGTCACCATCCCGGTCAACTACACCTGCGAGGGGTGCACCTGCACGATCGCGGCCATCGGGGATGCGATCTCGAACATGCCGGGCACGCTGTGCGCGACGGTGGGCGAGTCGGCGTCCGAGTCGGTGACCTGCGGCGCCGAGACGGGCAACGCCGACTGCCCCGACGGCCAGAGCAGTGAATCGGTCACCGTCATCGTCGAGTGCTGCGACCAGAACGGGAACTGCAAGCTCTACTACATCGACGTGGACGCCTGCCCGAGCTAGCCTGGACTTCTCACCAGCTTCTGCTGCGGAATCACCAGGACCTCCATGGCTGCGTCGAG
>JAJDER010000045.1 GCA_029259725.1 Planctomycetota bacterium | reverse complement strand
GGATCACGGCGCAGGACCGGAGGCGAATCCGTGGATTCGTCGAGGATCCTGCAACGCCGAGCCGGCGTTCTCGAGGCGTCCTCGACGCGAATGACTTTGCGTATGGGCTGCTAGGTGTCATGCTCGCGCTCGTCTGATCGTGAAGCAGAGATGCCGTGTTCGGAAGTTTCATGAGGTCGTCTCGTCTCTCTCGGTGGACAGGTAGAGCCAAAGCAGCCACGAAAGCTCGCTCTCAAGCGCCTCTGTGTCTACATCCTTGGCAATGCCGGAGTCGGCGCCCTCGACGACCCTGCTGCGCACGGTGGCGAACACCATCAGCAGGCCGAATTCGGCTCGTTGCACCAGATCCACAAGCTCAGCGCCAGGTGACTCCGATAGGAATCGCACCGTACTCTCGTATATGATCAATAGGCGCGGCCGGAGACGCTCCTCCACTGCAGGCGGCATTGGGTGGAGGTTGATCATTCCCACAAGCCCGCGGCGTGTGGAGTAATGATCGACGTACAGCGCTACGACGGCACGGACACGCTGCCGGAGACCGACCTCGTGCCAACACGGATCGCTCACGAAAGCCTGAACACGCCGCTCCAATGAAGCCAGGTAGCGTCCAATCAGGCAGAGCTTGAGCTGATCCTTGCTTCCAAGTCTTGAATAGAGTGAGCCGACTGCCCGGTTAGCCCTCTTCGCGATGTCCTTCATCGTGATGCGGCCAAAACCCTGCTCTTCGATCAGCGCCTCGGCCGCTTCGAGAAGGCGGTCCTGGGTCTTCTGGCTTCGGACCTGTTGCGCCGGGAGGGCGTTTCGCTCAAGAGGTGTCTTCATGAGCACCACAAGGTCAAGGGCGCCGTCGCCCGCTGGATCGCTCTGCGACCAAGCGCCGCACCTGATCGTACGCGTAGCACACGATCATGCTCATCCGCTTTCCCATGCCGTGCTCCCTCGGAACGAGGGGGACGCCCGCCGGCACTTGGTTTGCCGACTCTCTAAACCCAACCATCTACAAGGATCCATCCGCTGACTGCGGAGATTGCCAATGTGCTCACCTGGAATACTCGAATCTGAGCTGCCGACGTGTCGTTGATGCTCTTCCTGGCGGTTTTCTCAAAGGCCGACGGGAAGAGCACGTAGACCACACTCTTGAGCGTCATTCCCCAACCGAAGATGGTGATCATCGTGGAGGGGTGCACCGCCCACACGTTGTGGCAAAGGATGGTCACGAGACCGATCGGGAACGTAACGATGGCAATGATGAATGGCGCGTACGGCATGCGCCCGAGGTCGAGGAATAGCTGACGCCAAAGACGCGGGTGCGCCGTGTGGGATAGGCCTACCACCAAGAATGTCGCCGCCATGAGTTCGCGTACCAGAAGCATCATCCCTTCACGTCCATCTTGAAGTGGGCGCCGGTGCGACCCTCCGCGACTTGCTCGAAGGTCTGGCCGTTTCGGACCGTTGCAGGATCCCCGACGAATCCACGGAGTCGCCTCCGGTCCTGCGCCTTGATCCGACGCTCTCGAGACGCCCTCGCCTGCAGAGCACTTCGCGCACGGACTGCTGGTTCAGACCTGAGGGTCTCTCGCGTCATTCGACGGGATCGGCCCCATACCTTGTCCATCATCAGCCCCCGAGCACCTCTGGGTCGAAGTAACGCTCGAAGAGAATCCGCGCGCAGCGCTGGACCAGGACGTCGTCTTGAATTTCCCTGGTCACATGGAAGAATGCATAGAGAACCTTGAAGAGGTGGCCGGCGGCAATCCAATCGCCATTCGGATTGCCCCTCAAGCTCCATGGCTCATGCCAGACCTCCTGACGCGAGGCGTCACGCCAGAAGCTCTCCGCCTGAATCGCCGCAAGGCTCACACCGGTGCGGTCTGCAGAGTCGGCCCCCCTTATGACGGGAACCTCCGTCGCAACGTGCGCGCGGTGCCCCGCGCAGCCGGCTTCCCAAACATCCCCGAACCCCTCCAGCTTGAACCGCCTGAGAGCCTCAGTGTGAGTGATCCAGTGTGTGAAGTTGGGCCGGTGTATCCCGGGGTGCCCAACCAGAGCTTCAAAGCGTAGGAGGCCCATGAGCGTTGCATCCACCAAGTGGCGCTCATCGCGATAGAGGGTGGTGTCCTCGGGAGCCGCGTGGGGACGGACCTTCGCGATGACTCGATTCCATCCGCAAATCGGATCGACGATCGCTGGGATCGCGAGGTGCGGGAGCTCTTGCAGCGCCCGCAACGCCAAGGATGTATAGATCACTGCGTGCCCATGCTCTCGAAGGCCACCATCCATAGCCGCGAGAAGCGAGTCCTTGAGCGGGACGATGAAGTCTTCCTGTCGGGGAGCATGGGCGAAGGCCCTGCAAGCCTCTTGCTTCTTGACCCGCAGGACATCGAGCTCTGCTCGAATCGCAGACTGGGCTTCTTCGGTCAGCCCGGCCTCCGCACACAGGAAGCTCCCGGCGATCAGGGCCGCTCCCCAGTGGGCGCCGAACCAGTCGTCCGCACGCGCCATGGCATTCAGGCCCGACTCGATAAGAGATTGATCGAGGCAAGAACTGACACTGGGAAGGCGCGGTGAACAGTACTTGATTGAAGCGAGGACCCCCCCGGCGATCAGAATGAAGTCTCGTCTGTTCATGCGGGTTTCCTGCTGACCATGCCCTCGTCCGATCCCAAGGAGCACCACAAGGGCAAGGGAGCCATCGCCCGTTCGAGCGCCCGGCGACCAAGGTCTTGCATACCGCCGCCCCGGGCCGTGTTGGCTAGTGGCAGGTGACCACGAGACCACCCGACACGGCGACACGCCGAGAGCAGAAGCCGCGGCTCGAAGGTCATTGACCTCCTGCTCGAGTGGATGGGGCTGGAAATTGAATCCATATTCATGTTCTACGGCGGCGCACCCACCCGCGTCAAGACCTCGTCCAGACGGGGGGCCATGAAGGCTGCCCGGCGGGAGCACTCGCCAGGCCCTCACGAGGTCCTTCGAGCGGCCTCCGCCGGGGCTCGACTCCCGGAAACAGCCCCCTGGGACCCGCGGGTCCGACCGCGGCCCCCGAGGGGTTGCTCCCGTCCCAGAGGCCACTCTCGGTACGGAGCGAGGCGCCCGATGGATTCCCCTCAAGGGCGCCGCGCCGCGGGTCCGAAACACGGAAGTGCCCTTGCGTGTCGCACTGCGCTCCCCGCAGGGTCCGTCCCACAGGCTCCATCGAGGAGAGATTCTGATGCAGATCCGTACACGCCGGGTTGCCGGCTTCACGCTCGTCGAAATGATGATCGTCATCGCGATCCTCGGCCTCCTGGCCGCCGTCGCGATTCCGCAGTTCACCTCCAGCAAGGAGGAGGGCAAGATCGCCGCCACCGTGTCGAGCCTCTCGATCCTGCGCACCGCCGTCGACACCTACTGGTCGCAGCACGATGACTTCCCGGGCCAGGGCGACGCGGCCGGCTTCGCCGCCCAGTTGACGGGGACCACCAGCAAGGCAGGCGTGTCCGGTACGGGCGTGGGCTTCGGCTACGGCCCCTACGTCCGCAAGGGCGAGCTGCCGAACAACCCGCTGACGAACACGAACACGATCAAGCTGGTCAACAAGATGCCCTCCAAGCCGAGCGGGTCCGAGGCTTGGATCTACGATCGCAAGACGGGCGAAGTCCGTTGCAACGTGAAGGGCAACACCGCCGACGGCACCTCGTACTTCGACCTCTAGGGTCGCGCCCCGAGTCCGTCGTGCGCGACCCCGGGGGCCTTCCGCCTCCGGGGTCGCGGCCGTTGAGGGAGCTGCCCTTGGTTCGTCACCACGCCGATCTCGCTTCGGCCTCCTCCGAGGCCACGGCCTTGTCGTCCGACACCGGGCTGGACGTCCGCCGTCCGATGCTCGTGTTGGGGCTGGTCGTGCTGGTGCTCACGGCCCTGGCCGGCCTTCCCGGGCGGCCCGTGCCCGCGGGCACTCTCGACGAGACCTCGGCCGCCGCACTGCATGCGCGGCTGCTCGTGGACCTGCCTCGGATCCGCGAGGCCATCGGGCTCTACAGCCTGCAGCACGAGGGCCGGCCGCCGGGCTCCGACGACTGGCGTCTCTTCGTCGACCAGCTCTGCTCGCGGACCGACGTCCAGGGCGCGCCGGGGCGCGGCCTCGGCCCCGATCTCGACCCGGCCGCGGTGTCCGGCTCCGGTCGCCGCGTCGAGACCGTGCCGGACACCGCCGAAGGCGGTGAAGACTGGCTCTGGTGCCCCCGCACGACCACGCTGCGCGTGAACCGCCCGGGACAGGGCCCCACCGGCGTGCCCTGGTTCGACTACTAGTCCCAGGCGCGGGCCCCTTGGCGCCGGTCACTCAACTCGACCCGGGCGCGCGCCGATGACTCGATTGTCCCGTCCCCGTCCACGACCGGCGCCCTTCCGCCGGAGGACCGCTTGCGTACCAGCACCAGCCTGATCCTCGGCCGTTTCACCTCGGCGCTCGTGCACACGGTGGTCGTGTTGCTCCCCGTGTTGGCCGTGGCCGCGCTCGTCGTCCCCGCCCAGGGCACGTCCCGCGGGACGGACACCCAGCAGAAGGCCCTGGTGGGCTCGCTCGACACGCTGCGCCAGGCCATCGAACGCTACGTCGACGACCACGGGGGGCTGGCACCGGACCACCGCATCATCGATCAGTTGACCGGCACGACGCTGGTGGATGGCACCCCCGGTGCGACCTGCGGGCCCTACCTGCACCTCGGCGTCCCGACCAATCCCGTCAACGCGTCGAACGAGGTGTACCTCGTGACCGAGTTGCCGCTCGTGCCCGACGGCACCACCGGCTGGGTCTACTGTCTCGCCAACGGCGAGGTGCGGGCCAACGTCCACGGCACGGGGCCGGCCGGGACCGCGTACTGGCTGCAGTAGGCGCCTACAGGTTCACGTAGGCCGGGCCGCCGCTCTCCGGCGTGACCCATTCGATGACCTGGTACGGATCCATGATGTCGCAGGTCTTGCAGTGCACGCAGTTGCTGAAGTTGATCTGCAGCTTCTGCGCGCCGCCGCCCGCGCTCTCGTCGTCGACCATCTCGTACACGCTGGCCGGGCAGAAGGACTGGCACGGGTTGCCGAACTCCTGTGCGCAGGTCGTGGCGCAGTGGTTCGGATCGGCGTGCACGAGCAGGTGCGCGGGTTGGTCCTCCTCGTGCTTCGTGCCCGAGAAGTAGACGTTGGTGAGCTTGTCGAACGTGAGCACGCCGTCCTTCTTGATCGGCTCGCTCGCCTGCCGACGCTTGCCCTTGGCCAGCATGCGCGCGTGGCCGGCCCCCAGGGGCTCGTAGTCGCGCAACCCGCGACCCCCGGTGACGAGTTGCAGGCCGATCCTGGCCATGCCACCCAGGGTCATGCCGTGGGCCATGGCCTGGTGGAAGTTGCGGAACCGGTGCAGCTCGCGCCCGGCCCAGGATTGCTTGAAGGCCTCCTCGTAGGGCGCCAGCGTCGCCGCGCTGCTGTCGCCCGCGATCAGCGCGGCCAGGGCGGTCTCGGCCGCGAGCATCCCCGACTTCATGCCCAGATGGATGCCCTTGAGGCGCGCGACGTTGACCGTGCCGAGCGCGTCGCCGGCCACCAGGCATCCGTTCACGTAGGGCCTGGGGAGCGCCCAGTAGCCTCCCGCCGGCAGGCTCTTGGCGCCGTAGTTCACGCGCGTGCCGCCCTTCAGCAGCTCGGCGATGTACGGGTGCGTCTTGAGTCGCTGGAGCTCTTCGTGGATGTCGAAGGCCGGGTCCTCGTACTCGAGCGCGACGACCAGCCCGATCGTGATCAGGTCCTCACCGACCCAGTACAGGAACGAGCCGCCGAAGATGTCGCGCGGCAGCGGGAAGCCGGCCGTGTGCAACACGCGGCCGACGTGAGCCGACGCGCCGGGAACTTCCCAGGTCTCCTTGACCCCGGTCTCGTAGACCTGCGGGTTGCGGCCCTCGAGCCCCCAGCGCTCGACCAGCCGCTTGGTGAGGTGGCCGCGACTCCCGTCGCAGAGCACCGTGACCTTCGCGCGGATCTCGACTCCCGGCTCGAAGTTGCCGCGCCGGCTTCCGTCGGCGGCGATGCCCTTGTCGTTCGTCACCACGCCACAGACGCGCGCGGCGTCGTCTTCCCCTTCGATGATCAGGTCGGCCGCGGGGAACCCGGGGAACACGTTGACCTCGGCCGCTTCCACCTTCTCACCCAGCCAGCGCACGACGTTGCCGAGCGAGCCGGTGGTGAAGCCGTGGTTGTTCATCCACGGCGGCATGGGCAGCTTGAACGAACCGCCGCCCGCGTTGAGCCAGCGCATCTCGTCGCCGGTCACGGGCACCAGGGGCGGGTCCTGCTCGCGCCAGTCGGGCAACAGCTCGTCGAGGCCGCGCGGATCGATGACGGCGCCGGAGAGCGTGTGCGAGCCGATCGCGTCGCCCTTCTCGATGACGCAGATCATCGGTTCCTCGAGCTCGGGCCCGCCGGAGGCCTTGCTGGCGGCGTTGTGCTCATCGACCTTGTGCTTCAGGTGCAGCGCTCCGGCGAGGCCGGCCACCCCGCCACCGACGAAGAGCACGTCGACGTCCAGGACCTCGCGTTCGGTGGTCATCGTCCCGCTCCAGGAGAATGGCTGCGGCGGAGGAGGCCGACACGGCCGGCGCCCCAAGATAGGCCTCGGCGAACCGTGGGCAAGGGCCGGTCGGGGTTCAGCCGGTGGGGCTGCGGACCTCGACGCCCTCCTGGTACTCGAGCGTGCGCTCGACCGCGCCGGCCGCATCCCAGTAGGTCCAGGTGCCGACGCGCAGGTCGCCGGCGCGCCAGCCCTCGATGCGCCGCACGCCGTGCTGGTCCCAGGTCACGTCGCGTCCCTGCCGCAGACCCTCGCGGTACTCCACCAGCCCCGCCTGCCGGCCGTTGACGTGCCAGAGGGTGATGCGCCCATCCCAGGTTCCCTCGTCGAGCACGTAGTGGGTCTGCATGGTCACGGCGCCGGCCTCGTCGAAGACCGTCTCCAGGTAGCCGACGCGCTCGGCATCCGTGAGGAAGTAACGCTCCTCGGACAGGATGCGCCCGGCTTCGTCGCGATGCACCCAGCGGCCCGACGGTTCCCCCCGGACGTAGGCGCCCTCGGCGGCGACCACACCGTTCAGG
The DNA here is from genome assembly GCA_029259725.1 of Planctomycetota bacterium. GTDB lineage: Bacteria > Planctomycetota > B15-G4 > B15-G4 > B15-G4 > JAJDER01. The sequence continues at coordinate 94,635 of JAJDER010000045.1, read as the reverse complement.
TGGTACTCGCGCTCCGCACCGTGCTTGAAACCGGCACGATAGACGCTCTCCACCTTGACCTCGCCGGTCTCGTAGTACTCCACGCGCGGGCCGTCCAACTGGCCGTCCTTCATGTGCTCGGTGGTCATCGGCCCGCCGCCCTTGAACCGGCGTCGGAGCTCACCGACGGGCACGCCGTTCTCGAACGTGCCCTCCCAGGACAACTCGCCGCTCGGGTAGTACGCGGTCACCGTGCCGTGACGACGGCCGTCGCGGTAGTCACCCACCTCGCGGGGACGCGCGTCGGTCCAGTAGGTCGTGAACGGGCCGGTGTGGCCCGCGGGCACGGCGCGCGGTTGTTCCATCGCCGGCGCCTTGTCGGAAGTGCTCGCACAGCCCGCCAGGACCAGGGCGACGAGCGCCACGGTGCCGGCGGTGAGGATCGGTCGCGGGATCATGGGATCCACCGTAGCGACACGGAGGGCCCCTCTCCAGACCGGACGTCAGTCCGTGAGCACACCGTCGTGGAGCGTCAGGATCCGGTCGGCGCGGGCGGCGAGATCGGCGTCGTGGGTCACCATGACGAGGGTGTGGCCGTGGCGCTCGGCGAGGCCGAACAGCTGATCGGCGATCCGCTCGCTGGTGGTCTCGTCCAGGTTGCCGGTGGGTTCGTCGCAGAGCAGCAGTGACGGCTGGCCCACCAGGGCGCGGGCCAGGGCCACCCGCTGTCGCTCGCCACCCGAGAGCTGACTCGGCTTGTGCGTCAGGCGTTCGCGCAGACCGAGTTCGGACAGCATCTCGCGGGCGCGACGGGTGTGGCTCCCGCGCCGCGCGAGCCACGCGAGCACGCCGTGGTCGATCATCAGCGGCATGACCGCGTTCTGCAGCGCCGTGAGTTCGGGCAGCAGGTGATAGAACTGGAAGACGAAGCCGATCTCGTGGTTGCGCAGCCGGCAGCGCTCCGCCCGCGAGAGCGTGGTGGTCTGCTCGCCACGGATCACCAGCTCGCCGTCGTCCGGGCGGTCCAGCAGCCCCAGCTGGTGCAGCAGGGTGCTCTTGCCGGACCCCGAGCGACCCATGATCGCGACGATCTCGCCCTTGTGCAGGGTGAGGTCCGCGCCGCGCAGGATCTCGACCACCGAGCTGCCCATGCGGAAGCGACGTGTGAGCCCACGGGCCACGAGGATCTCCTCGCGCGCGTCCGGCTCCGCGGGGGCTGCTGCGCCGCGGACACCCGGGTGATCCTCCGCCGACAGCGACGGCGCGTCTTCGAGATCACTCATGACGCAGCGCCGCGACGGGGTCCAGGCGGGCTGCGCGCCACGCCGGGTAGAGGCAGATCAGGATCGAGAACACCACCGTGAGCGCCACGATGCCCGCGTTGAGCTGGTGGTGCACCGAGGTCGGGATGTCGGTGAAGGCGTAGACGTTCTTGCGGAAGATCTCGATGCCGAAGGTGGTCTCGATCCAGTCCTTGACCGGGTTGGCATTGAGCGCGACCCAGGTCCCGACGCCGAGGCCGAAGAGCCCGCCCACGGCGGAGATCAGCGCGCCGCACACCGCGAAGATGCGCCCGATCCCGACCGACGGCGCTCCCATCGCGGAGAGGATGCCGATGTCGCGCACCTTCTCCTGCACCATCATGACCAGCATCATGAAGGTGATCGTGCAGGTCAGCAGCACGAACAACCCGAGCACGAAGGCCAGGATCGTGCGCTCGTTCTCCACCGCGCCGAGCATGATCGCGTGGCGGTCGCGCCAGGTCTTGACCTCGGCGTACATGCGCTTCTCGTCGAGCGCCGCGTCGAGCCGGTCGCGCAGGGCGTCGAGGTCGGTGCCCTCGATGGCGGCGATGTAGACCTCCGACACGTCCATCGCCGTCCCGCTCCAATCCAGGAAGGCCTCCGTCATGACGAACATGTGCCCGGTGTCGAAGTCGTAGTGACCGGTGCGGAACGAGCCGGCGATGACGAAGGTGTCGCTCGCGAACTTCGCGCCCTGGCCGCCCTCGAGCGAGATCTCGTCGGGCAGGGTCACGATGTCCAAGGCCTCGCCCTTGTGCAGGCCCATGGCCAGCATCAGGTCCTCGCCCACGAGGATGCGCGGCAGGCCCGCGTTGCGCAGGTGGCCGGCGACGAGCCCCGGGTGGATCCGGAACGGAAAGCGCACGTCATCGACCTTCAGGTCCGGGCTGCGCACGTCGCGCAGGTAGTCGGTGAAGCCGGACACGGCCATCTCGCGGTCCGGGTCGACGCCGAGCACCAGCACCTGGCTGTACCCGGCGTTCTCCGAGTTGCTGATGTTGATGTCGGGCAGGCGCATGCGACCGCGGTCGCCCTGTTCGGTGTGCAGCTTGTACACGGCGGGCCGCACCAGGCGACCGGTGGCACCGGCCACGCCCTCCTGCGCGTTGACGACCTCCAGGATCTCGTCCCGCGGCACGACGCGCGTGGTGCCGTCCTGGATCGGGAAGACGACGATGTCCGCCGTGGTGCCGCGCACGAGGTCGCGCGTCTCCTCCAGGAAGCCGTTCATCACGCTGAGCACGACGATGAGCGCGCCGACCCCGAGGCCGATGGCCACGATGCCGAGATAGCTCACCGGGCGCGCGACGAGGTAGCGCAAGGCGAGGAACCAGACGAACACGTCAGCTCGTCCCGTTGCCGGTGCCGTTGATGTTGCCGACACCGTTGCCGACGGCGTCACCGTCCAGGGTTCCCGTCGGCGCCGGCTCGTCGTCCCCGACCGCGACCGGCCGGAGCAGCGGGAAGAGGATCACGTCGCGGATCGTCTCCACGCCGGTCATCAGCATCACCAACCGATCCACGCCGATCCCGATCCCGGTGGCCGGGGGCATGCCGTAGCTGAGCGCGCGGATGTAGTCGTGGTCGACCTCGCCGGGGAGTTCCTCGTCCTTCACCGCGACCTGTGCCTCGAAGCGCGCGAGCTGATCGGCGGGGTCATTGAGCTCGGAGAAACCATTGGCCACCTCCATCCCGGCGACGAACAGCTCGAACCGGTCCCCCACCCGGGGGTCCTCGGGTCGCGCCTTGGCCAGCGGACACATCTCGATCGGGAACTCGGTCACGAAGGTCGGTTGCACGAGGTGCTCCTCGACCGTCGCGGAGAAGACGGCATCGATGAGCTTCTCGGGCGTCTTGCCCTGCGCTTCGATCCCCAACCGCTCGGCCGCCGCCAGGACGGAAGCCGGGTCGAAGATGTTGGTGTCGGCGTACTCGGCCACCAGCTCGGCGTAGGTCCGACGCGCGAAGGGCCGCTTGAAGTCGATCCGGTCGCCGCCGCGACGCACGCTGGTCTCCGCGTCCCCGTCCTGGCGCGCCACCGAGGCGTGCCGGATCGCGAGCTGCTCGAGGATCTCCTCGGTCGCGGCCATCCAGTCGTCGGCGCGGTGGTAGGCCCAGTAGGCCTCCAGCATGGTGAACTCCGGGTTGTGCTTCGGCGACAGTCCCTCGTTGCGGAAGTTGCGTCCGATCTCGAACACCCGCTCGAACCCTCCCACCAGCAATCGCTTGAGGTACAGCTCGGGTGCGATGCGCAGATAGAGTTGCAGGTCGAGCGTGTTGTGGTGGGTCGTGAAGGGGCGCGCCGTGGCGCCACCGGCGATCGGGTGCAGGGTCGGCGTCTCGACCTCGATGAAGTCCAGCCCGGTCAGGAACGCCCGCAGATCGGACACCAGGGCCGAGCGGGCCCGGAAGCGGGCGCCCGTCTCCGGGTTCACGGCCAGGTCGGCGTAGCGCTGGCGGTAGCGGGTCTCGGTGTCGGCCAGGCCGAAATGCTCCTTCGGCAGGGGCCGCATGGACTTGGACAGGAGCTCCACGTCGGTGGCGAAGACCGTGATCTCCCCGGTCTTGGTCCGCCCCAGCTCACCGGTGACGCCCAGGAAGTCGCCCAGGTCCAGGTTGTCCCGGAAGGTGGTGAAGCGGTCCTCGGGCAGACGCTTCTTCTGCAGGTAGAGCTGGATCCGGCCGCTCGCGTCGCGCAGGTCCAGGAACATGACCTTGCCGAAGTCCCGTCGAGCCGTGACCCGCCCGGCGACGAGGACCGTGGTCGGCGGATCGGCGTCGGCATCGCCGGCCGCGACCGTGGCGATCGGGGTCCGGCCCTTCCACGCCGACCCCACCGGGTAGGGGTCGTGCCCGGCCTGCCGGAATCCCTCGCGCTTGTCCTGTCTTTCCTGATGGGCGTCCATCCGGCGGATTCTAGAGAGCCGACCCGCGGCAAGCCATGGGCGCCCGTGGACGGGACTTGATGGCAGCCCCGTTCGATTGGGACCATGGGCGGCCTTTTTCCTGCCGGAAGCCAACCATGTCGTGCACCGTCACCGCGGACGGCACCTGCCGCCGCACGCTCTCCTTCGCGATCGACCGTGATCAGCTCGACGTGCAAGTCGAGTCGTCCCTGGCCGAGATCGCCCGAACCATCGACCTCAAGGGCTTCCGCAAGGGCAAGGCCCCGCTCGACGTGGTGCGCCGGATGCATGGCGAATCCGTGCGCGAGGACACCCGCAGGAGAGTCATGAGCGAGAAGCTCGCCGAGGCCGTGCGCGAGCACGAGCTGCATCCGGTGGGCGAGCCCGAGATGAACCTCGAGGCCTACCTCGACGACGGCCAGGGCCCGTTCACCTTCGAGTTCACGCTCGAGATCATGCCCGACTTCGCCCTGGCCGACCTGTCGGGGATCCCGGTCGAGGTCACCCTGCCGCCCATCACCGACGACATGATCGAGGCCCAGGTGACGCGCCTGGCCGAGCAGTCCGCGTCGATCGAGGACGCCGCGGAAGGCGCCTCCGTGAGCGACGACGACATCCTCCACGGCACCGTGGTCTACGCCGTCGAGGGCCTCGAGATCGAGACACGCCCCGAACGCCCGGTGTTCCTGCGACACGACCTGGTGGACGGCGTCGCCATCGTGGACGCCAAGGCGGCGTTCCAGGGCAAGTCCGTGGGAGACACGGTGGAGCTCACCACGACCCTGCCCGAGCACTTCGCCACCGAGGAGGCACGCGGCAAGCAGGCGCGGGTCACCGTCACCATCGACAAGCACCAGATCATGCGGGTGCCCGAGCTGACCGACGAGCTGTGCCAGCGTTTCGGAGTCCAGAACGAGGCGGAACTGCGCGTCCGCATCCGTGAGCAGCTCGACGCCCAGCGGGACGGCTTCCGCGACGATCAGGTGGACCGGGAGGTCCAGGCCTGGCTCCTGGCCGAGCACGAGGTCGAACTGCCCGAGCGCCTGGCGGCCAAGTCGGCGGACCGACGCGTGCACGAATACGCCCACCAGCTCATCGAGCAGCAGGGCCTGTCCTCGGAAGACGGGCACCACCAGGCCGAGGAACGACGCGAAGAGATCGTGACCGCGTCGCGAGATGCCTTGAAGGCGTCCTTCATCTTGTCGAGGATCGCCAAGGAGAACGAGCTCTCCGCCACCGTGGTGGAAGCCGAGAACCAGATCAGGGCCCTGGCCACCGGCCAGGGCGAGGACCCGGAGAAGGTCGTGGCGAACGCGCGGTCCGAAGGCTGGTTGTCCGATATGGTCGCCAACCTGACCGAGCAGAAGACCCGCGAGTTCCTGCGGGCCCGGGCCCAGGTCACCGAGAAGGAGCCCGAGGCGGCGCCCGACAGCGACGCCTGAGCGTTCCTGCCCCGAGATTCCCAGCACCCCGCCGGCCTCAGCGCCGAGCCCGAGACCCCCGAGTCGACATGAGCGAGTCCCCCATCGATCCCCGCGGCGACAGCTACCACATCCCCTACGTCATCGAGAAGACGGGACGTGGCGAGCGCGCCTACGACATCTACAGCCGGCTGCTCGAGGACCGGATCGTGTTCGTGGGCACGCCGATCAGTGACGGCGTGGCCAACGCGATCATCGCCCAGCTGCTCTTCCTGGAGACCGAGAACCGGTCCCAGGACGTGAACATGTACATCAACAGCCCCGGTGGCAGCGTGACCGCCGGCCTGGCGATCTACGACGCGATGCAGCACGTGTCCTGCCCGGTGTCGACCTTCTGCATCGGCCAGGCGGCCAGCATGGGCGCGATCCTGCTCATGGCCGGAACCGCCGGAAAGCGTCACACGCTGCCCCATTCTCGCGTCATGCTGCACCAGCCCTGGGGAGGCGCAGGCGGCACGGCGGCCGACATCCGCATCCAGGCGGACGAGATCCTGGCGCTCAAGAAGACCCTCAACGACATCATCGCCAAGCACACCGGGCAGACGGTCAAGAAGGTCGAGAAGGACACCGATCGGGACAACTACATGACCGCCGACGAGGCCGTGGCCTACGGAGTCGTGGACGAGATCATCCACGCGTCCGAGAATGCCAAGGGCTGAGCGGGACCCTGGGTCCTCGGCCAGCAGGAGCACACGCCGATCGCCAACATGAAGACCACCGACGGGCGCCCTCCCGAGGAGCGCTGCACCTTCTGCGAGAAGGGCAGGCGCCAGGTGCAGAACCTGATCGCCGGACCGCCGGGGGTCTACATCTGCAACGAGTGCGTGGAGCTGTGCAACACGATCCTCGTCGAGCGCCGGCCGAGCACGACCACGCCGGCTCCGACGGGCGTCGACCTCAGCACGGAGCGGCTGCCCACTCCGAGCAAGCTCATGGAGCGGCTGCACGAGTACGTCGTCGGGCAGCACCACGCCAAGAAGGTCCTGGCCGTCGCCGTGTACAGCCACTACCGGCGGCTGCTGGCGCGGTCGATGCCCGGCGCGCACGACGTGTCCCGCGTCGAGATCGAGAAGAGCAACATCCTGCTCGTCGGCCCCACCGGGTCGGGCAAGACGCTCCTGGCGCGCACCCTGGCGCAGATCCTCGACGTGCCCTTCGCCATCGCCGACGCGACCACGCTGACCGAGGCCGGCTACGTCGGCGAGGACGTCGAGAACATCGTGCTCAAGCTGGTGCAGGCTGCCGGCTACAACATCGAGCGCGCGCAGCAGGGCATCATCTTCGTCGACGAGATCGACAAGATCGCGCGCACGACCAACAACGTCTCGATCACGCGGGACGTCTCGGGCGAGGGTGTCCAGCAGGCGCTGCTGAAACTGCTCGAGGGGACGACCGCCAACGTGCCGCCACAGGGCGGTCGCAAGCACCCCGAGCAGCAGTACATCCAGGTCGATACGCGCGACATCCTGTTCGTCGTCGGTGGGACCTTCTCGGGGATCGAGGACATCATCGCGCGGCGCGTCGGTCGCGGCTCGATCGGCTTCCGCGAGCGCCAGGGCGTGACGGAGCAGGCCTGGGCCACCGAGCGCAACGAGCTGCTGGCCCAGTGCACCACCGAGGACCTCGTCGAGTTCGGGCTGATCCCCGAGTTCGTCGGGCGCCTGCCGGTGGTGGCGCCGTTGCGGTCGCTCACCACCGAGGAGCTGGTGCGCACACTGACCATTCCGCGGAACGCGATCGTCAAGCAGTACCAGTCGCTGTTCGGCCTCGAGGAATGTGAGCTGGAGTTCACGCCCGAGGCCCTGCGCGAGATCGCCACGAAGGCGCTGAGCCTCAAGACCGGCGTGCGCGCGGCGCGTTCGATCATCGAGGCGCTCATGCTCGACGTGGCGTTCGACCTGCCCGAGAAGGGACCGAACCTGCGCTACACGATCACGCGCGAGTTCGTGACCGGGAACTCACCGGTGTTGATCACGCCCTTGCGCGGCCAGGACGTGCGGCGCGAATCCGCCTGATCCGGTGGCCCTCCCTGACCCGGTGGTCCAGCCCGACCCGGTTTCCCAGCCTGACCCACCGGATGGTGGCGCCACGCCCTCCGGGGCCGGCCTGCGCCCCGCCCTGACCGACCTCTCGCTCGAGGGCTGGGCCGCGCTGGGCGACCTGCCGAGTGCACGCAGCTTCACGGCCCGTCAGGTGCGACGCTGGCTGTACGCCAAGGGCGCCACCACGGTCGACGAGATGAGTGACCTGACGCTCGCCCTGCGTCAGGAACTCGACGCCGCCTGGCGCCTGCGCAAGGGCACGCTGGCCCGCACCTACCCCAGTCGTGACGGGACCACGGGGATCCTCACGCGACTGGACGACGGTCAGCTGATCGAGTCGGTGAGCATCCCCGAAGGCGACCGGCGCACCCTGTGCATCAGCAGCCAGGTGGGCTGCGCGGTGGGCTGCACGTTCTGCGCCAGTGGCACCGAGGGCGCGTTGCGCAACCTGACCGCGGGCGAGATCCTGGAGCAGATCCTGGTGGCGCGCGAGCTCGAGCCGCAGCGCCCCCTGACCAACTACGTGTTCATGGGCTCGGGGGAGCCGACGCACAACCTGCCCGCCGTCCTGCAGGCCATCGCCGTGATGAACAGCCCCGCCGGCCTGGGCATCGGCGCCCGCCGCATCACCGTCTCGACCATCGGCCACCCGGCCGCGCTCCGACGACTCGCCGAGGTCGAGATCCCGTTCAACGTGGCGCTCAGTCTTCACGCCCCCACCGACCTGGCTCGGGAAGCGCTGATGCCCGGGCTGGGCGCTTCAGACCTCCCGGCCACGCTCGACGCGGCCCTGGAGCGCTTCGAGGCCACCGGCCGGCGACTCACCGCCGAGGTCGTGCTGCTCGGCGGCGTCAACGACGGCCTGGACGAGGCAGAGGCCTTCGGTCGCCTGCTGGGCGGCCGCCCGGTGGCCGTGAACCTGATCCCCTGGAACCCCGTCCCGGGCCTCCCGCACGAGCCACCTGTCGCGAGCCGGGTGGACGCCTTCGCCGACGCCTTGCGCCGGGCGGGAGTGACCGTCACGGTCCGCCGACCGCGCGGGCAGGACGTGGGCGTGGCCTGCGGGCAACTCAAGCGGCGGTCCGACCGCCGCGAGGATCAGCCGTAGCGCCGAGGTGCGAGGTCCGCGGGCGCGACAGCCCGGAGCGCGCCCCTGGCTAGCCTGGACTTCTCACCAGCTTCGTCGCGAGGGGGCGCCAGGGCCTTCGTGGCAGGAGCAGCGGCGTGGTCGACGCGGAGGCGGGGTGCACACCCCGTCGAGCATCGACCGCGCCGCTCGACGCAGCCATGGAGGTCCTGGTGATTCCGCAGCAGAAGCTGGTGAGAAGTCCAGGCTAGCGGCGCAGGACCACGTTCGGCCGCAGCCGCGGCTGGTGGGTGTCGTCCCAGCGCAGCTCGTCCTCGGGGATGGCCTGGTCGCCCGGGTAGTGCAGGTCGAGCGTGGCGGGTTCACCCATGCCCACCGGCACGCCGCCGCTGGGGCCGAGGAAGGTCCCACCGCTCGTGGTCGAGGGCACCTCGCCGGGGACGTCTCCCGAGCGATCACCCGACGGGACCGGGATGCTGCCCACCATGGTCAGGCCCGCGGGCCCTTGCTCCACGAGGCCCGGACCGGAATCGAGCCCCTGGCCGAAGCCGAACGGATCGAAGCCGGCTCCACCCAGGCCGTGCAGGCCCAGGACGCTGACCAGCAGGATCGCGGCGGCCGCGGCGTAGCGACTCGCAGGCATCCGCACGAGTCGCAGCAGCCGCCCCTGGGGCAACTCCGCCGCCGGGCCGTCCTCGTCCACGGCGATGCGCGCCATGACCTCGTCGGTGAACCCGTCGAGGATCCCCTTCGGCAAGGCGTCGTCGGCCAGCACGCCGAGCTGGCCACGCATGGTGGCGAACTGCCGGAACTCACGGAAGCAGCTCAGGCATCCGTGCAGGTGGTCGTCCACCGCCTCGACGTGGCGGTGCTCGAGATCTCCGCCCGCGTGAAGCGGCAGCAACTCTCGGACGTTACGGCAGGTGTATCGGCGCAGTCTCACGGCACTCGGTCCTCGTTGGCGATCGCGGTGATGTCCCCCTGATGTTCATCGACGGCGGCCTGGGCCTGCCGGGCGAGCCGGACCTCGAGGCGCTCCCAGGATTCGCGGAACTGCTTCCGCGCCACATGGAGCCGCCACCGGACCGTCGCGTGGGTGATCCCGGTGATGTCCGAGATCTGCTTGGACGAGAGGCCCTCCAGGTCTCGAAGGGCCATGACCGTGCGGTACTTCTCGTCCAGCGTGTCGAGCACGGCGCGGACCTTGCGCGCCACCTCCTGGGTGTCCTGCCGGTAGCCGGGCGACTGGTCGTGGCGCCCATCGGCGAGGCCGTCCCGGAACACGTCGATGTCCACGCCCTTGTGGCGCTTGTTGCGCCGCAGGTGGTCGATCGAGAGGTTGACCGTGATGCGGTAGAGCCAGGTGGTGAAGGCCATCGAGAAGTCGAAACGCTCGAGCGCCCGCCACACCCGGACGAAGGCCTCCTGGGCCACGTCGCGGCTGGCTTCGGCATCCCCGAGGACTCTGTAGGCGGCCCAGAACGCGCGTTCCTCATGGCGCTTCACCAACGAGGCGTACGCCTCCTGGCTGCCCTCGAGGCACGAGCGGATCAGCTCGTGGTCATCGCGCATCTGTGCCGTCACAGGCCCTGTCCGGGGTCGGGAGAGAGAAGCGGCCTGAGACACAGCGCCACCTACGGTCGCAGTGCCCCACCTGATGGCTCACCATCGGCATTTTTGACGCTGGAGCCCGCTTCGACCACCCTGCCGACCGAACGATACTTCGCGTAGCGGAGCCGCCGGCGCTCGGCCGGCTCCATCCCCGTCAGCTCATCCAGATGTCGTCCCAGGGCCTCGGCGACGGTTTCCGCCGTCTGGGCCTTGTTGCGTTGGGCCCCACCGCGGGGCTCCGGCAGGATCTCGTCGGCGATCCCCAACTCGGTCAGGGCGCCGCTCTCCAGCCTCAGGGCCACCGCCGCCTCCTCGGCCCGCGTGCCGTCCTTCCACAGGATCGACGCGCAGCCCTCGGGGGAGATCACCGAGTAGTAGCTGTTCTCGAGGACCAGCAGGCGATCACACACGCCGATGCCCAGGGCGCCCCCGCTGCCGCCCTCCCCGATGACCACCGACACCACGGGCACGTCGAGGCGCGCCATCTCCAGGATGTTCCAGGCGATGGCGCTGGCCTGCCCGCGCTCCTCGGCCGCGATGCCCGGGTAGGCACCCGGCGTGTTGATCAACGTCACGATCGGCAGGCCCATGCGCTCGGCCAGCTGCATGCAACGTAGCGCCTTGCGGTAGCCCTCGGGATGCGCGCAGCCCCAGTTGCACGCGATGCGTTCCTCGGTCGAGAGCCCCTTGCGATGCGCGACGAGCATGACACGCCGCTCTCCCAGTCGGGCGAAGCCGGTGAAGATGGCCTTGTCGTCCCCGAACAAACGGTCTCCGTGGAGTTCGAGCACGTCGCTGAAGACGAGCTTCAGGTAGTCGCCGGTGACGGGACGCTCGACGTGGCGCGAGAGCTGGATGCGCTGCCAGGTGGTGAGTCCGTCGTGCAGGTCCTCGAGCAGCGCGTCGCGCTGACGGACCAGCTCCTGGATCTCGGGGTCGCTCTCGACCACGGGCGCCGACAAGGGCTCGGTGGCCACGGCCTTGCTCGCCGTCGGCGCGTCCTTCTTCCTGTCGGCCTTCTTGCCGCTCTTCTTGCCGCTCTTCGCGGCCGACTTTTCGTCGGCCGCGACAGCGGCCGCCTGGGCCGCCGCGCGCACCCGCGCAACCAGCTCCTCGATCTTCAGATCGAGTTCACGTACCGGCCGTTCGAACGAGAGGGCGTTCTTGAGCGGGTCGTCCTTGCTCTTGGACAGGGCCATGGCGGCGGATCGTAACCGAGGGCCCGACCCTGGTGACAGCGCTGGATCGGTCGGGCGCGAGCAGTAGCATGGGCGGCCCGAGCGGGGCCGACCCCGCCGCGCCCCGCCTCGCGGCAGCGCCGACCCCGCGCGCGCGAGCAGCCCGATCACTGCGAGAGAAGGCCGGACGTGTCCAGCGACGACTCCGCCCCCCACGCCTGCTGCATCGAGATCGCCGTCCGCCCCGATCGGACCGATGTCCTCGCCGACAGGCTCAGCGCCCAGGCCCGCGAGGCCGGCATCCCGCTGCCCGACGGCCTGCGCACGCGGCGCGGGTACTCGCTGCGCCTCACAGGCGACGCGAGCGCGGCCGAGCGCCTCGCGCGTCGCCTGCTGGCCGATCCGGTCATGGACACCTGGCGCGTCTTCGACCCCGGGCAGTCACCTCGGGAGGAGGACTGCCGCCGCCTCGAGGTCGTGCGCCTGCCCGGCGTCATGGACCCCACCGCCCAGAGCGTGGTGCGGGCGGCCGCCGCCCTCGGCATCACCGTGAGCGACGTGCGCAGCTGGCAGGCCTACGTGTTGCCCGCCAACACCTCCGACGAGACCCTCGACCGCCTCGGGCGGGATCTGCTGGCCAACCCCGCGATCGAGGAGATCCGGGTCGACCCGGCCACCGGCGTGGCCCCCACCCACGAGTTGCCCGACGTCGACTTCCGGCTGGTCCACGTGCCCCTGCGCGACGCCGACGAGGCTCGGTTGCTGAAGCTCTCCGCCGAGGGGTGCCTGGCCCTCGACGCGGTCGAGATGGGCGCCGTGCGAGATCACTTCGTCACGCTCGGCCGCGACCCCACCGAGATCGAACTCGAGACCATCGCCCAGACCTGGTCCGAGCACTGCAAGCACAAGACGCTCACCGGCCTGGTCGACTACGACGGCGAGATCCACGACAACCTGCTGAAGTCGACCATCGCGCGCGCGACGCACGAGCTGGACCGCGACTTCTGCCGCTCGGTGTTCGTCGACAACGCCGGCGTCATCGACTTCGACGACGAGCACCTGCTCACCTTCAAGGTCGAGACGCACAACCACCCGTCGGCCATCGAGCCCTACGGCGGCGCGGGCACCGGCCTCGGCGGCGTGCTGCGCGACACCATGGGCACCGGCCTCGGCGCGCGGCCGGTCGCCTCCACCGACGTGTTCTGCTTCGGCCCGCCGGACCTCGCTCCGCAGGACGTCCCCAAGGGCTGCCTGCACCCGCGGCGCATCCTCGAGGGCGTCGTCACCGGCGTGCGCGACTACGGCAACCGCATGGGCATCCCCACGGTCAACGGTGCCGTCTGTTTCGACGAGCGCTACGTGGGCAACCCCCTGGTCTACTGCGGCTCGATCGGGCTGCTGCCCGTCGACCGGCTCGAGAAGGACGTGCGGCCGGGCGACCTGATCCTGGTCGTGGGCGGCCGCACCGGCCGCGACGGCATCCACGGAGCCACCTTCTCGTCGCTCGAGCTCCACGAGGAGAGCGAGACGATCTCGTCGGGCGCGGTGCAGATCGGCAACGCGATCGAGGAGAAGCGCGTGCTGGACGCCCAGCTGCAGGCGCGTGACCGCGGCCTGTATCGCGGCGTGACCGATTGCGGCGCCGGCGGCCTGTCCTCGGCGGTGGGCGAGATGGGCGAGCGCACCGGCGCACACGTGCTGCTCGACCGGGTGCCGCTCAAGTACCACGGGCTGACCCACGCGGAGGTCTGGATCAGCGAGGCGCAGGAACGCATGGTCTTCGCCGTGCCGCCCGAACACGAGCAGGAGATCCTGGCCGTGTTCCGCGACGAGGACGTCGAGGCCACGATCATCGGCACGTTCACCGACACGGGCCGGCTCGTGGCCGAGTCGAACGGTGAGGTCGTCATGGACCTCGCGATGGCCTTCCTGCACGACGGGCTCCCACGACAGACGCGCCCGGCCCGGCGCCGCGTCCGCGACCTGAGCGATCCCGACCTGTCCACGGCCGGCGATCCCGGCGCGATGCTGCTCGGCCTGCTCTCGGCGCCGAACATCGCGAGCAAGGAGTGGATCATCCGGCAGTACGACCACGAGGTGCAGGGCACCAGCGTGGTCAAGCCGTTGGTCGGTCCGAAGCGGGACGGACCCGGTGACGCCGCGGTCATCGCGCCCGTGCTCGGACGGCGCCGGGCCTTCGCGGTGGGCTGCGGCCTCAACCCGTGCCTGGGCGACGTGGACCCGTACCGCATGGCGCTGCACGCCATCGATGAGGCGCTGCGCAACGTCGTCGCCGTCGGCGGTGACCCCGCGCGGACGGCGATCCTCGACAACTTCTCGTGGGGCAACTGTGAGAACCCCGAGAACCTCGGCGACCTCGTCGAAGCGTGCCTCGCCTGCTACGACGGCGCGATGGCCTACGGCACGCCGTTCATCTCGGGCAAGGACAGCCTCAACAACGACTATCGTTCGGGCGGCGTGGCGCGCTCGATCCCGCCCACCCTGCTGATCACGGCCCTCGCGATCGTCGAGGATCTGGCCCAGGCGACGACCATGGACTTGAAGCGCCCGGGCCACGCCCTGGTCCTGGTCGGACCGACGGGCGCGGACCTCGGGGGCAGCCACCTGGCGAAGGCCCTCGGCGCTCCGGGCCGCGTCGTGCCGCCCGTCGATCTGGATCTCGCACCGCGCGTCATGTCCGGAGTCCACCGTGCCATCCGCGACGGACTGGTCGCGGCCTGCCACGATCTCTCGGAGGGCGGCCTGGCCGTCGCGGCCGCGGAGATGGCCTTCGCCGGCGGCATCGCGGCCACGCTCGACGTCGCGGCCGCACCTGCCGTGGCGGGCACCGAACCCGGACCTTGGGCGCGTGCGTTCGGAGAGTCGCCGAGCCGCTTCCTGCTCGAGGTGGAGCCCGCGCGCCTGGGCGCCTTGGCCTCGGTGCTCGGTGCCATCCCCCACGCCCGGATCGGCGAGACCAGGGGGGGCGACACCCTGCGGCTGACCGACGGAGACGCCGTGCTGCTCGAGCAACCGCTCGAAGCCCTGCGCCACGCGTTCCTGCGCCCCCTCGATCTCGACCACATCGCCGAGGGTCACCGATGACCGTCACGCCTTCCGTCCTCGTGCTGCGCGCGGCGGGCACGAACTGCGATCCCGAGACGGCCTTCGCCTTCGAACGCTTCGGAGGGAGGCCGGAGATCGTCCACGTGAACCGCCTGCTCGAGGACCCCGCACGGCTGGCGCGACACCACGTCCTGGCCGTGCCCGGCGGCTTCGCCTACGGCGATGACATCGCGGCGGGCGCCGTCTTCGGCACGGAACTCGGCACGCGGTTGGCCTCGTCGCTGCAGCGGTTCGTCGCGGACGGCGGCCTCGTGCTCGGCATCTGCAATGGCTTCCAGGTGCTGGTCCGCCTGGGCCTGCTGCCCGGCCTGTCCGCTCCGCTCGGCGAGCGCGAGGTGGCCCTGACCGACAACGCCTCGCACAAGTACGAGGACCGCTGGGTGAAGCTGGCGATCAGCTCGCGGCGGTGCGTCTTCGTCGGCGACATGGACGCGCCCGAGCTGCCCGTCGCCCACGCCGAAGGCCGACTCGTCGCCCTCGACGAGCGGGTCGCGGCTGCACTCGACACCGACGATCGCGTCGTCTTCCGCTACGCCGACAGGACCGGCGCCCCGACCCAGGACTACCCGGCCAATCCCAACGGCAGCCACGGCGCCATCGCCGCGCTCACCGATGCCACCGGCCGCGTGCTCGGCCTGATGCCGCACCCCGAACGCGCGCTCTTCGGCTATCACCATCCCGAGTGGACGCGCCAGGGGGACAGCGTGCCGGACCACGGCCCGGGCGCCCCGCTCTTCGCCAACGCGTGCGACTGGGTCCGCGCGAACCGCTGAGCCACGGGTGTCGCGCCGCCGGGCCCGCCCGCAGCGCTCAGGTGCAGAAGGCGTCGATGGTGTCGGCGTACAGCGCGACGCCGGCCTCGAGTTCGTCGAAGGCGATGGACTCATCGACCCGGTGGGCCTGGTCGATCGAGCCGGGACCACACACGGTGAACGGGATCCCCAGTCCGCGGCGGTAGATCTCCGCCTCGGTGTAGAAGCGCACGACGTCGCTCGCGCGCCCGGTGCGCTGCACCAACCAATCGACCACGCTGGCGTCCGGTGACTGCTCGAACGGCGGCTGCTCCTCGATCCACGTGGCCGCTCCGCTCACGGCCGCCACGCCCTCGCAGGCCGCGGCCAGGCAGGCCTCGACGCGAGCACGCAGCGCCGCGACATCGGTACCGGGGAGCGGGCGCAACTCGAGCACGACGCGCGCCCGGTCCGGAACCACGTTGCGCGCCGAGCCGGCGCTGACGAGCCCGGTGTTCAGCACGGTGCCTGCCGGCGAGAACCCCGACCCGGCGCCCTCGTCCCTCAGCGCCTCGCGGAGGGCGTGCAGCCGAGCCAACAGATCGGCCAGGACCACGCTCGCATCCGCGCCGGCCCAGGGATCGGACGAGTGTGCCGGCACCCCGAACAGATCCAGGTAGGCGATGACGTAGCCCTTGTGCCCGATGATGGGCGTCATGCCGGTGGGCTCGCCGACGACACCGACGGCGTCGCTCACGTCGCCCACGAGGGCCGCGTCGGTCACGAGGTGCACGGCACCGTGACAGCCGACCTCCTCGGCATAGGTGAAGGCCAGGACCAGGGGTCGACGCAGGGCCTCTCGACGCGCCGCCACCGCGACCAGCTGAGCCGCGACGGGTCCCTTCATGTCGCACGCGCCGCGGCCGTAGAGCCTGCGCCCGTCGCGCTCGGGTCTCGTGGTGGCGCGCATCGCCGCGTCCCACGGCACCGTGTCGACGTGGCCGGCGAGGACCAGGCCGGCCGATGCGTCGCCACCGAAGCGCGCCACGAGGTTCTGCTGCGGAACGCCGTCGTGCTCCCCGGCCTGGACGCGGACGTGAGCGCCGAGCGCGGAGAGCTGCTCCACCAGCCGCGTGATCACCGGCCCGGTGGAGCACCCCGGCGCGCTGTCGAGGGCGACGAGGTCTTCGGTCAAGCGCAACACGTCGAGGGGCATGGGCGCATCCTACGCCCGACACGACCGACGGGGCGGCTCCCCTTGCGAGGGAACCGCCCCGTCGTGTCGTCGCGGCCGCCGCCGTGAAGGCCGGCGCCCGACTCCCGGATCAGCCGCGCAGGGCCGAACTCAGGCTGAACATGGGCATGATCAAGCTGGAGACGATGAGCGCGACGACCGCGCCCATGATGATCGTCATGGCCGGCTCGATGACACCGACGAACGCCTTGATCGCACCGTCGACCTTCTTCTCGTGGTGCTTGGTGATCTTGTCCAGCACCTCGGGCAGCGTCCCGGAGCGCTCACCCAGCGAGACCATGGCGGTCTCGGTCGGCGGCACCAGCGGGTTGTCCATGAGACTGGCGGAGATGTCGCCGCCCTGCTCGACGTCCATCCGGCACTGGTTCCAGAGCTTCTTGTACTCGTTGTTGCCGGCCACGTCGGCGGCAAGGCGCAGCGCCTCGAGCACGTTCAGGCCGGCGTTGAGCATGACGCCGAGCACGTGGAACGAGCGCGAGATGGCCACGGCCTTGATCAGGTTTCCGAACGCCGGCGCCTTCAGCCAGATCGGATCGAAGATCTCCCGCCCCTTGCGCGACTTGATCAAGGTCAGGCTCACGATCACCCCGAGCAAAGCGGTGGGCAGCAGCCAGGTCCCGTGCGCCGACATGAAGTCGGACAGGTTCATGAACATCTTGGTCGGCCCGGGCAGCTTCTCGGCGTCCTTGAACAGGTCGGCGAACTTCGGGAAGACGTTGACCAGCAGGAAGATGATCACGCACACGGCCAAGATGGCCATGAACGCCGGGTAGGCCAGCGCCCCGCGGACCTTCTTCTTGGTCCCGATGTCGCGCTCCATGAACTCGCTGACCTTGCGCAGCATCGTGCCGAGGTCACCGGTCATCTCGCCGGCGCGGACCAGGGCCAGCGCGACGGGCGAGAAGGCCCACGGGTGGCGGCCCATCGCCTGCGACAGGGGCAGGCCCTCCTCGACACACCGGCGGATGTCGCCGACGAACACGGACAGGTGCGGCGTTCCCGCCTGACGCTCGAGGACCTCGAGCGCCGCGGACAGGTTGAGCCCCGTCTCGAACATGATCCCGAGCTGACTGACCAGATCGAGGATCTGCTCGGGCGGGACCTGCATGCGCTTCATGGCGAGCTTGGCGTTCGCCTGGATCCGCTCCATGAGCGGTGCGTCGTCAGCTGGGATGTGGACGGGATCGGCACTGACAGCCATGGTGGTGTTGCCCTCTCTAGCGGATCTCGGCGACCCGGATGATTTCGTCGATGGTGGTGAGTCCCTCGCCGGCCTTGATCAGGCCGTCGTACGCCAGAGCCAGGTGCCCCTGCTTCTTGGCTTCACGGCGCAGTGCCGAGAGGGTCGGGTTCTTCGTGATGATGTCGCGCAGGCAGTCGTCGATGACGAACAGCTCGTGGATGCCGACACGCCCGCTGTAGCCGGTGCCCGTGCACTGGGCGCAGCCCTCGCCGCGCGCCAGATCGACATCACCGACCTCGAACTTCTCGAGCAGCGCGAGATCGCGCTCGGTGGGACGCACGGTGACCTTGCAGTGCTCGCACAACCTGCGCACGAGGCGCTGGGCCAGGATGCCGTTGAGCGCGGCGGCCATGAGGTAGGACTCCAGCCCCATGTTGACCAGGCGCGGCACCGCGGCGATGGCGTCGTTGGTGTGCAGGGTCGAGAACACGAGGTGGCCCGTGAGCGCCGCCTCGATGCAGATCTGCGCCGTCTCGCGGTCGCGGATCTCACCCACCATGATCACGTCCGGGTCCTGACGCAGCAGCGAACGCAGCGCCGACCCGAAGGTCAGACCGGCCCGCTCGTTCACCTGGACCTGGTTGATCATCGGGATCGTGTACTCGGTCGGGTCCTCCACCGTGCAGATGTTGCGGTCGATGGAGTTGATCGTCGCGAGCGCGGCGTAGAGCGTGGTCGTCTTGCCCGAGCCGGTCGGGCCCGTGACCAGCAGCACGCCGTTGGGCGCGCCCACCAGGTCCTTGAGACCGTCCTCGATACGCGGGCTCAAGCCCAGCGACGCCAGGTCGCGGAGCATGGCCGAGCGGTCGAGGATACGCATGACGACCTTCTCGCCGAAGCCCGTGGGCAACGTCGAGACACGCAGGTCGATGGCGCGCCCGTCGAACATGACCGGGATGCGGCCGTCCTGCGGGACGCGGCGCTCGGCGATGTCGAGAGCGGCCATGATCTTCACGCGCGACACGATGGCCGGCGCGAAACGCGGCGGCAGGCGCGTGACGCCCATGATCTCATCGGCTTCGCGGAGGATGCCGTCGATGCGGAAGCGCAGACGCAGCGTGTTCTCGTCCGGCTCGATGTGGATGTCGGACGCGCCGTGCGTGATCGCGCCCTTGATCACGCGGTTCACCAGTCGCACGACCGGGGACAGACCGGCGATCTCCTCGAGGTTCTCGGCCTCGTCGGCCTCGGCCTTGATGAGGTCGAGGCCCCCGTCGTCCTCGGCGTCGTCCAGGATGTCGTCCACCGACAACCCGCTCAGCTTGCCGCCCATCTGGGACAGCCCGCTGTCGATGTCACCGGCCGGCGCCACCACGAGCCGGATCTTCAGGCCCGTGAGGCGCGTGAGCGCATCGATGGTGAAGACGTCGGTGGGATCGGAGATCGCGACGGTCAGTTCGCCGTGCACGCGGTAGAGCGGGAGCACGGCATGGCTGCGCGCCCACTCCTTGTCGAGCACCTCGAACATCGCACGATCGCCGAGCCCCTTGTCGATCCGGGCGAAGGGCATGCCGCGCTGGATCGCGAGGGCTTGGAGCAGTCCGACCTCGTCGAGGAGACCGAGGCGGATGAGACGCTTGTCGAGCTGTTCCCCGATGCCCTTCGCAGGGGCCTTCAGGCCCCGGTCGAGATCGGCATCGGAGAGGATGCCCGCGTCGCGAAGGGTGTCAGCGAGGCTCGCGTGATCGAGACCGACGACGGTCATTCGGAATCCCCTGGGTCATCGTCGCCGGCGAGATCCCCCGCGGCGATGTCGAACTCCTCGTCGAGATCCTCCTCGGCGAGTTCCTCAGCGAGCACCGGCGTCTCGTCGTCGGGCGACGAGTCCACCTCTCCCTCGCCCTGCCGGACCTGGATGCGGCTGTCGACGCCGGTCACACGCAGGGCCGCCTGGAGCAGGTCGGACGGGTCGATGAGGGTGAAAGAGAGCCCGCGGGAGCGGGCCAACGCATCGAACTCGAGCAGCGACTCGAGGGTCTGGCTGTCGAACTGCGAGACGCGCGCCGCACTCATGTGCACCGTCGTCACGCCGCGGGCCACCTGCTCGGAGAGTGTCGCTCCGAGGTCGGCGATGGCACCGTGGGTCAGCTCGCGACCAGCCTCCACACGCTGGATCATCAGTTGCCTCCGCCCTGGCCAGCCAGGCGACGGTCGATCTCGACGGACAGGTCGACCAGGCCCTCGGCCAGCGGGTCGATCTTCAGCGCGCGGTCGCAGAGCATGCGCGCCTCTTCGAGGCGACCGGCGTTCATGGCGGCACGCGCTTCTTCCTGGACGGCCTGACCCTGCGTGTAGCGGGCCTCGATGCCGAACGAATCGCGGAAGTACTCGCTGTCGCGCTCGTACCGCTCCTTGATCAGGCTGCCGTCCTGGAAGGTCTCACCGTTCTCGAGGATGTGCGGGGTGATCAGGGTGATGATCTCGGTCCGCTCGACCTCGGTGGTCTCGGAGCTGAAGAGCCAGCCGATACCGGGCAGGTGACCGAGCACCGGCACCTTGGACTCGGTGGCGACGTCGCGGGTCTCGATCAGGCCGCCGATGACGACGGTCTCACCGTCGCGCACCATGACGTTGGTCGTGACCTCGGAGGTGGTCTCGTTGGGCAGGCCGGTGTCGGGGTCGACGACGCCGCTACCTCGCTGCGGGTGGATCTCCAGGCGGACGAAGCCGTCGTTCCCGATGAAGGGACGGAAGCGCAGCTGCGTGCCGACCTCGAGGAACTCGACCGTCTGCTGGCTGATGCCGTCACTGACCGTCGTGCCGCCGAAGTAGCCCAGGCGACCACCGATGATCAGCTCGGCGCGCTGCTTGTTGAGCGCCAGGACCTCGGTGTTGGCGAGCACGTTCGTGTCGGCGATCTCGGACAGCGCTTCGATGAAGACCGCCGCGCCACTCCCGACCCACCCGATGCGCAGACCGTCGCCGGTCGGATCCGTGAAGCCGCTGGTCACCGCCGAGCTCGTGCCCGAGGGCTGCAGGAAGGGCGCGCCGGCCGCCAGGCCGCCGGCCCCGAACTCACCGGGCACGAACGTCGTCGGCGCCGAGTAGGGCGTGTCGAGGGCCGTCAGGCTCTCGAAGTCGGAGAAGGACGTGCCGCCGCCGAGCAGCGCCAGGTCCACGCCGAACTTGTTGGTCTCATCGAGCTTGACCTCGATCATCGTGGCCTGCACGAGCACCTGCAACGGTCGCCCATCGAGCTCGGCCACCAGCTGCATGATGCGGCGGATGGCGTCCTCGGTGTCGATCACGAGCATGGTCTCGGGCAGCGTGGAGTCGTTGCCGCCCGCTTCGCTGGAACCCGACTCGATCCCCTCCTGCGAGGCCTCGGACAACACGACACTGCCGCGCGCCGAGAGCAGGGGCAGGACGAACGCCTGCAGCTCCTGCACCGTCATGTAGTTCGGGTGGATGATCGAGTGCACCAGCGGCTGCTCGATCGCGTCGAGGTCGTCGAGCGGCATGACGTGATAGACCTTGCCGTCGAAGACCCAGCCGAGACCGAGCGGGTTGAGCACCCAGTCGAGGGCTTCCTCGAGGCTGGCGTCGTAGAAGTTCGCCGTGACGGGGACGTTGGTGTCGACACCCGTGACGATGTTGACCCGCTGCTGGACGGAGATCATCTCCAGCACCTGGCCGAGTGACGTGGCTCGGACGTTGAGGGTCACCAGGCCGTCGTCGTCCTGGGCCCCGACAGGGGCTGCGACGAAGGCGGTGGCGAGGGCGATGAGAAGCAGGCAGCGGAACATGAGCGGACTCTCGGAGAGGGCCGGGCGGCGGCACCTATCGACCGTGTACGGACGGGTTCTTGAATCGGGGGACATCGGAGCCTCCAGGCGGGTTCTCAGCCGTCGATGGCCACGGGCGCGTGGATCTCGGCCCGGAGCAGCGGCATCTCGACGACAACCCACTCTTGGGTCGGCGCCCTGAGGATCACGGAGCGGGAACGCACCTCGGCCAGTTCCCACCCGCCGACGTCGTCACCGATGAATCGCAACGAGCCGTCGATGAGGGCCATCGGCACCTCGGCGTCCGCGGTGAGCGTTCCGTTGAGGACGACCGACGGAGGCATGACCTCCTGGACGACCTCGGGGGCGTCCTCGACGGGCGTGTTCCAGAAGTTCTTGAAGGGGTTGGTGGTCATGCCCTCGTAATCGGGCGCCTGGTTCAACACCGAGTTGTCGGCGACCGGGCCGGCGACGTTCAGGACCACCGCTTCGTCGTCGGAGGCATCGGCGTTGAAGTGCTCCTCGGGCGCAGCCATGGCCACGATCTCGGGCGCGCCGTCCTCGCTGCCAAACTGCACGAACAGGACGGCGACGAGCACCAGGGCGAGCACGCCCAGCATCATCAACTGCTTCTTCTGCTTGGCCGCCTGGATCTTCGCGGCGTTGTTGGGCGGGTTCTTCATGCGTTTCCCTTCGTCTCGAGCATCACGGCGATCTTCATCGTGATGCGACGCATCTCGTCGCCAGGCTCGACCTGCAGCGACTGCACCCGCGTCACCCACTCGATGCGCTCGAGCGAGATCAGGAAGCGGTCCAGGTCTCCGGCAGCGCCTTCGACCACGAGTTCCCAGTCCAGGTGGCGGTAGAGTCCGCCCACCGCGTCCTTGCCGCGGCCGGTCCGGACGCTGTTCAACCCGGAGTCACCGACGAGCTGCAGCAGGCGCGTCTCGAAGTTGTGATGCGCCTCCTGGTTGTCGGGAAGCAGTCGGAACTGGCGGCCCGCGATGCGTTCCTCCAGGTCACGCTTCTCGGCCTCGAGCTGCATGAACTGCGCTTCGATGGCTCCCCCCGTGGCCTGCTCGGCCTCGAGGCTCGCGACTTCCTCCTGAAGTCCTCCGACCTTGCCGTAGATCGGGAAGAGGACGCCAGCGGAGGCGACCGCGAGGGCCATCCCCGTGACGGCGATATGTGCTCCGAACTTCATCACCGGGTCTCCGCGCGCGCGTAGATGCGGAATCGCTCACCCTCGGTGCCGGCGCCGAGCAGCACGCGCTCGCTCGACTCGACTCGGACGTCCGTGAACGCCTTGGTGCTGAGCAGGACGTCGGCGTAGTCGCGCACGGCGATGCCGTTCGCGGCCAGGCCGTTCAGCTGGATCTCGAGCATGCGGCGGATCGGGCCGTCGTCACGCTGGTCGATCGGCACCGACGGATCGGGCCGGTCTTCGCACTGGATCGTCTCGAAGGAGATCGAGGACGTGGCGGCACGGCTGACCAGCTGGAAGAGCGTCGACATGTTGTGGCCCGGGCGGGCCTCGTTGATGACGGTCTCGTTGGCCTGCTGGACCTGGACCTCCTTCTGGAGCGCCTCGAGTTGGGAGCGCGTGTCCCGGATCTGGTCGACCCGGGCGGCGAGGGCGATGTGCTCGTCCACCAGGCCGCCGAGCTGCTGCTGCCCCATGATGGCGATGGCAGCGACCAGTGCCGTGGCCACACCACTCACGCCGATGCGCATCTTGCGCACGCGACGCTTCTCGCGGAGCACGCGCTCCTCGGGAGGCGTGAAGTCGATCAGCGGGAGGCCTTCGGCGGCGAGGCCGGCCGCCGCAGCGTCGGGCATCTCCTCCTGGGGCGAGGACACGTTCATGCCCAGGTCACCGGAGAGGATCTGCATGTCGGCTTCGGACAGACCCGTGGCTTCGAGCCGGTCGAGCTCCTGGGCACCCAGCAGGGTCGTGGCGCGCGAGAGGGTCGTGGAGAGCTCGGCGAGCGAGATCGACCCCGGCACGACGCGGCAGAAGAGCAGCTGATCGTCCTGGCCGGCCAGGACGACGTCGCCCTTGTCGGAGCGGAGGAAGCGCGCTTGGACGCCTTCCCCACTCCAGGCGCGCCAGGCGGCGAGCGGAGCGGCTTCGACCGAGATCACCACGAGTTCCATCTCGCGGCAGGTGCGGATGATCGTCTCCAGGCGGTCGGAGTTGATCGCCGCCAACACGGCGAGGGTTGCCCCCCGTCCCTGCTCACTCTTGGCCGTACCGGAGGACACGCCGTGGGCAGCCTTGCTGCTGTCGAACAGCGGGTCCCCCTTCAGGCGGTCCGCGCAGAACGACCGGATCGACTTGGCATGGTGCGGAGGGACGACCAGCGACTCGACGAGGACGGACTTGCCCTCGAGGCCGAGCACGACGTCGCGCCCTGAAAAGGGTGCGGCGGAGAGCAGCTGTCGCATGCTCTTCTTCAGATTGTCGAGATTGTCGTCGGCCGGAACGGTCGCGGACACAAGGCGTCCGTCGACGTGCTGGGCGGCACGCAACATGCCGTCACCGATGACAATTCCGATGCTTCCGGACTTGCGCCTCTTCAACTCTCTTGTCTCCTTCTTCTGGTCCCGGGCCGGACTACGGCGTGGCCGGGACCACCTCGAGCTCGGGGCTCGCCGTGGTGAGCTGAAGCCAGCGCACCTGGTCGCCGGCCCGTAGATGGATCTGGCCCCCTTGGACCAGCACGCCCTTCTCGTCGTACGCAGCGACGGGACGCAGCCCGAAGATGGCGTACTCGATGGTGACGTTCGTGGGATGACCGGGGTCGCTCAGGCGCACGACGTACGAGCCGTGACTGAGCGGGTCTTCGATGGGGATGCCGGCTTCGTTGACGACGGCGAACCAGCCGCCTGCGTTCGTGCCGAAGCGCACGCCATAGGGAACGCCGGACTTGTAGGACTGGCGCTGCGCGACGTCGAGAGCGTCCTGCACCGCGAGCTGGATGATGTCGAGCTTGCGGTGGTCGTTCATCCCGCCAGCAGGCATGGCGATGAGCGCGAGCATCATCAACACGGCCGAGACGATCAGCAGTTCGATCAGCGTGAAACCGCGATTCGTGCGCGTCGAGGTCATCATCGATCAGTCGTCGATCTCGTAGTCGTCCATGGCATCGAGCGTGGCTTCGGGCACTTCGTCCACCGGGAAGGCGATGCGCACCACGCGCTCGGCACCGGGGTCGATCTTGTCCGGCCAGGACTGCACGCCACGGCCGTAGCCCGGGCGCGAGACGTCGTCGCTGATCTCCTCGTCGCTGTACGCGACGAGCATGCCGCGCGCGGTGCCTCTGCCACGGATCTTCAGCTCGTCGACAGCCGCGAAACCGCGCACCTCGACACGCGAGGAGAGATCGGTCTCGAACCGCGCATCCGGCGCGACCATGGCCACGCCCGGGAGTTCCGTGCCGGCGAGCAAGCGCACGTCGCCGAAGACACGGACACTGGGGCGTGAGGAGCCCTCCTGCAGCGGCTCGTCCTCGCAGAGCCCGGCGCGCGTGAGGATCGTGCCGCGCAGCTGGACGTTGTCCAGGGTCAGCTCGACGCCTGGCTCGAGCAGGAAGTGTCCGGCGAGCGAGACGTCCTGAAGAGTCGTGTCGTCACTGATGATGGTGAGCAGGCCCGAAGCGAGCACCGCGGTGCCCTCCTCGCAGTTGAGGCGGGCACGGCGCTTCGAGCTGCCACCACCGGGGACGACCTCGGTGCGAGCGCGCACGTTGGCCTCGTCCTCCTCGGGAGTCTCGACCTTGCGGGTCCGGACGCGGATCTCACGACGGTCGTGACCGTCCTCGTGCCGCTCGCTCATGACGATGCGGCCGTTGGTCTCGATCGAGTCCTCGGTGCCGGTCTCGCAGCCGCCGGGAAGCTCGCCCATGCGCATGCGCTCACGGGTGCGCTCCAGGCCGGAGCGGGTGGCTTCCTCGGATTCGCTCGCACCGCTGTCCACCTCCAGGCTCTTCTTCGCGAGCACGGCGTGGCGGGCCCACGTCACCGTCAAGGCGGCGAGCATGGAGGAGATGAGCAGGGATGCGATCAGGACCCAGCCGCGCGACTTGTGTCGCCGTGGGGATCGCCGGTGGTTCTTCATCGATGTGGATCTCATGGGTGTCGGGGGTGGAGGGGCTGGGTCGGCGGGACGGCGATCACCCGTCGTCTTCGGGTTCCGTCATCCACCAACTGAAGGTGCCCATCTCGGTCCCGTCCTCGGAGTGGATCAGGACCCGCAGTTCCGTGAGCGTGTCGCCGGAGAACGACTCGGGGCTCTCGATGACGACGGAGGGGTCCGTAAGGTCCACCTGGACGACCTCCACGGACTGCCGCCACAGCTTGTGGCTCACGATGTTGTCGAACTCGGCGGACTTCGGCGGCTTGAAGGTCTGGTCGTGGAAGTCGCCGAGAATCGAGATCTGGGGGCCGAAACCGGCCGACTCGCCGCCCTCTTCCCACGGAAGCAACATGGCCGCCTCGTGGATCTCCTGGGCGAGCATCAGGGCTTCATGTGGCCCATCGGAGAAGTAGTGGAACACCTCCGCCGTGCTCTGCAGGGAGGCCATGGCGCCCACGACCGTCGTACCGATGATCGCGGCGGAAAGCATGACCTCCGCGAAGGTTGCGCCGCTGAGGCTGCGGCGCGAGCCGCGACGGGGGGCTCTGTCACGGGTGGGGTTCACGTAGGGCACTCCAAGTGGGTCTGCGGTGTCGCTCACCCTTCTCGGAGACCCACCCAGGCGACTTGAACCGCCCGCGGACATCTCGGCGAGCCAGCCCGACGGCGAGGCAGAATCATCATTCCCGCCGGGCGGCGGCCACGGCGCCCGAGCTGTAGTGGACTGCTCTCACTCCCGAATCTCGCCCCAGGCTTGCAGCGTCCCTCCCTGTCGTCCGTAATGCGCTGAGACGGGACGACTTAGAACCAGCCGTCGGATGGACGGCCGATAAGCAAGAGGGATGCAAGAGCCCCCTCGGCCGTCGCGTCTTCCGGCGCGCCCTTTCCCGGGTGCCGCCCACGCTCCATCGAGTCACAACGCGCATGATCCCCCTCTCCCGATTCTGCTCGGTACTGCTTCTGGCGGCCGCGGCGGCTCCGCTTGGTGCCCAGTCCGTCGGCCCACCGGGCGTCGGCAACACCGGACCCGCCGAACCTCCGTCAGTGTTCACGCCGCCGGGATTCGGCGGCGGCCAGTACACTCCGCCGCCGGACACCGAGTACCCGGGCGACGACTCCGGTGGCGACGGCGGTGGATCCGTCGGCCCCGGCTCGAACGCAGGGGCGCAGGGTGGGGCAAAGCGTGCCCTGCGCGGCTCTTCCGCGCGCGGCGGTGCAGGCGCCCCGAGCAGCCTGGTGTCGGGCGGCCGTGGCGGCATCGGCGACAATCTCGGCGCCACGACGGTCATGATCCAGAATGACGACTGGGCGCGCTGGTGGGAGACCAACAAGTTCGAGTTCATCAGCCTGCGCCGCAGCTATGACGCCCCCCTCGACCAGCAGGGGCTCCGCGTCGAGACCGCCGAGGCGCGCGAGATCCGCATGGCGGACGTCCGCCGCCTGATCCGCGAGAAGGTCATCCCGGTGTGCCGTTCGCTGGCGGCGTCCGACGACGCGGCCGTGCGCGGTGCTGCGATCGTCGCACTGGGCAAGCTTCGCGACGCCGAAGGCGTGGACCTCGCCCGCAAGCTGCTCACCGACGAGAACTACGACGTCCGCCGCTCGGCCATGCTCGCCCTCGGTCTCGTCGACTCGGGCCGGGCCAGCTACATGCTGCTGAACCTGATCGACAGCAGTGACGTCGGCAAGCACCTGCTCGGTACCGAGTCCACGCTGTCGATCGAAGACCGCGGGACCGCGCTCGTCACCGCGGCTCTGCGAGGTGATCGACGCGCGGAGGCGGTCGTCCTCGAGCTGCTCGAGCAGCGCGAGGGCATGAACGACGAGCTGCTCTCGACCGTTGCCGACGCGGCGGGACTGATGGGCTCGGTGCGCTCGATCCAGCCGCTCATGGACCTCGCCTTCGACCGCAAGCGTCCTGAGTACGTGCGCTCGGCCGCGGCCACCGCCCTCGGACGCATCGGGGATCCGACCGTCACGCCGGCCCTGGTCAAACTCGCCGCCAGCAACAACGACCTGGAGCCCAAGCGCGCCGCGACACTGGCGCTGGGAATCGTCGCGTATCCCGGCTCGACCCGCGTGATCGAGCACCTGGCCGGCATGCTCGAGACCGAGAGCGACGCCTCCGCTCGGCACTTCGCCGCCATCGCCCTGGGTCGCATCGGCGGCGAGCAAGCCAAGCAGGTCCTGACCGCGAGCTTCCAGGACCACGCGGCGGACATGCGCCCCTGGCTCGCCCTCGGCCTGGGCTTGGCGGCGCGCCCGAGCCAGGACGACGAGATCCCGGCACTCCTCATCGACCGCATGGCCCGGGAACCGAACAGCGACACACTGGGCGCCCTAGCCGTGGCCCTGGGCCTCACTCGGAGCGAGCGGGGCGTGTCCGTCCTCGGCGCACTCGTCCTCGACTCGAGCGTCCGTTCGGTGGCTGGCTACGCGGCTCTCGGCCTGGGCATGTCGGGTCAGGCTGCGGCGGCTCCGATCCTGCAGGGCGTGGTCAAGCGATCGACGAACCCCGTCGTCCTGCGCAACGCCGCACTCGGTCTCGGGATCCTCGGTGACCGCAGCTCGGTGCCCGCCCTGGTCGACCTCATCCGGACCACCAACAACCCCTTCGTGGCGAGCATGGCCTCCATCGGCATCGCCTTCATGGGCGACGAAGACGCCATCGGCCCACTCATGCAGCTGGTCGAGCGGGAGGGGCCGCGAGGCGTGACCACGACCTATGCCGTCGCCGCGATGGGGCAGCTGTTCGACGTCGATCGACGCCCGGCGCTCTCGAGGCTGGCCGCGGACGACAACTACTTCACCCGCAGCACGGCGGTCCGGAACCTCCTCGCTCTCGGTTTCTAGGACCCCCCTCGGGACTAACCGGGTCGGTGGGTGAGGCGCCCGTCCCGGTTGCCTGGAGTCGCCTGGAGGCGGCAAGATAAGGGGGCGCACCCGACCAGCTGGAGTCCCTCGATGCACCCCCTGTCCCTGCTCTGCGCGTTGCTGGTCCTCGTCAGCCCGGTCACCGCCCAGGATACCCAGGGAGCAGCGGATGGCCTCGTTCGCCAGATTCGCGCCCTGCAGCACGACGCTGGCCACTACGGCGACGGCTTCCACGACACCTGTGACGTGCTGTCGGCCCTGGCCCGCTCGCCTCGCCGCTACAACGAGCTGGACGGCCCCTTCTTCCGCCGCGCGGCCGAGTGGCTCGTCGCCGAGCGTGCGACCGCGGAGCACGGGACGGTGCGTGAGGACGCCAAGCTGGTGCTGGGCCTGGCGGGCACCATCACGCCGCGCTTCACGGACGTCCGCGATGCGGCCCTGGAACGCATCGCCACGGTTCCGATTCCTGCCGATCACGACGTCCTCATGGCGCTCAGGACCGTCGAAGGCATGCACGTGGAGCTGGTCGACCTCGCCTGGCCCAGGCCGCCCGACGACGCGGACCTCGAACTCCTGGTCCTGGCCGCCGACCGCGCAGAAACGCTGGCCGAGCCCGCGACCGACGAGGTCGCCGGCTGGACTCGCTGGGCCCGCGCGGCACGGCTGAGGGGCCTCGTCCCCCGCGCCCTGCCGCCGCTCCCCGCCTCCCGCGCCGAGGCCTCGTTGGCCGACCTGCTGGCCGACCTCGACACGGTCATCGCGTGCCATGGCGTGCCCGTCACGAACGTTCCCCAGACGGCCGATGTCGAGCTCCCGGGACCACCGCCCCACGTCGTCCCGGGCCGCGAGCTGACGGCGGCCCTGGAGGACGCGGCACGCTTTCTCGACGACCACCAGGAGCAGGGTCGCTTCGGTCTCGAGCTGCCGGGTTGGTCCGGCCCCGAACCCGGCATCACCGCGCTGTGCCTCTCCGCTGCGATCGGCCTTGCCGCCGAACTCGAGCGCCCGACTCCGGCCTGGGTGGACGACGGTCTCGACTACCTCGTCGCGCTTCAGAAGCCCGACGGCGCGATCTACGACATGGGCCTCGCGGTCTACACCACCGCGGCGGCGATCGACGCGCTGCTGGATGGCGGCCGCCCGGCAGACGCGACGGTCGTCGAGCGGGCCCGCCGCTTCCTGCTCGAGGCCCAGGCCGATGAGGGCGAGGGTTACAGTTCCGAACACGATCCCCACTACGGCGGGATCGGCTACGGCGGTGACGAACGCCCGGACCTCTCGAACACCCAGATGGCCGTGGAGGCCGCCCGCCGCGCCGGTACCCCCACCGACGACCCGTTCTTCACACGGGCCATGGAGTTCCTCGAGAAGAACCAGAATCTGGGCGAGGACGCGCCGATGGCCTGGCCGCGGGCCAAGGGGGGTCGGATGGTCTCGGGCACCGACGGCGGCGCAACCTACATGCCGGGAAACAGCCCGGCGGGCGAACTGAGGGTCGGCGAGGACGCCTGGGTGGCCCGCTCCTACGGTTCGATGACCTACGCCCTGACCAAGTCGTTCCTGCTCTGCGGCCTCGAGCCCGACCACCCCCGCGTGGTCGCCGCCGTGCGCTGGCTCGGTGCCAACTTCCGGGTGGATGTGAACCCGGGCTTCGACCCGCCCGAGAAGGGTTCCGACGGGCTGTACTACTACTACCTGGCGATGGCCCGGACGCTGAGGCTGCTCCCCGACCGGGACTTCCTCGACGCCGACGGTCACGTGGTGCCCTGGCGCGCCGAGTTGACGCGACACCTGATCGACGATCAGCGGACCGACGGATCCTGGATCAACGAGCAGTCTCCACGCTGGTGGGAAGGCGCACCGACGCTCGCGACGGGATACGCCGCCCTGACCCTGCTGGCGGCCGTCTCCGACTGACTTCCAACCGGGAATCCTGGAGCCGTAGCGCCTGCCGAGCCGATCATGCCTTAGGCTCAAGGGTCGGGCGCATCGCCCCTCTCCCAGCCCGTTTGCCGGACCTATGCCCCGGCGGTAAGGTTCCAGCACCATGCGTGTCTTCAACTTCGTCCTCGCCACCACGGGGCCGACCCTCACCAACGTCAAGATCCTGAGCCGCTACGCCTTCTCGGCGCTGCGGCACATGACCCCGCGCAAGCTGGTCAACATCGCTCGCGTGGAGTGGTCCCGCGTCCGCGGCAAGGACACGGTGGGCGGCTTTCCCTACATCCTGAAGGTCGAGTCCACGAACGTGTGCAACCAGCGTTGCCCGTTCTGCCTCGACCGGGACCGCAGCAAGATCGAGGACGACGGTCGCGGCTTCGGCAAGATGGACCTGCCGCGCTTCAAGCAGATCATCGACGTCCTCGCGCCGACAGCCCTGCGCGTCAATCTCTACGGCTCCGGAGAGCCCGTCCTCTACCCCGACATCTACGAGATGATCCGGTACGCGGCCGACAGGAACATCGGCGTGACGATCAGCGCCAACCTCTCCGTCTTCAAGAAGGAGAACGCCGAGAAGCTGGTGCTCTCCGGCCTCGAGCATCTCATCGTGAGCTGCCACGGCGCCTCGCCCGAGACGTACGACAAGTACAACATCGGCGGCGACTTCTGGAAGACGCAGGAGAACATGAAGGCGATCTGCGACGCCAAGAAGAAGCACGGCAAGAAGCTGCCCTTCGTGGACTGGCAGTTCCTGCGCTTCAGCCACAACCAGCACGAGATCCCCAAGGCCCGCGAGATGGCCAAGGAGATCGGCGTCAACGCGATCCGCTTCATCAACCCGAACATCCCGCCCGAGCACAAGGACGAGTGGCGACCGCGCCGCGACGACGAGCGCAGCGATGCGAACTCGGGCGAGGGCGCCGTGCAGGTCAGTCCGGGCGTGTCGATGTCGTCGGACGACCAGGCCATCGCGCGCGGCGAGAAGATCGCCGAGAACGCCAACCGCCCCAAGGCCGCGGTCCAGGCGTGCTCCTGGCCCTACCGCAGCATCTTCTTCAACTGGGACGGCGGCATCCTGCCCTGCTGCGACGGCACCACCGAGCCCTCGCACGATCTCGGCAGCGCGACGCAGTTCCTCGGCAAGACCCGCGCCGATTTCGAGGCCTTCTGGAACGGCGCCGACTACCGCTACCTGCGGAACATCAGCAACTTCCGTGTGCCACGCGACGAGATGGACAAGAAGTGGACCTGCAGCAGCTGCATCAAGCCGCACCTCCCCTTCGTCCTCTACGAGCGTGGCTTCCAGTTGCCGGCCAAGATCGAGAAGCGGCTGCTCGCCACCGAGCCCGACCTGGCTGAGCGCCGCGAACGCTGGCGCAACGAAGGCGTCAGCAGCAGCAGCCACATCGGCGGCATGGAGTAGCCGGCGTCGCGGGATCGGGTGGATCCTCGGCCCCGCTGACGTCGGGCTGGCAGACGGGCCGAGCGCGAGGCATCCTCGGTCGGATGCTCCGACGCCAGCGTTCTCGTTGCGCCCCGGTCGCGCGCGCCCCGCGGCGCATCGGCCCGGCCCTCGCCGCCCTGCTGTGCGCTTCGTGCGGCGGTGAGGCGGCCCCGGAGCCCGTCTGGGACGACATCACGCTCGCGCTGAGGTCCGCGGGAGCGCCGACGCGCGTGCGCAGCGGCCGGGGTGCCCTGGGTACTCCGGCAGCCGAGATGATCCACTTCGGCGACACGCCCCTCGTCGCCGGGACGATCGAAGTCTGGTTCGAGCGACCTGCCCCATCCACGCGACCGGGCCGCCACATGCTGGCCTGCCTGCCGACCATCCGGTCGCTCGACGACGACGCCACCACCGATCTCTTCGTGGGCGACGCCCCGCGCCAGGTCGGTGGCGCAGTGTCCAAGGTGTACTTCGGGAGTGACGACGGCCTCGACCGCTCCACGCCGGGCCGGCTGCTCTGTGACGTTCCGCGAGGACTGGCCATGGCCGACCTCGACGGGGACGGCCATCAAGACCTGATCCTGAGCATGAACGCCGCCTCGACCCTACCCGACCCGGCCACCCCCGAAGTCCCCGGCGAAGTCCACGTCTTCCGGGGCCCCCTCGTCCGCGGCCAGCGGCGCGAGGTTCCCGACCTCGTCCTGGAGGTCGACCAGCCTCAGGGGCTGGCGCTGCTGCACTTCGACGATCGACCCGGGCTGGACCTCGTGGTGGCCTCGTTCTACCCGGCCAGCCCACCCCTGGTCGGCTTCTCCGGCGACGGCCGCGGCGGCTTCACCCCGACGCCGTTCGGGTTTGGAGACTTCGGCTCGTCGGCCGAGGCCCTGGCCGTCGGTGACGTCGATCGGGACGGCCTGCTCGACGTCGCCTACGCGAGCCTCGATGCGCTTCCCAGCCTGTTGCTCCTCGGCGCGCGCGACGGCGACGGCTACACCCTGGGAGGTTTCGACGGCGAGGGCTCGCCCCTCTCCGCTCGCGCCCTCGGTCTCTCCATGGCCGACCTCGATGCGGACGGCTGGCTCGACATCGTCCTCGCGCGCACCCTGGAGGACGAACTCGCCGTCCATTTCAACGACGGCCAGGGCGGGTTCGCCCGACACGCCGACATCGTCGTGCCGACGCCGCGGCCGTTCACCGTCTCGGCGGAGCGCGATCTGGACCACGACGGGCACCTGGACCTGGTCGTGGCCAACTGGCGCTCGGGGCGGCAACGGTCCTCGGTGTCTCGCGCGCATCTGGGCCCGTTCCTCCCGGTCGACAGCGGGGACGGCCCGTACGTCCACGACGGCGTGACGCTGACCTTCGCCGTCGAGGACGCGGTCAGCCTGACGATCGGTGACATGGACGGAGACGGGTTGCACGACCTCGCCTTCCACTCGTCGAGCACGCCCGAAGTCCCGGTCTTCCTGCTGGACGAACACGGTCGGAGCCGAGACGGCACGCGGGACGACGTGCAACAGCCGGCCTTCGTGCTCGCGGCGCGGCGCACGCGAGGCCAGGCGGCCGGCGAGGGTATCGGCATCCACGTCTCCGGCGGGACCATGCCCTACGGACCGTCACCCTCGCCGTCCGACGGCCTCGAGCTGTACCTCGAGCAGGGCGAGCTGCGGGCCACGCTCACCGACTCCCTGGGCGACGCCGTCACGCTGGCCATCCCGCTCGCCCCCGACGTCGATCCGGCTCCCGGAGCGCTCGACCATGCGCGCTTGAGTTGGTCGGGAGCCGATGGACACCTCCAGCTCGTGTTGAACCCGGCCGTCGGCCCGACCCGCGAGTGCCAGGCGGTTCCGGTCCCGTTCGAGCTCCGACCCGGGCCTGTGCTCTTCGTCGGCGGCGACGCCACCCACCAGCGGCGCATCGACGCCGGGGCCATCGCGGCCCTGCGTGTGTCGATGGGCCTCCGCGGCAGCACGTCGCCCTAGGAGCCCGTGCGAGCGGGGCCGCGAGGCGCCTTCAGCCGGCCACCGGCTCCTTGTCCTTGCGCCCGGCCCGGCGACGGTCGACCTCGGCCAGCATGCGCTTGCGCAGGCGCAGCGATTGCGGCGTGATCTCGACCAGTTCGTCATCCCCGATGTACTCCAGCGCGTCTTCGAGCGACATCAGCCGCGCCGGGGTCACCTTGAGCGCGCGATCCGTCCCGGAGGAGCGCACGTTGGTCAGCTTCTTCTCGCGCGTGACGTTGACGGTGATGTCGAGGGCCTTGCAGTGTTCGCCGACGATCTGACCCGCGTAGACGGGGTCACCCGGTCTGACGAAGAAGCTGCCTCGGTCGCCGAGCGCGTCGAGGGCGTAGCCGGTGACCTGGCCCTTGTGGCTCGAGATCATCACGCCCACCGAGCGCCGCGGCAGCGACCCGCGCTTGGGCTCGTAGCCCTTGAGCACGTGGTGCAGCACGGCCTCGCCACTCGTCAGCGTCAGCACCCGGGTGCGCAGCCCGATCAGACCGCGCGCGGGGATCGAGAACAGCAGCCGGTGCGTGGGCCCCTCGGTGTCCATCTCCATCAGCTCACCGCGCCGCGTCGAGACGATCTCGATCACCTTGCCGGCGTGCTCGGAGGGTACGTCCACCGTCAGCGCCTCGACCGGTTCGAAGAGTTCTCCCTCGATCTCGCGGTCGATGACTCGCGGGCATCCGACGGCCACCTCGTAGCCCTCGCGACGCATGGTCTCGAGCAGGATCCCGAGGTGCAGCGTGCCGCGACCGGCGACCTTGTAGCTGCCCTCGCCGCCGATGCTCTCCACGCGCAGCGCCACGTTGCTGCGCAGCTCGCGCTTGAGGCGCTCACCCACCTGCCGTCCGGTGACGAGCTTGCCCTCCCGCCCGTTGAAGGGCGAGTCATTGACGCGCATCTCCATCGAGAGCGTGGGTTCGTCGATGCTGTGCGCGGGCAACGGCTCGGGGCTGTTCGGGTCGCAGAGCGTCTGACCGATACGGATGTCGGGGAATCCCTGGACGGCGACGATGTCACCGGCTTCGGCGACCTCCACCGGCCTGCGTTCGAGCCCGTCGAAGACGAACAGCCCCGACGACTTGCCCGAGGTGGGCGCGAGCACGGGCGTGCCGGCCTCGTCGGCCTCGGTGACGGCGAGCGTCATGCCGGCCTTGAACAGTCCTCGATCGATGCGCCCCACCGCCACGCGCCCGACGTAGTCGTTGTGGTCGATGGACGTGACCTGCATGCGCGCGGCGCCGGCCGTGTCGCGCGCCGGCCCGGGGACCTCGCGTTCGATCACGTCCACGAGCAGCCGCGTGTCGGTCTCCGTCCCGTGGGGCTCGGTCCGCACCCAGCCGTCGCGGCCCGAGGCGTACATGACCGGGAAGTCGAGCTGTCGATCATCGGCGCCGAGCTCCCCGAAGAGGTCGAAGACCTCGTCGAGCACTTCATCCGGGCGCGCGTTGCGCTTGTCGCACTTGTTGATCACGACCACGACGCGGTGCCCCACCGACAACGCCTTGCCCAACACGTAGCGGGTCTGGGGCATCGGCCCCTCGAAGGCGTCCACGAGCAGCAGTGAGCCGTCGGCCATGCGCAGCACGCGCTCGACCTCGCCACCGAAGTCGGCGTGGCCGGGGGTGTCGATGATGTTGACCTTCAGGTCGCCGCGCGTCACCGAGCAGTTCTTGCTCAACACGGTGATCCCGCGTTCGCGCTCGAGTTCGTTGCTGTCGAGCACGCACTCGACACGCTCGGCGCCTTCGCGGAAGACTCCCGCGTCCGAGAGGAGGGCATCGACGAGGGTCGTCTTGCCGTGGTCGACGTGGGCGATGATGGCGACGTTGCGGAGCTTCACGGAATCACACTTGGCGGGGGCGGAAGACCCTGCCGGAGGAGGGAGGAACGGGTGCGGCATCGATCAGGCGATCGACTCGGGCGCACCGCGATGTGGCGGGCGACGGACGGGGTCCGTCATCAGGGATAGAGGCCCCGCATCTTGGTGACGTGGGCCACGCGATCGATGCCGTCCATGTAGGCCGCCGTGCGCATGTTGACCTTGGAGGTCTTCGTGCGTTTGAGCACCTGGCGGAAAGCCTTCTGCATGGTCTTGTGCAGGCGGTTGTTCACGTCCCGCTCGTCCCAGAAGTACCCCCTGCGGTCCTGGACCCACTCGAAGTAGCTGACGACCACGCCGCCGGCGTTCGCGAGGATGTCCGGGATCACGAAGACATCGTTGCTGTCGAGGATCGCGTCGGCATCAGCCGCGGTCGGGCCGTTGGCGCCCTCGACGATGATCTTGCAGTTGAGCTTGCCGGCGTTCGCCGGAGTGATCTCGTTCTCGGTGGCGCAGGGCAGCAGGATGTCGCAGCGCAGCTCGAGCAGCTCCTGGTTGGAGCAGCGGTCACCGCCCTTGAAACCGTCGAGGGTGCGATGCTTCTCGATGTACGCCACGAGGGCCGGGACGTCGAGGCCCTTCTCGTTCACCAGACCACCGTCGATGTCCGACATGGCCTTGATGTTCACCCCGATCTCGCTCAGCAGCACGGCGATCGTTCCACCCACGTTGCCCGAGCCCTGGACCACGACCTCGGCCTTGGCCAGGTCGAGCTTCTTCACGCGGCTGGCCTCGCGCACCATCGTGAGCAGTCCGCGGCCGGTGGCTTCCTTGCGACCCATCGAACCGCCCAGGCCCCAGGGCTTGCCGGTCACCACGCCGGTCACGGTGTGGCGATGGTGCACCGAGTAGGTGTCCATGATCCACGCCATGACCTGTTCGTTGGTGTACATGTCCGGCGCGGGCACGTCGCGATCGGGGCCGATGATGTCCATGATCGCCGAGGTGTAGCGGCGCGTGACCTTCTCGATCTCCTTGAGCGACATCTCGCGCGGGTTGCAACGCACGCCGCCCTTCGCACCACCGAACGGCACGCCGACGATGGCGCACTTCCAGGTCATCCAGGCCGCGAGCGCGCGCACCTCGTCCACGTTCACGTGAGGCGAGTAGCGGATGCCGCCCTTGCACGGTCCCATGGCCGAGTTGTGCTGCACGCGCCACCCCTCGAGCACCTCGTAGGTCCCGTCGTCACGCTGGATCGGGATGGCGACCTTCAGCTCCTTCTCGGGCGCCTTGAGGATCTGGTACAGACCATCATCCAGTCCGAGCGTCTCGGCGGCCTTGTCGAAACGCCGCAACATCGACTCGAACGGGTTGTGCTCCGGCGCCTCGCGAACGGGAGGCGTCGTGATGGGCTGGGTGACGGACATCCGGGAGCCCTCGGCGAACGGTGCGAGAGTGGGTGTGGGAGAGGGGGAAGGAGTGTGGCGACCGGCGTGTCGCCCTCCGATCCAGACGACCGCCGCACCGACGCCGTCCATCGCTGGAATGATATCCCGGGTGCGGGGCGGCGACCAAGACTACTCGGCCAGTCGGTGCAGACTCACAGCGACTCCCGGCATGACCTGCAGGGGCTCGCCGAGGGTCGCGGCGGAGACCTCGGCGACGAGGGCCGGGTCCGCTGACTCCGGCCAACCGACCAGCAGGAACCACCGGGCCGCCGGGAGCCGCGTCCGGGCCTCGGCCAGACTCGGCTCTCCCGACCGGCCTACCCGGCCCCGCACCTGCCGATCCGAGGCAAACGTCACCTCAGGAAGCTTCATCACGTAACCGGCCGCGTTGTCGGCGAACGGGTTGGTGTCGAAGTTGGTGAGGACCGCCTCCCCGGGCGCCGTGTGCCGGGCCAGCAGGTCGCCCACCAGGGCCGGCACCGGATCCTCCCGGGCCAGGAGTTCATCCGCCGCGGACCATCCGGCGACGGCCAACAGGCCGACCAGCAGCACACCGACGGGAGCGCGCCAGCGCTGGCAGGCCAGGGCCACGGCGGCGGCCAGGGCGGGCGGCAGCCCGAACAGCCAGTACGAGTGGACCAGCAGGCCCGCCGGGAACAGAATCGCGTGCAGCAGCGGCGGCGCCGCGAGCAGGAACAGGAGCGAGCCGCTTCCGAGCCCCGTCGCCTGCCCACGGCCGGGAGACCGCGCCATGCGCAGCCCACGCCAACCCTCCCAGGCAAGCACCAGCGTCAGGACCGGCCAGGCGGGCATCAGTCGCAACGTATCCGACCACCATGCACCGAGGTGTCGGCCGAGCCCCTCGATGTCACCGCCCAACCCGGCAGGCCCCCGCAAGCCGGCCGCGCCCGCCAGTCGGTCGAGCGACATGCCCGGCAGGCTCGTGAGCCACCACAGTCCCACGCTGAACAGCAGCAGCGTCCAACCGCCGAGCCCGAGGGCCGCCAGGCGACGGGTCGGCTGCGTCAGGAACAGGTGCACGGCACACAGCGTCGGCGCATACAGCCCGTACCAGTCGAAGAACACGGCCAGCGCGGAGGCCACCAGCCAGGGCAGCAGGCCGTGTCCGCGCAGCCACCGGTGATAGGCGAGCACCGTGGCGAGGCTGCCGAGCAACACCGGGGCTCCCTGTGGATCCGGATGAGCTCCGTACAGGTTGACCATCGGCATCACGGCCAGGGCCACGGCCGCCAGCCCGCCGGCCCAGGCCGGGGAGAGGGCCTGCGCGTCACCGCGTGCGGCATCCACGCCGAGAGCCGCGGCGACCAGCCACGCCAACACCACGATCGACACCAGCGTCGCCACGGCCGGCACCAACCGCGCGTGGTCCTCTCGCGCGAACGCCTCACCCTCCACGCCGAGGAGCCGATCGACGACCGCGATCGTCATGGACAGCCCCGGCGGGTGGTGCGCGTAGATGTCCGGAGCGCTCGCCGAGC
Source organism: Planctomycetota bacterium (assembly GCA_029259725.1). Taxonomy (GTDB): domain Bacteria; phylum Planctomycetota; class B15-G4; order B15-G4; family B15-G4; genus JAJDER01. The sequence continues at coordinate 55,789 of JAJDER010000045.1, read as the reverse complement.
CCTCGCCGCCCGGCGCTTGCGCGACGTCGAGCAGCGGGGCACCACCGAGGTGGGTCAGCCCGAAGCGCTCGTAGTTGCGGGCGATGTGGGCATATCGGGCGCCATTGTGTCCCAACCACTCGTGTTGGAAGGGATCCCCGAAGACCCTCGTCATGCCCAGCGCTGTCAGGAGGACGGCCAGCACCGGCAGGACGAGCCCGCGGAGGACACCCGGAATCGAGGCGGCGGGAGCCGACGAGGCCGGCATGACGAGGGTTCCTCCGTGCGCGACGGTTAGGATACGAAAGCCTCGAGCCTGGGAGGACGATCATGGTTGCCACTCCCCACCCACCGCCGCACGCCTCGCGCCGGTGGTGCGCCCCGACACTGACCCTGGTCGCGTGCCTGCTGGCGGCGTGCGCCTCGACCGGATCGGGCCGCGGGAGCGCGCCGGCCTGGATGCTGGACCCCGGCCACGGGCTCGACGAGACCCGCACGCTCGTCGGTGTGGGCGAGGCTCCCGGGTCGGGCCCCCAGGCCGCGACCATCGCCCGACACCAGGCGCTCTCGACCCTCGTCGAGCAGATCGTGGCCTCGGTGCGCGCGGACACCACCACGCGGCAGCTCGAGACCATCAACCGCACCCTGGACGACGGCAGCTACTCCGAGTCCATCGAGAACGACGATCGCAAGGACCGCGAGGTGAACATCCGCACCGAGCTGGATGTCGTCGGCGTGGACTACGAGCTGGCCACCACCGAAGGCTCGGCGGGTGCCTTCACCTACGCGCGCGCCCTGATCGATCGCCGGGCGCTCGCGTCCCACTTCGCCGAAGCCGCCCGGGAGGGGATCACCTCGGCGCAGGCGGACATGGAGACGGCCATCTCCCGGCTGGCACTGGGCCGGCCAACCGACGAGGGCACGGCCCAGGGACTGGAAGCCCTGGCGCGAGCCGGTGCGGCCCTTCGCGAGCCGGGCGAGATCCTCCCGGTGGTCGCCGCGATCCGCCCCCCCGCCGGGTCCGACGCGGGCATGCTCGCCGCCCGCTACCCGACACTTCGCGCGCAGATCGCCAGCCGCACGGCCGACGCCGCCGCGCGCTTGCAACTGCTGACCGACACCCGCGGCGTGACCCTCTCGCTCGGATCCCAGGCCACGCCCCTGAAGGTGACCGCGCTCTGGGACGACCAGCCGATTCCGCGGCTGTCGCTCGCCGCCCGCTCGGGTGCAGCCCAGGGCCCGGTCGCCTACACCGACGAGCATGGCGTGGCCCTGGTGTCGATGCCGCCGCTCGATCCCGAGGATCCCACCGTCACCGTGGGCCCGGCCTCCAGCGTGGCGACGGCCCTGGCCACCGCGGTCGACCTCCCCTTCCCCGAGCGCGGCACGGCTCGCGTGCGCGTCGTGGCCGAGGACTACCAGACCATCGACGGCCGCACGCTCCCGTTGCGCCCCGCGCCGAGTGCCGCGGCGATGAGCGAGATGCTCGTGCGCCTCGGCTTCCCGGTGATCGGGTCGATCTCGCGGGAGGCACCGGTCTACGAGCTGCGCGTGCGCTCCACCGGCGCGGCCTCGAGCAACAACCCCACCGGCGGCGGCCGCACGCTGCACTGGTCGCGGGTCGAGGTCACGGCCGAGCTCGTGGACCTGGCCAGCGGCGAGATGCTCAGCGTGACGCAGGACGCCAAGGACGCCGGGCTCGACACGGGTTCCGCGGCCAGCAAGGCGCTCAAGAAGGCGCTGGATGCCCTGGCCGATCCGGGCTCCGCGACCAGCCTGGCCTCGGCGCTGGCGCGTCGTTTCCGCTGAACGCTCCGCGCCGGAACCGGCAGGTCCCCGAGGGCACCGTCCGCAGCGAGCAGCTAGTGGTGACCGGCCGGCTCGTCGGTCGGTTCGGCAACCACCGCCGTCGGCAGCGCCGGCAGTTCGCCGTCCAGCTCGAGGTCGATCGTCAGGCAGACCACATCGTCGTTGCCGGGCATGGCGGCCACCTTGGCGGCGTCCTTCTCGGTGCAGACGAGGCGTGCGGTCCGGGCATAGGCGCGTACCGCGGCCATGTCCGCGGGCACGAACCCATGGTGGTCGGGGAACGCGAGGCAGCCGGTGACCTCGGCGCCCAGGCCCTCGATGGTGTCGATGAAGCCCTCGGTCGAGGCGATCCCTGCGAACAGGAACAGCTCCTGCCCGGCCAGGGTCGCGGGGTCGACCTCGGGGCCGCCCGTGACCGGGCGCACGCCGCGCGCGCGGTGGCTGGCGTAGACGAGGGTCGCCGTGCGGTTGTACGCGCGCAGCCGGTTCTCGACTTCGATCAAGGACTCGTCGGCCAGCCGTTCATGGTGCGTCAGGACCAGCACGTCCGCACGGCCGATGCCCGAGGCCGGCTCGCGCAGGCTTCCGGCGGGAAGCACCCAACCGTTGCCCAGCGGCGCGCGCGCGTCCACGACCACGATCTCCAGGTCGCGATGCAGGTGGCGCGTCTGGAGTGCGTCGTCCAGCAGGATCAGGTCGGCGCCCCGCGCCGCGGCCTCGCGAGCGCCGGGGAGCTTGTCCGGCGCGACGATGACATCCACGCCCGGGCAGCGGGCCGCGAGCAGTCCGGCCTCGTCCGATCGACCGTCGCCGGCCTTGGCGCCGTAGCCCGTGCTGACCACGGCCACCTTGCGGCCGGCGGCGTGGGCCGCATTGGCGAGGTGGACGACCAGCGGAGTCTTGCCGGTGCCTCCCACCGTCACGTTGCCGATGGACACGACGGGCACGCCGACCCGCTTCGGCTTGAGCAGTCCGCCGTCGTACAACGCGTTCCTGGTCGTGATCACGACCAGGTAGGTCAGCGTCAACGGCAGCAGCAAGAGCCGCAGGACCAGGGTCAGTGGGTCGTCCCGACCGGCCATGAGGCGGTCAGCGAGCGAAGTCAGCATCGGGCGATCTCGTCAGCGGGCATCCGCCGACCGCGGCGACGCGCGATCGGGACTTCAGGCCGTCGTCATCAGGCCGCCGACTCGCTGGCGGCCTCTGCCGACGGCGACGCGGGCGACGATCCGGAGTCGGCATCGACGGCCGGCGTGCCAGTGTTCTCACCCAGCAGCTCCCGCGCAAGCGCCAGATAGTCCTCGGCCCCTCGGGACTCGGCGTCGTACTCGAAGATGGTCTTGCCGTAGCTGGGCGCCTCGGCCAGCTTCACGTTGCGCCGGATGACCGTCTGGTGCACGACGTCGCCGAAGTGGTCCCGGATGTCGGCCATGACCTGGCGGCCCAGATTCGTGCTCGGATCGTGGCGGCAGCTCACCATCCCGGTGATCCGGAGCGCGGGATTGAGTCGCCCCTGGACGAGGTCGACGACGCCCGCGAGCTTGCCGAGTCCCTGGAGCGCGAAGAACTCGGCCTGGATCGGCACGAACACCTCGTCACAGGCCACCAGCGCGTTGAGGGCCAGCAAGCCGAGGCTCGGCGGGCAGTCGATCAGGACGAAGTCCCAGACGTGACCGCGCTCGCGTTCGTCGCGCTCGAAGGCGTGCCGCAGGATGACCTCGCGCCCGACCTCGCCGGCCAGCTCCAGTTCCACGCCCGCGAGGTCGACCGAGGCCTGCGCGACCTCCAGTCCCTCGACACCGGTGGGCTGGGCGATGTCGGCCAGGGACGCCTTGCCGTGGAGCAACTCGTAGACCCCGGGCGCGTCCCCGCTGGGATCCTTGTCGACGTGGACCGTCAGGTTGCACTGCGGGTCCAGGTCGCAGATCAGGACGCGCCTGCCGAGCCGAGCAAGGCCCGCGCCGAGGTTGACGGCCGTCGTGGTCTTGCCGACGCCGCCCTTCTGGTTCGTGACCGCGATGCGACGCGTCGTGGTCATGGGTCCTCCCCCGGGTGCTCACGCCATCGGTGTGGACACGGGAGTGGCCTGGATGCCCTCCCGCGCCTTCCCCAGAGGGTACCGGGCCGGGCCCCTGGAATCTCGTCTCCCGCGCGGCGACAGGGTCCACCGGGTCGGCGCCATCGACCGGCGGGCACGGGCGCTCGGGGCCCTCGGCAGGCTAGAATCCCGCGCCCCATGTCCAACCGCGCCCAAGAGTTCTTCGACCGGTCGGTCGATCACGTCCGCCGCGGCAACGTCCGCGCCGCCCTGACCGACCTGCTCGACAGCCTGGCCCAGGAACCCACCTACGACGTCGCCCTGCGCTCCGCCGCCCGGATCTGCACCATGCTCGGCGCCCCCGAGGACGGGCGCCTGTTCGAGGAGCTCGCGGACCGGCCCGAGGACCCCACGGCGCTGTTCTCGCTGGGCTACCGCATGGTCGATCAGCGACGACCCGACGTGGCGGCGGCCCTGCTCGATCGCTGCCTGACGCACGCACCCGACCACCCGTCGGTCCGCCGTGAGCTGGCCTTCGCGCGCTTCTGCAACCGCGACTTCGCCGGCTGCCTGCGGGCCCTGGCCCCCCTGGAGACCGATCCTGAGCTGGCCGACGCGGAGGTCCTGGACGTGCTGCTGCTCAAGGCCGAGGCGGCCTTCTACCTGGGCAAGCGGGATCTCGCCCGGGCCCTGCTGGACGAGTGCGAACTCCTGATCCCGGACGACACCCAGCGCGCGCGGCTCGACGGCTTCCACCACATGGTCGGCCGCTCCCTGGGCTGGGAGTCGATCAAGGACCTGGATCTGCGCGCCTGGCACTTCATCCAGCACGCGGGCGTGGTCCTCAAGGTGGCCGGTGGCCTGATCGAGGACGGCAGCCGAGCAGGGCGCTTCGACGTCGTGCACCTGACCCTCGACATGGTCGCCTTCCTGCTGCAGCGACTCGCGCACCTGCTGGAACGCCTGGAGGTCCGCATCGGCGCGGTGGCCGCCGTGTCGCCCGCCAGCGAGCCGGCGGCACGAGCCCTGGCGATCCGGCTCGGTGCCGCGTTCGTCACCGACTTCGCCGACCACGCGGGCTCTCCGTTGCTGCTCATGGCGGCCAACGCCGCCGAGTTCGCCAACGTGGCGGCGGCCGTGGCGCCCCACCGAGCCGACCTGCACCTGTTCTCGATCAACCTGGACTTCGATCAGGACGAGGTCGTTTGCCCCGAGGTCATCGGCATCCTCGGTCGGCGCGCGCTGCTGCCCTGGGAGGGCCGCTTCGCCCTGGACGCCACCACCGGAGAATCGCGCGAGGTCCCCGGTGACGAGCGGCCGCCGGAGTTGCTGGCCGCCGACCTGATCGCGGCCATGGACAACCTGCCCGACGACGAGGGCGCAGCCCGCGCCGAGTTCGAAGCCCTCTATGCGCCCCTTGCCGGGCAGCTGCTGCTCGGGAACGACGGCCTCTACCCGTACCGGCGCATGTTCACGAGTCTGTCGCCGTGCTGGTCCGCGGATGACGAGGCGCCGCGGGACGAACCCTGACCACCCACGTCTCACGGGGCGCGGACGCCCGATGCTAGGATGGCCGGCTTCATGAACGCACCCCGAATCCCGACCCTCGAGTCCCTTCTGCCCCGCGTGCGCAAGCTCTGCGAGCAGGTCCAGAACCCGATCCAGTACCTGGGCCGCGAGGTCAACTCGGTGACCAAGGACCCGTCCTCGGTCTCGGGTCGCATCGCGCTCTGCTACCCGGACACCTACGAGGTCGGCAGCTCGCACAACGGCCTGCAAGTGCTCTATCGGATCGTGAACGACGAGCCCGACCTGGCCGCCGAGCGCTGCTTCACGCCGTGGATGGACATGGCCGACGCGATGCGGGAGGCCGGCGTGCCGCTGTTCACGCTCGAGACCCACACCCCGGTGTCCGGCCACGACGTGCTGGGCATCACGCTCCAGACCGAGCTGACCTACAGCAACGTGCTCGAGACCCTCGACCTGGCCGGCCTGCCGCTGCTGGCGTCCGAGCGCGGCGACGAGCACCCGATCGTGATCGCGGGCGGGCATGGCGCGCACAGCCCCGAAGTCCTGGCCGAGTTCATCGACGTCTTCATGCCCGGGGACGGCGAGGAGACGATCCTGCCGTTGCTGCGCCTGGTCGCCGCGCGCCGCCGTGCGGGCATGGCGCGCGAGGAGCTGCTGCGCGAGATCGCGACCCGCTTCGCCTGGGCCTACGTGCCCTCGCTCTACACGCCGGCCTACGACGAGGCCGACCCGAAGAACGGGCCCTTCCGCGGCCTGACCCCGCGCTTCGACGACGTGCCCGCACGCATCTCCGGCGCGAGCGTCTTCGACTTCAGCCAGGTGCCCATGGCCACGCGGCCGGTGGTGCCCTACGGGCGCACGGTCCACGACAAGGTCAGCCTCGAGATCATGCGCGGCTGCACGCGCGGATGTCGTTTCTGCCAGGCGGGCATGATCACGCGCCCGATGCGCTACCGCACGGTGGAGCAACTGGTGGAAGCCGCCGAGGAGGCCATCGCCACCACCGGCTACGACGACGTCACGCTCACCAGCCTCTCCTCGGGTGACTACCCCTGGATCGAGGAGCTCATCACCGAGATGGACAAGCGCTTCACGCCCCGGCGCATCTCGGTCTCGCTGCCCTCGCTGCGCGTGACCGGCGAGCTGGCGCACCTGCCCGGCATGATCAACAACGTGCGCAAGGGCGGGCTGACCTTCGCCCCCGAGGTGGCCACCGACCGCCTGCGCGCCGTGATCAACAAGGACATCAAGAACGAGGACGTGCTCAAGAGCGCGGCCGCGGCGTACGAACAAGGGTGGGCCAAGGTCAAGCTCTACTACATGATCGGCATCCCCGGCGAGCGCGAGGAGGACCTGCGCGCGGTGGTGGAGTTCGCCGAGGAACTCTCCAAGCTGCGCCAGAGGGTCACCGGCAAGGGCCCGGCCCAGGTCAACGTGACCGTGACCACCTTCGTGCCCAAGGCCTTCGTGCCGTTCCAGTGGGACGGGATGATGGACCCGAAGCTGGTGGTCGAGAAGCAGCGCTGGATGCGCGGACTGCTGAGCAGCCGCAAGGTGAAGCTGAAGTTCCACGACGTCGAGCAGAGCTACCTCGAGGGCGTGCTCTCGCGCGGCGACCGTCGCCTGGCCCCCGCGCTCATCGGCGCCTGGGAGCGCGGCGCGCGCTTCGACGCCTGGAGCGAGGGCTTCGGCCTGACGCGCTGGACCGACGCCTTCGACGCGGCGGGCCTGGACCCCGACGCCTTCGCCCTGCGCGAACGCGGCAAGGACGAGGCCCTGCCCTGGGATCACCTCGACATCGGCCCCCACCGCGACTACCTCTGGGAAGAGCGCGAGAAGGCCCGGAAGCTGATCAAGACCGACTACTGCGTGGGCAAGGTCTGCCACGTGTGCGGCGTGCCGCCTTCGCTCTGCTTCGCGATCAAGCGCGACATGGGCCTGCTGCGCGCCACCGAGAAGGGCATCCTCGAGATCGACGAGAACGGCGTGACGCGCGGAGTCGTCGGCGTCGATGCTGGGGCCGGCAAGCAGCTCACCGTCGAGGGACCGGGGCCGGTCCGCGCCCCCCGCCCGGCCGCCCGCTGACCCGTGTCCGGCGGCGCGTCACCCTTCGAGCGGCTGCGCGCGTTCCGTGACCACGGCCCGTTCGCGCGCGCGCTGACGTACTTCCCGTCCGTGCGGCGGCAGTGGCTGAAGGGCGTGGCCTGCGGCGTGCCGCAGGGCCTGATCGACGTCATCGCCATCCCGCTCATCGTGCGCGAGGTGATCAACGGCATCACCACCGACACCGACGCGGCCCGCATGGGCTTCGAACAGATCGCCTGGTGGTGCGCACTCGTGCTCGCGCTCACGCTGGTCAAGGGCGTCTTCAAGTACGGCATGCGCTTCTACATCACGGGCGCGTCCCGGGACTTCGAGCGACGTTTCCGCGACGACTTCTTCAAGCACCTGCTCACGCTCCAGCCTCACGACATCCAGCACGTGCGCACCGGCGACATCATGTCGCGCTCCGTCTCCGATCTCGAGGCGGTCCGCCTGCTGCTCGGGCCGTCGGTCATGTACGTGCTCAACGCGGCCGTCGTCGTCCCCGGCGCCATCGGAGTCATGTTCTGGCTCGACCCGCAACTCGCGGCGGTGATGCTGATCCCCTTCATCGGCCTGGCCTCGATCGTGAAGATCGCCGCCAGGCCGACGCAGAAGTGGAGTTCGGTGGCCCAGGAGCGCATGGCGGACCTGTCCGTCATCGCGCAGGAGAACTTCAGCGGCATCCGCATCGTGAAGGCCTTCGCCAAGGAGGCCGTGTCGGGGAACGCGTTCAAGCAGATGGGGCAGGCCTTCCTCGACGCCAACCTGCGCCTGGCGACCCTCCGCGGCACGACCTCGGCCGCGATCCACGCCACCAAGGACCTCGGCGTGCTGTGCGTGCTGGGCCTGGGCGGCTGGCACCTGGTCGAGGGCCGGATCGAGCTGGGCGACTTCGTGGTCTTCCTCGACGTGCTCACCCGCGCGCTGTGGCCGCTGATCGCCATCGGCTGGATGCTGGGCATGTACACCCGGGCCAAGTCCGGCGCCGAGCGGCTCGAGGAGATCTTCACCGTGCCGCCCTCGGTGGCCGAACTGCCCGAGGCCGTCGACCCGGGACCGGTCACGGGCCGCTTGTCCGTGTCCGACCTGACCTACGCGTGGAACGGGCACGACGTGCTCTCGGAGGTCTCCTTCGACGTACCCGCCGGCTCCGTGCTGGGCGTCACCGGGCGCACCGGCTGTGGCAAGACCACGCTGATCAAGCTGCTCAGTCGGCAGGTCGACCCACCCGCGCGCAGCGTCTACCTCGACGGCACCGACGTGCGAGAGCTGCCGCTCGAACGCCTGCGCCGGACCTTCGGCGTGGTGCCCCAGGATGCCTTCCTGTTCAGCGAGTCCATCGCCGACAACATCGGCTTCGCGCACGAGCAGCTCGATGACGAAGCCCTCCACGGCGCCGCCCGCACCGCTCGCGTGCACGACGACATCGAGGCCCTCGAGCACGGCTACGACACGCTCCTCGGCGAGCGCGGGGTCACGCTCTCGGGCGGCCAGCGCCAGCGCGTGACCATCGCGCGCACCCTGGCCGCCGACCCGCCGGTGCTGGTCCTCGACGATTGCCTCTCGGCCGTGGACGCCGTCACCGAGCGCGCGATCCTGGCCGAGTTGCGCGATCGCCTGCGCGGCCGCACCGCCGTCATCGTCAGCCACCGCGTCGCCGCCCTGTCGCTGGCGGACCGGATCGTGGTGCTCGACGAGGGCCGCATCGTCGAGCAGGGCAGCCACGACGAGTTGCTGGAGCACGACGGCCTCTACGCCGAGATCGAGGAACGCCAGCGCATCGAGGCGGAGCTCGAGGACCTGTGACCACCGCGACCGACGAGCGCACGGCGGCCGGGCCCACACCCAAGCCCGAACGCGAGCGGGACGACCACGTCGTCGAGCACGCCGTCGGCAGCCGCAAGGACCGGCAGATGCTGCGGCGGCTGATCGCCTTCGCCAGACCGCACCGCGGCGCACTGCTGATCACGGTGGTGCTGCTCGTCAGCGGCCTGGGCCTGCGCCTGACCGGCCCCGAACTGATCCAGCGTGCCATCGACGGCCCGGTCCAGACGGCCATCGACACGCGCGGCACCGACGCCTTCGACTCCGGCGCGCTGTTGGACCAGGTCAAGCTCATCGCGGGCCTCTTCCTGGTCGTCGCCCTGGCCACGGCGCTCCTGCAGGTCTTCCGCGAGCGGCTCATGGCGCGCACCGGGCAGCGCATCGTGCTGACCATGCGCAGCCAGCTCTTCGGTCATGTGCTGCGCCTGCCCGTGGGCTGGTTCGACAGGAACCACGTGGGCTGGATCGTCACGCGCAGCACGAGCGACGTCGATGCCTTGTCGGAGGTCTTCACCACCGGCCTGGCCACCATCGCCTACGACATCCTGACCATCTTCGTCGTGATCGGCATGCTCTTCTGGATCGCGCCGGAGCTGGCCACGGTCGCCGTCCTGATCCTGCCGCTGATGGTGTTCGTGAGCTTTCGCTTCCGGCTCAAGGCGCGCATGGCCTTCCGCGCCACGCGCAAGTCGCTCTCGCGGCTCAACGTGTTCCTGCAGGAGCGCCTCACCGGGCTCGACGTGGTGCACCTGTTCCGCCGCGAGGCCGACAGCCAGGCGCGCTTCGAGCAGCTCAACCAGCGCTACTACGACGACAACCTCGTCACGGTGCGGCACTTCTCGCTGTTCTTCCCCACCGTCGACGTGCTCTCGACCACGGTCAAGATGGGTTCGCTGGTCTGGGGCGGCTGGCTCGTGTCACAGAACCGGCTGCACCCCGGCGTCTTCATCCAGTTCTGGATCTACCTCGACTACGTGTTCGAGCCGATCCGCGAGCTGGCCGAACGCTACAACGTGCTGCAGGCGGCGATGGCCGCGGCCGAGCGGGTCTTCGGCATCCTCGACGTGGAGCCCGAGGATGTGGGCGCCGCGATGGCGACGACCGCCGGCCCTGTCGCGCAGGGGCAGACCGCGAACGGGCAAGCCGCCCCCGACCCGGACACGGCCATCGCCTTCGAGGGCGTGAGCTTCGCCTACGGCGACGGGCCGCGAGTGCTGCAGGACGTGTCCTTCCGCATCGCCACGGGCGAACGCGTCGCCGTCGTGGGGCACACCGGCGCGGGCAAGACGACGCTGGCGAGCCTGCTGCTGCGGTTCCACGAGATCGAGCACGGCACCATCCGCCTGCACGGCGTGGACACCAAGAACATCCGCCAGGGCACCCTGCGGTCGCGCATCGCCATCGTGCAGCAGGACGTGTTCCTGTTCAGCGACACGGTGGCCGCCAACATCAAGATGGGCACCGCCGACATGCCCGAGACGCGCGTGCGCGCGATGGCCGAGGCGGTGCGCGCCGACACCTTCGTGGACCGCCTGCCCCAACGCTACGAGACGGTGCTGGCCGAACGCGGCGCCAACCTCTCGTCCGGCCAGCGCCAGCTGCTCGCCTTCGCGCGCGCACTCGCCGCCGACCCCGAGGTGCTGATCCTCGACGAGGCCACCTCCTCGGTGGACAGCGAGACCGAGGCGCTGATCGAGAGCGCCACCGCCACGCTGATGAAGGGGCGCACCAGCCTGGTCATCGCGCACCGGCTGTCCACCGTCGTCAACGCGGACCGCATCCTGGTCATGCACAAGGGCCGGTTGCACGAAGAGGGCACGCACGACGAGCTGCTCGCCGCACGCGGGCTCTACCACAAGCTGTACCACCTGCACCTCGCGGGTGCGGCGAGCTAGCTAGACCCGGCGCGCGTTCGCGAGGCGTCCTCGACGCGGGTGACTTGCGCCCGGGCTGCTAGGGCACGACGACCTCGACGCCGTTGCTCGCCGCGAACCCCGCCGGCCCGGCGGCATCCGGAAGCCAGGCCTGGAGCACGATCGACGTGCCGGGCGGGATGCCGGCCGGCCAGGACGCGGTGAGGTCGGCCGTCCCCTCCACGCCGGTCACGAGTCCGCCCGTGAGCAGGTCGGGGCTGGGCCAGAGCAGGCCGCCCTTGAGGGGCACGCCCAGCTCCACGAACCCGACCACCAACGTGGCGGCCGTGGCCGCCCGCGCCGACGAGAGCTGCAGGGTGACGGTCTCGCCCGCGGCCGGGAAACCATCCCCCAGAAGCCGCGGCGCGCCGTTCGAGCCCGGCAGCGGAACTCCCAGGTCGCGCCACGGCGTGACACGTTCCTCGAGCAGATGGAGGCGACCCAGCGTCGTCGCCAGGATCTCCAGCGGGCGGTCGGCGTCGAGCTGGCTGCCGCGCACCACGAGCACCACGCCGGCCACGGGAAGGAAGACGGGGTGCTCCAGCGCGCCGTCGCCCTGCCCCCGGTAGACGGCCACGTCGCCCGAGTCGTCGTTGCCGACCAGGACGTCGAGGTGCCCGTCGACGTCCACGTCCGCGAGGTCGACCCCACGCGCGACGGCCGCCGTGGCGCTGCCGGCGGCCGCGAAGCCTCCCGTCCCGTCGCCGATCCAGGTGCGCACGTCGATCGCCCCGACGGTGACGGCGTCGAGCACCCCGTCGCCGTCGAGGTCACCGAGCTCGACCCCGACCGGGAGCGGCGTGGCCGAGTCCGTCCACGACGGCGGGCCGAAGCCCAGCGCTCCATCACCCAGCAGCGTGTTGAGCCGGTCCGGCGCGCCGCCGAGCGTGACGACGTCGGTGAGCCCGTCGCCGTCGAGATCCGCGCCGCGCACCGCCGCGTGGTGGTCGCCCTCCAGCGCCACGACCGACTCCGGACCGAGGGTGCCGTCGCCGAGTCCCGGCAGCACGAGCAGCGCGTCGGCCGCACCCACGACCGCGTCCGCGAACGGATCGCCGTCGAGGTCGGCGAGATCCAGCGCCTGGGGCGTGGCGGACGTCGGTGTCTCGGGCCCGGGCGCGAGCGTCACTCCGATGTCCATCCAGGTGATCAGCTTGCCGTCGTCATGACCCACGACGACATCCTCGTCGCCGTCCGCGTCCAGATCACCCAGGGCCAGGTCGACCAGGGAGAAGCTGGAGGGCCACATGACCACCGCGTTCATGGTGGCGTCGCCTTGCCCGAGGGCCAGCCCGAGCGCGTCCGAGGCGATGCCGACGAAGTCCTCTCGCCCGTCGTCGTCCACGTCCAGCAGGTGCCCGCGCTGGAACGTCAGCCCGAACCCCGCCTGCGGCACGAGGGTGGTGTGGTGGAAGGTCGCGTCGCCGTTCCCCAGGAACACCGAGAGGTCGGACGGCCCGCCGCCCGCGAACGGCCCGACGAAGCCATAGGGCCCGTAGAGGCTGAGCGAGACCAGATCGCGCGCGCCGTCGCCGTCGATGTCCCCCGCCGCGAGGTCCATCGCGCGCACCCCGGTGTTCCAGCGATCGCCCTCGCGGTAGGTGAGACCGCCCAGGCCTGGCAGCACCTGGATCGGTCCGTTCGAGAAGGCCAGGCCGCACTCGAGCCAGTCGGCGTAGGCGAGGTCGGGGATCCCGTCGCCGTCGAGCTGATCGGCGACCAGGCCGATGCCGCACAGGTCCGAGAGGTTGGCCCAGGGCGTGGCCGCTCCGAAGGTGCCCGCGCCCAGATTGGTGAAGGTGTTGGCCGGCTCGCCCGCGATGAAGATGTTCGCGGCACGTCCGCTGGCCGCCAGGTCGAGGTCGCCGTCGCCATCCAGGTCACGCGCCACGATGCGCCCCGGCTGACCGGTGATCGCCAGCGACTGCACGGGCACGAAGCCGCCGGTGCCGTCGCCCTCGAGGATCATGACCGTGTCGGTGAGCACCCGACCGACGGCAGCGTCGAGGTCACCGTCGCCGTCGAAGTCGGCCACGGCGAGCGGCTCCGCCGCGGGCGCGACGGAGAGGATCGGCGCCGCGCCGGTGCCCGGGTGCACGGCCACCAGGTCGTCGACGGCGCCGCAGACCACCGCGTCCAGCGCGCCGTCGGCGTCGACGTCCGCGAGCACGATCTCGCGCGGCTCGTCCAACGACGGCACGAACACCGCCGTGTCGAACCCGCCCGCGCCGTCGCCGTAGAGCACCGCGAAGCCATCCTCGGACGAGAGCGTGACGACCGCGTCGAGTGCACCATCGAGGTCGAGGTCGCCGACGCCTACGCCCCAGGGGATGCCGTTGAGCGTGACATCGAGTGTGTCGTCGAGCAGCCCCTCGCCCAGGGCGCGGCGCACCGACAGCAGGCCGGTGTCCGCTCGGCCGGTCGCGAGCACGTCGTCGAGGCCGTCCCCGTCGAGGTCCGCCACCAGCAGCCGACGAGGCTCGCTGCCGACCCGCACCTTGGGCCCGGCGAAGCGCGGCAGTTCGGTGGCCGCCGTCTGCACACCGAACGCCGCGGACGCCAGCAACGCGCCGGCGAGCAGGACGCGAGCCGTGGCGGACGCCTCGGCGACGAGCGTGAGCCTCATGACCACCTCCGGTCGGGAAGGGCTCCCAGCCTAGCCCAGCCTCGAGGTTCGCGGTGGCGGATGCGTCCCCTCGACGCCGACGCCTCGCCCCCGACGCCTCGCCCCCGCTCCCGCGCCGGTTCCGCTCGCGGCTCGCGCGCCCGGTCAAGTGGCGGCACGACCTCCGACCCCCAGGAGCAGGACGAGCGCCGTCACCACGGCGAGGACCAGGCTGCCCCACACTTCCAACTCGTCCCAGTCACCCGAGTCACGGGCGCCGTCGGCCCGAGCCCTGCCCGTGCCGAGTCCGCCCGCGCCGAGGTGGCCGTCGGCAACCCTGGCCGCGATGACCTGCTCGGGGAGTTGCCGGTTCCACCGGATGCCGCGGAGCACGGCGTCAAAGGCCGGCCGGGCGTCGGCCCAGTCCTCGTCGAAGGCGCTCATCCGCAGGACCGCCGCGCGCTGCTCGCCCAGATCGAGCAGGTAGACGCTCCGCTGACGCAGCAGCCGGCCCAGCTCCTCGTCCCGGTAGCCATGCTCGTGCACCACCCCCGGCCCGATCGGAGGCTCCAGGCGCGCGGGGCGGACCGAAGCGTCGCCGTCGGGATCGACCGCGCGCGCGAACGCCTCGGAGGACGCGTAGGGATGCTCGTCGACGAGGGTGAGCTCGAGGGCGCGCCCCTGATCCCCGACGTCGATCCAGGTGTGCGTGCGCGTGAACGCTTCGCCGGTGCGCGTCCACCCGGCGCGCGTCGGGTTCTGCGTCGCCAGCTCGGACATCCGGGCCGGCGGCGCGAACACGAAGGCGAACTCCGCGTCGACGAAGAACGGCTCGTCCTGCGGCACGGCGAGCAACAGGCTGGCGAGCAGCAGGAGCATGGACAGCGCGCGGCCTCCCGTCTACGGGTTCGGGCAGACCTGCTGCGAAGACGCGGACGTCGGCGGGAGGGTCGACAGCTCGATCTTGCCACTCCCCACGTCGGTACACGTCAGCGTCGCGCCCGTCTGGGTCAAGACCGCGGCCACGATCTCGTCGCACCACTCGCACGCGCACATGCTCTCGGTCAGGCCGGGCGGGGCCGTGAACTGGGCGAAGGCCCAGAGCGCACTGGAGCCCGACCCGAGGATGCCGACGTTGTTCGTGATGTAGTACGTCACCTGCCCGCCGGTCGGCGGACACTCGGTCTGGACCTCGAGCGTCCCGGTGCCCGTCGCGATGTCGAAGTCATCGGTGCACGGCAGGATGTCGTCCCCGCACACGGTCAGGGAGCCCCCCGCGTAGTTCCAGGTCTCTCCGAACGGTGGCGACACGATGATCTGCACCTCGGACCCGACCACACTGACCGAGCACGGAACGAACTGCCCCGAAACGTCGAAGTACGCCTGCTGGAACAACTGGCAGACCTTGCTGGCGCAGTCGACGGCCGACAGGGGCACGGTGTTCTCGATGCACGCGTTGTAATCGAGGCTCACGGTGCCGAGCGAGGACCCGATGTCCATCTGCAGGGTGAACTGGGTGTTGACCGGACACGGGTTCCCGCCGAAGGGGAACACGATCTGCAGGTTCCCGGCCGTGTTGAGGAAGCCGTAGTGGTACTGGCAGGGCCCGGACGAGTCGTCGTCTCCACCACCCGGGTCGAACGAGAAGAGTTCCGGTGCGACGACCGTGTCGGCCATGTCGCCTTCCCACAGCCAGACGTCGCCCACCACGTTGACGTCGGGCGGGATCGAGGAGGGCACGAACTCGCTGCCCTCGCCCGGCGTGATCAGCAGGAAGCCGCTGGCCACCACGCTCGGCGCCGCCAGGATCTCGCCGGTGAGCGTGGTCCCCGTCGCGGCCGTCGCACGCATGAAGCCCACGGTGTTGTTGAACGGATCCCGGACCTGCAGGCAGTAGTCGATCGGGTCCTCGACGAAGCCGTCGCCGGTAATCGTTACGACCGTGCCCAAGCCACCGGTCGACGGCCCGAAGGAGTCGACTTCCGGGATGAGCAGCGGGGTCGTCGCCAGCACGGCGTTGGAGAGGGCCACACCCTTGCTCGCCGCCACGTCCTCGATGCCGTACTGGAAGGTGAGTTCGGTGCCCTCGGGCAGCGCGGTCGACCACAGGAAGGGCAGGTTCAGCGTCCCGCCGGGCCCGGTCACCAGCGAAACGGTGATCACGGGGTTCGCCTTGAGCGTCCCCCCCTTGAAGGACAGCGCATCCGGCGCGAGCCCGACGAAGAGCACGGCGGCGGCGTCGGGGGCGGCCGAGGTGAGGTCGAGCGCGCCCAGGGTCCCGAGTTGCAGCGTGCCCGACCCGACGAGCAGGGGATCGCCCGCCACGCCGGAGTGGGCGCAGCCCAGATCGGTCCACGGATCGCCCGCAAGCGGCACGGGGGCCAGGGCCAGGCAGCGCGCCGACAAGGCGACGCAGACCAGGAGGGCGAGGATGAGTGACACGCGGGGTGGCTGCATGATCGGGCCTCCGGACGGAATCTCGCCAAAGTGCGAGGGTTCGTCGTCCGCCTCCCCCACCGCACCAGCCCGGGCCGCTTCCCGTTCCCCTCGGCGGCTGGTCGCTTCGCGACACGCCCGGAAGGCCGTCGCGAGACAGTCTGGCACGGTTCTCCCGAGGCCAGTGGATCGGCGCGGACGTTTCTTTCACCCAGCCCCCTGCGCCCTTCCGCTGGACGGGACATGGCATCCGCGGGACCAGGCGTCGCGTCCCCGAACACTCGCCGACGAATCGTCACCAGCCCTTCCTGATTCGGGTTGCCTGATCCTCCTACAGCCTGTAGGAGATAGGTGACGGGCGGGAGCACGGCTGCAGCCGGCGCAGCCAGAGCGTCCTGTCCTGGGCCATGGAGGATGGACATGGGTGGCACCCCGCTTCCGATCAGCGACACCGAGCTGGTCGTCCTCAAGGCGCTCTGGGCCCACGCGCCCTGCACCGTGCGCGAGCTCGCCGCCAAGCTCGAGGGGCCGGGCAAGGACTGGGCGTACACGACGGTCCAGACGCTGCTCACGCGGCTCGAGCAGAAGGACTACGTGATCGCGGAGCGCAGCGGCCGCGCCCACGTGTTCACGCCCGCCGTCTCGCGGGAGGAATTCCTCGGCGAGCACCTCGACGACATCGCGGACCGGGTCTGCGAAGGCGCGGCGGTGCCGCTCATGCTGAGCCTGGCCCACAGCCACCGCTTCACCGACGACGAGATCGCCCAGTTCCGGCAACTGCTCGACTCGCTCGAGAGCAGGCGCAAGACCTCGCGCCGTCGCAAGGGGGAGGGCTGACCATGCTGCCATGGATCGCCGAGAACACCTTCTCCGCCCTGCTGCTCGCCGGCGTCGCCGTGCCGCTCTGCCTGTTGGCGCGCTTCCGCCCCGCCGTGTGCCACCTGATCTGGCTGCTCGTGCTGGTGCGCCTGGTCGCGCCGCCGCTGCCCTTCGAGACCTGGTCCGCCGGCGACGTGCTGGACTGGGTCGCCCCGGCATCGACCGAGCGCGGGACGGGCACCGACGCGGACTGGCTCGACGCCGAGCCGATCCAGGTCATGCGCCTCCCGGTGCCGCAGCGCTCGTCAGGCTGGGCGGGCGAGGACAAGGGCCGCAGCATCGCCTGGCTCGGTGCGCGCGAGCTCGAGACCGCGAGTGACGTCGCCGACGGGAAGCCCGCCCGCGAGGAGTCCGCGGCCGACATGAGGCCGCAGGAGTCCCGCGCCGACTTCGTGCTGCCCACGGCCACGCGGCCGCCGGGCGGTCCGGGCACACCCGTCGGTGTCGCCGCATGGGACCTGGCCGGGCAGGCCGCCCTGTGGGTCTGGCTCGTCGGCGGACTCTTCGTGCTGGCCCGCCAGGCGCGCCGCGCGCTGCGCTTCCAGCGCCTGGTGAAGGCCGGCGACCCGGCCCCGGCCGACCTCTGCGCCCTCGTGGCCGACGTCGCCCGCCGACTCGACGTGTCCGTGCCGCGCGTGCACCTGCTGGCCACGCTGGGCTCGCCGGTGGTCTGGAGCTTCGGCCGGCCCGTGCTGCTCTGGCCGGCCGACGAGCACGGCCGTGCGGTCAGCACCACTTCGGCGCGCGGCATCGTCGCGCACGAGCTGGCCCACCTGGCCCGCCGCGACCACTGGGTCGCGTGGTTCGAAGTCGCCATCTCGGCCCTGCTGTGGTGGCACCCCCTGTACTGGTTCGCTCGCACCCGCATGCACAGCTATGCGGAACTGTCGTGCGACGCCTGGGCCGTGTGGGCGTACCCCCACGGCCGCCGTGACTATGCCGAGGCTTTGATCGACGTCGCCGAGCGCATGTCGGCCCCCACCGGGCCTGCACCCGTGCTCGCGGTCATCGAGGAAGAGCCACGAGAGTTCGAGAGGAGATTGAGGATGATCATGCGCGAGCGCGTTTCGCGGCGGGTGTCCCCCGTCGTTGCCGCGGCGGCCGTTCTGGCCACCACCTTCCTGCTTCCCGTCGGCACCCTGGCGCAGGAGAGTGGCTGGGTCGTCGTCGACGACGGCGTGAAGCCGAAGGTCGAGCGGGCCCTGATGACGCAGGAGGCCGCAGCGCTCTCGAGCGCCGGCAAGTGGGAACAGGCCGCGCAGGCCTGGAGCGAGGTCCTGGAGCAGGACACCCAGAACGGCGAGGCCGCGCACTGGCTCGGCTACAGCCGCCACATGCTGGGCGACTACGAGGGCTCGCTCGCGGCCTGGAAGCACCAGCGCACGGTCGGCTACCAGAAGGAGAACGCCGAGTACAACATGGCCTGCGCCTACGCCATGCTCGAGCAGGAGGACGGCACGCTGCAACACCTCGTCGCCGCGATCCAGTGCGGCTTCGACGACAAGGACCAGATCGAGGGTGACTCCGATCTCGATCTGATCCGGCACGGCGCGCACCTCGAGGAGCTGTTCGCGGCCATCGACGACGTGGCCGAGACGAAGGCACTCGCGCAGCAGGCCGTGGACAAGGGCGACTGGGAGGCCGCCGCGACGTCCTACGGCAGGCTCACGCGACTCACGCCCGAGGTCGGCGAGCCGTGGCACATGCAGGCCTATGCGTTGATCGGCCTGGGCGAGTACGACCAGGCCATCGCCTCGTGCGAGCGCCAGATCGAGCTGGGCTTCAAGCCGGCCACCGGGTCCTACAACATCGCCTGCGCCCAGGCGCTGGCGGGGCGGACCGACGCGGCCTTCGCCTCCCTGAAGACCTCGCTCGAGCAGGGCTTCGCCAACGCCGAGCTGCTGCACACCGACCCGGACCTGGAGAGCCTGCGCGGTGACCCGCGCATGGAGAAGCTGCAAGCCCGGTTCGCCTCCATGAACCAGAAGCACGCCGAGGCGGCCAAGGCCACCGAGCAGGGCGACTGGACCGAGGCGGTGAAGGCCTGGACCGGTCTCGTCGAAGAGGGGCAGGCCGACAGCTACGTCGCCTCCGAGCTGGGCATCGCCCGCTTCCGTGACGGCGACTACGCGGGCGCGCTGGCCGCGTTCGAGGAGCAGGTCGAGTCCGGCGACGACGTCGACAAGGGGCTCTACAACATGGCCTGTGCCCACGCGATGCTCGGTCAGAAGGAGAAGGCCTTCGAGTGCCTCGGCCTCGCCATCGATGCCGGCCTGGACGATCCCGAGCTGGTGGCGACGGATCCGGATCTGGGTCCGCTCCGCGACGACGCACGCATGGCGAGCTACGTCAACCGCGCCGCCGACGTCGCGCAACTCAAGGCCTTCGGCGCCGTGAGCTGGGAGCACCTGCTGGAGCTGTCGGCCGAGCGCGTGCTGGAGAACCAGGACGACGGGCAGGGCTACCACCGCATGGGCTGGGCCAACCTGCGTCTCGGTCGCTACGCCGACGCGGTCGACGCGTTCGAGGCGCAGAACGAGACCGGCTTCTCGACCGACACGGCCACCTACAACCTGGCCTGCAGCTACGCACTCATGGGCGAGGCGGACCCGGCGTTCAAGTGGCTCTACGCCGCGATGGACGAGGGCTTCCTCGACGCCGAGCACCTGGTCAACGACCCGGACCTCGCCAACCTGCACGGCGACCCGCGCTTCAAGCAGATCGCGGCCCACATGCAGGCCGCCGTGAAGACCGGCAAGAAGAGCTGGGCCGAGGAGCCGGCCAAGACGCTGAAGCAGAAGGCCAAGAAGACCTCCGAGGGCGCCAAGCTCCACGACGTGCGTTAGACAGCATCGAGGCCGGCTCGGGGGTCGGCCTCGCCCGGCGATTCGCGGTTGCGAGTCGACGGGCGCCGAAAGGCGTGCTCACGACCCGACTCGGGACGGGCAAAGCCCGTCCCTGCGAACGGTCGCTCCGCGCGCCTTTCGGCGACCGGCTCCGCGAGACACGCATCGCCTGTCTCGGGGGCTGGAAGAACCGGCACCTCCCACCGTGTCCGAGTTCTCAGCGGGGTCGTCGATCTTGGATCGGCGGCCCCGCTCTCTTGGTTCGGGGCTGAGTTTGCATCGGTGGTGGTTGCGGTGCGCGGACGCCCGCTACGACCATGCGTTCCGCCCCGTACACTGCGCGCGTGGTGGAAGCCGGCACACACACGGGAGGACGGGGACTCCTCGCGGTCCTCGGGCCCGGGCTGCTCGTCGCGGCGACCGGGGTCGGGGCCGGGGACCTGGTGACCGGGGCGTTGGCGGGGAGCGCCCTGGGCCTCGCGGCGCTGTGGGCGGTGCCGATCGGCGCGGTGATGAAGTTCGCGCTCAACGAAGGGCTCGCGCGCTGGCAGCTCGCCACCGACACGAGCCTGCTGCACGGCTGGAGCCACCGACTCGGGCGCGTCGTGATCTGGATCTTCGTCGCCTATCTGCTGGCCTGGTCGTTCTGCGTGGGTGGCGCGCTGATGACGGCCTGTGGCGTGGCCGGGCAGGCGCTGCTTCCGTTCGACGACGCGGAGACCGGCAAGCAGGTCTGGGGCGTGGCGCACTCGATGCTCGGACTGATCCTCGTGCGGCGCGGCGGCTACGCCTTCTTCGAGAAGGCCATGACCCTGTGCATCGGGCTCATGTTCGCGGCCGTGGTCGTGACGGCGGTGCAGCTGTGGCCGTCGATGGACGCGCTGCTCGCCGGGCTCGCGCCGTCGGCCATGCCGGCAGGCGGCCTGACCTGGATCGTGGCGCTGGTCGGGGGCGTGGGCGGAACCGTCACGCTGCTCAGCTACGGCTACTGGATCCGTGAGCGCGGGCGGCGCGGCCCCGGCGCGATCCAGGTGTGTCGCGTCGATCTGGGCGTGGCCTACACCCTCACGGCGATCTTCGGCGTCGCCATGGTCATCATCGGCTCCAGCGTCGAACTGGAGGGCAAGGGGCCGCAGGTGGCGACGCTGCTGGCCGCGCGGATCGACGCCGTGCTCGGCCCCGCGTTGCGGTGGGTGTTCCTGGCCGGCTTCTGGGGCGCGGTGTTCTCGAGCCTGATGGGCGTGTGGGAAGGCGTGCCTTACCTGTTCGCCGACGTCGTCGCCATCCGCGCGGGACGGCCGCTGGATCCGGAGACCGTGCACGCCAGCCGGCCCTACGTGCTCTGGCAACTCGGGCTCGCGAGCCTGCCCATCGCGCTCTTGCTGGGGCTCGACGTGGCCGAGGTGCAGCTGCTCTACGCGATCCTGGGCGCGCTGTTCATGCCGCTGCTCGCCGCGACGCTGCTGGTGATGACGAATCAGCCGCGCTGGATCGCGGCGCCGTTCCGGACGCGCGGGTTGGGGAACGCCGCACTGGTCGGGACGCTTCTGTTCTTCGGCTGGGTCGGGCTCGAGAAGCTCGCCGCCACCCTGGGCTGAGGCACACACCGCGCGCTCAGGCCGACCGCGTCGCCGAGACCAGGTACGCCAACGCCGCCCCCATCCGCACGCCGTGCCAACTGGCCATCTCTCCGTCGATCGTCCGCGCGCGGGACGCCAGCGGGCCGAGCTCCGCCGCGTGCCCCGGCTCGAACGCGAACGGCTCGCTCGACAGGAAGACGACCTCGGGATCGGCGCCGACCAGCTCCTCGAGCGTGATCTCCGGGTAGCGCGGCTCGCGCTCACCGAAGACGTTGCGGCCGCCGACCTCGCCGAGCATGGCGTCGATGAAGGTGTCGGCGTTGATGGTCATCCAGGGGTGCTTCCAGATCAGGTAGGCGTAACGGAACGCCCGGCCGGCCGTCGCGTCATGGGCCGCCCCGCGCGCGGACTCGATCAGGCTCACCTGCGCCTCCGCCCGGTCCCGACAGCCGAGCACGCTTCCCATCCCGCGCAGGTCCGCGAGGGCCTCGTCGACGTTGCGCGGGTACGCCACCCAGAGCGGGGCGACCGCCTCCAGCCGCGGCCACATCTCGGGCTTGTTCTCCTCCTGGTTGGCCACGATCAGGTCGGGTTCCAGCGCGGCGAGGTCGTCGTAGCGCACGGCCTTGGTGCCCCCGACCTCGGGCACCGTGTCCACCCACGGCCGCGGATGGACGCAGAACCGCGTGCGGCCGACGACGCGCTCGGCGAGCCCGAGGGCCGACAGCGTCTCCGTCGTGGACGGGACCAGCGACACGATCCTCCGCGGCGGCACTTCCAGAACGACGGACCGGCCGAGGCCGTCGATGGCGGTGAGCGGCACGGGGACCATGACGACTCCGGGGACGGAGGAACGGCAGCGACGGACGGCGAATCATGGCACTCGCCGAACCCCGTCGGGAAGGGGTGGAAGACGGGCTCGCGGGTCGGCAGGGTAGGACCACTCCCTGGACTCTGCCACCTGGGCGGTTGGGCTCATCTCGTGCACGCATCCGGGCGCTGTCACCCCGAACGAGCCGTCGCGTCGTCTGCCGACGTGACGGCCCCACGACGTCGCTGTCGTCGACGCCGGTCCACGTGGCGAGGCGTGCGCCTCGTCTCCGTCGCGCTCGGGGTCCTCTGCAGCGCGTGCGGCGGTGGACCCGGCGGGGACAACGCCGGCGGCGACGCTGCGGGCGAGGGTGGCGACACCGCCACGATCTCCACCGACGATGGCGTGCTCGGCTCGGTGCAACTCCCCACCGACATCCTCGTCGAGCCCTACCAGCCCACCGACGCTGCTCCCTACCTCGCCACCGACCGCATCGCCACCTTCGGGCTCCCGCTTCCCCAGGGGCTCGCGATCCCGATCGTGGGCGGCCGTCCGCAACTGTCCGTGGTCGGCAGCGACACCTGGCAGTTCGAGGCCCTCGACACCTGGCCCGACGGCTCGGTGAAGTGGGCGCTGGGCCGCGCGCGGGTGGTCGTGGGGCAGGGTGTGAAGCCGACCCTCACCGTCGAGACCGGTGCAGGCGACTCCGGGCAGGACGAACTGGTGCGCGCCAAGCCCGACGGCTGGCTCGTGGACACCGGGCCGCTGCAGGCCACCGTGCGCTACGACGGCCTCGGCCTGTTCGAGCACGTCGTGGTGGACGGCACCGAGATCGTGCGCCCCGGGTCCAGCCCCGGCCTCATCGCCACGGCCGCCGCGACCGGCGATCCGCTCGTGCCGCTGCCGGGCGCGGTCGTGCTCCTGGAGGAGAACGGGCCCGCGCGTTCCGCGCTGCGCTGGGACGGCACGCTCGGGGACGCCTCCGGCGAGGGCGTGATCGACGTCACGCTGCGTCTCGCGTTCGAGGCGGGCTCCCGCGACGTCGTCGTCGTGACCACCGTGCGCAACGCCAACCTCGAGCGGCCCCAGCACACGCTCGTCGGCTCGGTGGAGCTGGGGCTGCGCATCGTCCCCGAGGGCGGACTCACCGCGCTGTTCGCCGTGCCGGACGGCGTCCAGGAGATCCCCCTCCCGGCGGGCACCGCGGCCCACGCCTACCAGGCCTACAGCGACTCGAACACGGACGGTGTCGAGGGGCCCGGCCCCGGCTACCTTCCGCACATCCCCAAACTCGACGCGAACACGCTGGCCGAGGAGGGCTTCCGCCTCGTCGTCGACGGCGAGGTCACGCTGCAGACGTCGCGCGAGGAGTGGCCCGAGCACGGGTGGATGGACCTGTCGGCGCCCGAGGGCGGCGTGACCGTCGCCATCCGAGAGATGCCGTTCCTGTGGCCGGCGGGTCTGGAGGCGATCGCCGACGGAACGGCCATGGCCGGCGTGTTCACGGCGCGCAACGCCGTCGACTACACCTTCACCTGGAGACAGCACGAGAGCCGGACGGCGCTCTTCGCCTTCCATGCCGGGGACCCCGCCGATCCCGAGCAGTGCGCGCGTCGACTCGATGCGCCGGTCTTCGGACGACTCGCGGACCCGAACTGGCTGCGTGCGAGCGGCACGATCCCCTACGACCTGGTCACGCCCGGCGAGCAGGAGGCCGTCTACGCCGCGCTGGGTCTCGATCACGCGCCCCTGCCCAGCGACAAGACGCGCCGGATCACGCGCTTCCTCCCGGCGCATCAGACCGGCGGATCCAACAACGAAGCGATCATCGAGAAGCACCTGCTCGACCACTGGCAACGCTTCGGCAGCGGCGGCGCCCTGCAGCGCGGCCTGGAACTGGCGCTCTACAAGAGCGAGTGGCAGATCCTGCGCAGCGATGGGTTCCACCACGGTGAGGACCCGGGCGCGATCGATGACGAGGTCCCTCACACGACGAATCACGAAGGCGACAAGGAGCACCGCTACCGCGCCGGCATCCTCTGGGCCTACTACCTCACCGGCGACCCGCGCTACCGCGAGGCGCTCCTCGACGAGGCCGAGATCCTGCCCACGCTGGCCTTCACGCCGCAGGAGCGCTCGGCCTACCAGACCCTGCGCGCGCTCGTGCACCTGGCCCGCTTCACCGACGATCAGCCGGAGTTGCAGGCCCCCCTCGTGGACGCCATGCGCAGCTGGCTGGCCGGCCTCTCGACTCCCTTGCTCGACGTGGAGACCGGCGCGGACGGCTACGGCTGGGAAACCCTGCCGGGCCTGGGCGAGCGCGGCTACTACGTGAACAGTTCCCAGGGCCAGAGCGAGAAGCCGCCCGGCGAGAACTACGTCACGCGCGGCTTCATCTCGGCCACGCTCGGCCCCATCGCCTTCCATCTGGTGAGCGACTTCCTCGGACCGGAGGACCCTGACGGGCTGCTCGCCGCGGACCGGCTGCTGGACCTGGCCACGTACGCGCGCGGTGAACTGCACCCGTGGTTCGACGATCCCGCCGACCGGCACCTCGCCTACAGCTACGGCGTGCAGTTGCAGACCGTGCACAGCTTCACGTCGTCGGACCACCACACGCTGTTGCTGGCGATGGCCGAGGGCTGGCGCCTCACCTGCGACCCCGGCTACCTGGTCAAGGCGGTCGAGATGATCGAGTCCTTCGAGGCTCGCGGCCACCTCGACGAGATGGACACGCGACTCGACCATCAGCACTTCTTCCACGCCTACCTCGAGAGTCTCGACGGCGTGGACTGAGGCGCAGACCGCTCGCCGAGCCTTCCCCGGCCTTCCATCCACGATCCGCGTCCCGGAACGGACTTCTGGCTCCCTACCCGAGGGGGACCCTTTGACACGCGCCGTCGTGCTCGTGATCATCCCGCAGCGTCGATCGTGACGGAGCCCGCCTCCTGATCGGTCAGGACACGGACGCAGCAGGTCCCCCAGCAGGTCCCGCAGCACTTCAGCAGCAGTTCAGCAGCACACCTCGTCAGCTGCTCCGCAGGGCAACGGAGCACCACGGCGACGCACGACCACCACGACGTTCAGCACGACTCGCGCGATCGCAGTCTCCCGGTTGCCACCTCTGCCACTGCACCTCCGTCGCACCGCGACCCCCGCCCCACATGAGTGCTCTCCGCATCCCGTCCCGATCGGGCCGGCGCGGCGTGGTCTCCCCGATCTCGTCCCGCTCCTCGTCCAGCTTCTCCGTCTTCCTCCTGGCCCTGCTCCTGATCGTCGGACTGTCGTCCTGCGGCGGTGGTGGCGGGGCCCCCGGCGGAGAGCCGCCCGGAGCTCCCGGGGGAAGCGACCCCGGCAGTGGTGAGGACCCGCCGTCCGAGCCCCCGCCCGGCGGCGAGGATCCCACCGGTCCCGGTGGGGAGGATCCCGGCGATCCGGGTGGCCCGGGGGGAACGACCGAGGAGGTGGGCGCCTACTCGGTGCCCTTCGTGGTGAGCGCCGTCAGCCCCAAGGACGCCCACACCTATCAGCCGGCGGATCGTCTCACCCTCTTCGCCGTGCCCCTCGCGCGCAGCCTGGCCGTGCCGATCATCGACGGGCGCCCCGCCCTGCGCATCAAGGGCAGCGAGGCCTGGCAGTTCCGGCTGCTCGACGTGTGGCCCGAGGGTACCGCCAAGTGGGCGCTCGGTTCGGCCGTGCTGCACGTGGGCGAGGGCGTCGACAGCAACGTCGACGTGACCCTCGGTCCGGGCCAGTCGGCGGGCACCGACCTGGTCACCGACCTCGGCGGACGGCTGGCTGTGGACACCGGCCCGCTGCAGGTCGAGGTCTCCACGACCAGCTACCGCGTCTTCGAGCGCGTCCTCGTGGACGGCGTCGAGCTCGTCAGCCCCGGGACCAGTCCCGGCATCCTCGCCAGCGACATCGACGGCAACCTGCTCTTCCCCGCCGACGACACCCTCGTGAGCGTGCTGCACAACGGTCCCGCGTCGGCCCAGATCCGCGCCGATGGCACCCTCGTCAACGCGGCCGGCACCAAGGTCATCGACTTCACCTGCCGGCTCGAGTTCGCGGCCGGTTCGCGCGAGGTCAAGACGATCTTCACGGTGCGCAACGCCTCCATCGAGCGGCCCCAGCACACCCCACTCCGCTGGATCGAGCTGGTGCTCAAGCTGAACACGGGCGCCGACACCAAGGCGCGGTTCGACACCCCGCTCGGCCCGGGCACGGTCGAACTCGCACCGGCTCACTCGGCCTACGCGTACCAGGCCTACAGCAACGCGAACACCGGTGGCGTCGAGGGCAACGGCAGCGCCTACAAGCCGCACATCCCCAAGCTCGACGCGACCACCCTCGCCCAGGAGGGCTGGACCTTCGGATACGACGAGCAGGTCCTGCTGCAGACGACCAAGGACGAGACTCCGCAGGAAGGCTGGGTCGCCCTGTGGGGCGACAACGGCGGCGTGACGTGCGCCCTGCAACACGCGGCCTTCACCTGGCCCGGCGCGCTCGAGACCACCGGCGACGGCTGGCTCGTCGCAGGACTCTTCACGCGGCGCAACCCGGCCGGGTACACCTTCGCGTGGCGGCAGCACGAGAGCCGCACGGCGGTGTTCGCCTTCCACTCCGGCGGGCCGCAGGCGCCCGAGGAGGTCGCGCGTCGACTCGACCTGCCCGCCCTCGCCCGCGCCGTGGACTACAAGGCCTACGACGAGAGCGGCTGCATTCCCTACGACCTCGTGACCCTGGCCGAACACAACGCGCTCTACGCGGCGCTGGGCTTCAACCACAACGTCAACATCAAGAACCTCTCGGCGCGCGTCATCCGACACCTGCCGGCGGGTCAGGGCGGCGGTGAGAACAACCACGCCAGCAGCGAACGCCGGCTCATGGACGAGTTCCTGCGCGCCGGCACCGGCGGCGGGATCCAGCGCGGCCTCGACGAGGCGCTGTACAAGTCGGAGTGGCAGATCGAGCGCAGCGACGACTTCGCTCACGTCGACGACCCCGGCGCGATCAACCCGGAGCTGCCCCACTCGACGGCGTTCCAGGGCGACAAGGAGCACCGCTACCGCGAGGGCATCTGGTGGGCCTTCCTGCTCACCGGCGACGACCGCTACCTGGAGGCGCTGCTGGACGAGGTCGAGATCCTGCTCGACCTGGACCCCAACGAGCACGAGCGTTCCGCCTACCAGACGCTGCGGGCCATGGTCTTCGTGGCCGACGCGCTGGATCACACGCCGGCGCTGACCGACCCCCTGGTGGCGAAGCTGCGCGAGCACCTGCAGTACATCGCCACGCCGACCCTCGACGTGAACACGCTCGTGGACGGCTTCGGCTGGGAAGCCCCGCCGGGCGCCGGAAGCCGCGGATACTACGTCAACAGCACGCAGGGCAACAGCGAGAAGCCGCCGGGCGAGAACTACATCACGCGCGGCTTCATCACCGCCACCCTCGGCCCGCTGGCCTACTACCACACGTCCCGCTACCTGCTGGACGACGCCCCCACCGACCCCGACGGCCTGCTCGCGCGCCTGCGCGGCGTGGACCTCGCGACCTACGTCGAGGGTGAGCTGTACCCCTACAACCCGGTCGTCGAGGACCGGCACCTGATCTACAGCTACGCGGTCAGCCTGCAGCAGACCGTGAGCGAGACGCAGTCCGACTTCCAGACGATCCTGCTCGGCATGGCCGAGGGCTATCGCCATACGGGTGACATCGCCTACCTGGTCAAGGCCTACGAGTTCCTGCAGGCCCTCGACGCACGCGGACACCTCGAGGAAGTCGACAGCCGGCTGGAGATCCAGCACTTCTTCGCGACGCTCAAGCCGCTGCTGCTGCCGGGGAACTGATCAGACGCCTGGGCGCAGTCCGAGCCGCAGGGTGATCGTCGGCGCGACGCGAGCCCCGACCCGGAGCGTGCCACGTGTGATCTCCTCGGCGCCGAGGTGCCGATAGAAGCCGAGCGCTTCGGCCCGCTCCAGGACACGCACCACGAATCCGTCGGCACCCTCGACGCGCGCCCGATCCACGGCCGTGTCCCACAGCGCCCGACCGATGCCGCGTCCGTGGACATCGGGATCGACGTAGAGGGTGCGCAACTCGGCATTCCCGTCCGCGCGCATCTCCAGCGAACTCGAGCCCACGAGCTCTCCGTCGAGGAAGGCGCCCCAGCGCGCCACGGACCAGAAGACCAGCGCCGGATCGCGCGGAGGTCGTGGCCCCTCGAAGAAGGCGGCGATCTCCTCGGGCGTGAACAGGTGGGCGTAGGACACGCGCCAGGTCCGCCTCACCAGGGCCCGGGCCCCCTCGAAGTGCTCAGGCTCCAGGATCCGCACCTCGCAGACGGGTCCTCGGGGCGGGCTCGTCAACCGTCGTCGTCCGTCCCGCCGCCCAGCAGCTCCAGGTAGCCCAGCGCGCGCAGCTGTTCGAGGAGCGCCGGGTCCATGCCCTCCAGGTCCTCGAGCGAGAGCGATGTGTCGCCGCGCGGATTGAGCACCTCACCGAGGCGGTGCAGGCCGGCGAGTCGCTCGCGCAGCAACGCCGCCCTGTCGTCATGCTCGGCGAACACGTCGTGCTCCTCGGCGGGGTCGGTGCCGACGTCGTAGAGCTGATGCCGCTCCTCGGGCAGGTCCTCGCCGTTCTCGCCGAGCTGCACGTGCAGCTTGAGCTCGTCGAGCACCACCGCGCTCTTGCGGCTGCGGTGCGTGTCCAGCTCGATGAAGGTCAGCTCACGGCCGGGCGGGCTGACCTGGTCGGGACCGAGCGGCGGCCGCACGGACATGCGCGGATCCGGTTCCAGGCCGGCAACCCGCAGGATCCACGGCGCGACGTCCACCAGGCTCACCGGCTGGTCCGTGACCGTGCCGGCCAGGGCGCCGTCCGCCGCGCCGCGCGGCAGCCGCGCGATCATGGGGATGCGCACGTTGCTGTCGTAGAGCGTCTCACCGTGGCCGAAGAAGTCGTGCTCGCCGAACTCCTCGCCGTGGTCGGAGGTCACGATCACGAGGGTGTCGTCGGCCAACCCCGCGTGGCCCAGGGCGTCGAGGACCTTACCGACGAACTCGTCGGCCATGGCGACGGTCGCGTCGTAGAAGGGCATGTACGCGTCGTAGACCTCGTCGCGCAGCTCCAGCTCGCCCGCGTTGAAGCGGGTCCGCGCGCGGTGGTCGAAGGGCCGCTGCTCGAAGTCGTCCGTCAGCAGCTCACGCGCCTCCAGCCTTGTGTTGTCGGGCGCGTAGTTGTGGACGATGTAGGTGTGCAGGAACAGGAAGAACGGCACGTCCGGCTGCTGGCTCCCGATCCAGTCCGTGACCGCCTCGGCGTCGTAGCGCCGCAGCAGGTCGAGCTGGACCGGGTTGCGCTGCCAGCTCACCGTGTTGACCAGCTGCGCGCCGCGCACCGTCTCGGTGGCCCAGACCGGGTCGTTGTGTGAGTAGCGATCGAACCCGTTGCCGAAACCGTAGTCCGTCGACACGTAGCCGCCGCCGGTGAACGCGGCCGTGACGTAGCCGGCGCGGGCGAGCTGGTCGGCCAGGAACGCCGAGCGCTGCGTCGACAGCTTGTCGACCACGTCCACCGCACCGTGCAACGCCGGGAACTGCCCGGTCATCAGCGACGCGTGCGAAGGCAGGGTGTAGCTGGTGGTCGAGTACGCGCGGGTGAAGCGCACACCCTCGGCGGCCAGCGCATCCAGGCGCGGACTGTTGCCCGCCGGCCCGCCGTAGCAGCCCAGCCGGTCGGGGCGAAGCGTGTCGAGGCAGATCAGCACGACGTGCGGGGCGCGCGAGCCGGCCGGCGTGGGCGGCGGGGCCGGCGTGGGCGGCGTGGGCGGCGTGGGCGACGTGGGCGACGCGGGCGCCCCGGAGGGCCTCGGCGACACACGCGGCGTGCGCACCGTGGGATGCCCCCAGACGGCCAGGGGTGGTTCGCCGCCCACGGCCCAGACCTCCGTGGACAACACCAGTCGCAGGGGCCCGTCGGGGCTGGGCGGCAACACGATGCGGCGATCGCGCCAGGCCGGTTGCGTGATCTCGTCGGGCGCCGTGAAGGACTCCTCGAAGAAGAGCTCGCCCCCGGCTTCCACCTTGAACGTCGCGGTGCGGTACATGCGCGCGGCGGGGCCTGCCGGATCGCGCGGCTCGGGGCGCACGCCGAGCGCCACGTCCAGCAGTCGCACCTCGGGCCAGGGTGGCAGGTCATAGGCATACGACGTCGGCGCGAGGGCCAGCAGGCCCTCGCGTTCGTCGCGATCGAAGCGCACGCGCACCGCGCCCGTCGCCGGCGAGCGATCGGCGTCCGCACCTCCGGGCCCCACGATGCGGTCCAGCCGAGGCACCGTGCCGCCCGCGGCCACCCACCCCGACAGCGCCTGACGCTTCACGACCAGGCGCTCGAAGACCAAGCGCTCGGGCTTGCCATCCCAGGGCGCCGTGAGGAACAGCGCCACCTCGCGCGTCCGGCTGTCCAACGCGAACTCGGCCGCGAACACCGTCGACGTCGCCCTCACCGGTCCCTCGAGGGTCACCGACGCGTGGCGGCTCTCGTCGAAGAGGTCGAGCACGTCCTGGCCCGACAACCGGCGCTCGTGATCCCAGGGCTCGGCCAGCTCGACGACGGCGCCGACGTTGACCGTCTCGCCGACGCCCGCCCCCTCGCCGCGCACGGTGATCTCCACGGCCAGCGCATCGCCCGAGCGCACCGGCAGCGTGGTCACCAGGCTCCAGCCACTCGACCGGCGCAGGACCAGCGGCCCCTGCGCGGGCAGCTCGAAGGGCACGGGCACCCACTCACCCTCGCGGTCGACGATGCGACGGAAGGACAGCGCCGTCGCCGCCCCGTGGCGAAGGTCGCTGTCGATCAGGATCTCCCACTCACTCGAGGTGGCCGGCGGGCCGCTGACGGCCACCGGTGCGACGTCACGCCAGAGGCGCAGCACGACGGGCGGCGCCGGTGGGTCCGCGCACGCCGCGGTCACGAGCCCGAGCAGCAGCACGCACAGCAGCACGCACAGCCGCGCGAACGGCAGCACGCGCTGCCGCGCCGGCGCGGTCGAGGCCACGCGCCGTGATCCTCGTCCCGTGTGCCTGTCGTCGCCCGTCATGCGGACATCGTATCCGGAGCAGACCTCGGCGAAGCGAGCGGCCGACTCAGCCTCGGGGCGCACCGCCACCCTCACCGCCACCCTTGCCGCCGCCCTCGCCGCCGCCCTCGCCGTCGCCTGTCTCCCCGCTCGGCGGGGCCGCTTGCGCTCCACCGGTGTCCGCCGACAGCCCCGGCACCTCGGAACGCCGGGTGACCCTGGTGACCGGCTCGCCGGTCAACAGGTCGGGGTGGGCACCGGGTGGCGGCGGCACCGTGCCCCGCGGCCGGCCGCGCCCGACGAAGAGTCCCAGCACCAGCAGCAGCGTGGCGCCCGCGGCGATGCGCAGCCCCCAGGTGACGCTGCCCGGCTCGTAGTCCAGGGTCACGACCACCTCGTGCGGCGACTCCACCGGCACGGCCAGGATCGCGTGGTCGGCCTCGACCACGGGCGCCTCCTCGGCCCCCACCCGCGCCCGCCAGTTCCGGTTCCAGGTCTCGCTGACGACGAGGAAGCCCGGCTCTCCGGCCGGGACGACCACGCGCAGGTGACCCGGCGCGTAGTCCACGACGCGGGCCGTGCGGGGCCCTGCGGCGGGCTCCGGCATCACCGCCTCCTCGGTCACCACGGGCACGCCGGCATTGCGCCGCACGGCCTCGGCCGCGCGACGGCGGCGCCACTCGACGTCCGTCGTCGGCGGCGCGGCGGACAGCACCACCTCGGCGCGCGGGTTGAACTCATCGGACACCAGGTACGACAGGCGCGCCTCGGCTCCCGGCAACACGCGGATCTCATGGACCAGGTGGGCCCGTGGCAGGGCCTCGTCGTTCTCGAGCACCCGCACCAGGCCGACCTGCGATCGATCGCTCCAACCCGGCAGCTCGCCCGGACGGTCCGTGAGCAGCACGTCGACACCCAGCCCGTCGAGCAACGGCCGCGAGAGCGTGGTCGGGTCGGAGAAGCCGGCCAGGGTCGAGCCGTTGACGACGACTCCCGGCTCCAGCGCGTCGAGCAACTCGGTGACGCGCCGCGGGGCCATGGGTGCGTAGCACTGCAGGTCGTGGAGGCCGAACAGGCTCGGGAAGTCCGGGCGCAGCCACGGTGGCTCGTTTCCGAACCGGCCGATGCGCAGCGGCACCGGGTCGCCGTGGGCCAACGCGCGCACCTCGACCACCAGCGCGGGAACCTCCACCGCGCCCAGGTCGGTGATCGGAGACGCCACCTCGGCGGCGGGCGCCGGGCGCACGAGCGACCAGCTGCCGAGCACGAGTTCGGCCGCGATGAAGACGCCCAGCAGGGTCGGCTTGCGCCGCGCCCAGGTGGCCCAGCCCCCCTCCGAGGTCAGCTTGCGCTTGGGCCGGAAGGTGAGCACCGCCAGGGCCAGGGCCGCCACCGCCAGCAACGAGGACGCCGCGGACATGGCCGCCGCGGCGGCGAAGGCCTCGCGCGGGATGACGGCGAAGATCTCGTCCAGGGCCAGGGGATTGCGACCCGCCTGCCGCAGGAGCTGTCCGGCCCAGGTGTCGACGTCCTCGGCCAGCGCCGCGGAGGGCACCGACAGCCGCAACATCACGGCCACCGCCAGGCCCACGACCGACAGGATCCAGGCCACCACCGTGACCGGGAGCCGCGGCGTCCGCACCAGGTCCACTCCACCGGCGGCGAGCACCGAGAGCGCGAAGGTCGACAACAGCAGCAGCCGCTTGGGATTCCCGAAGCGGATCGGGGGCAGGACGTCGTAGGCCAGGGCCAGGGCGCCAGGCCACAGCAAGAGCGCGAAGACGCCGACGGTCACGGCCGAGAAGGTCAGCGTGCGCCAGTTGCGCCCGAACACGAGCGCGACCAGGGCCAACACCAGCCCCAGGGCGCCGATGCCCATGGAGGTCTCGGCGCGGTTGATCGCCACCGGCCGCTCGGCCTGCTCGAGGTCCATGAGCGCCACCGGGTGCGGCCGATCCGGGCGGTCCAAGGGCGCCGCCGAGTAGTGGTTGGGCGAGATCAGGTGCCACAAGAGGGGCCACTCCAGGCCATCGGCCAGCAGCGCCTCCACGGTCTGGTCGCTGCGCGCCGACTCGCCGCGCAGGTACTCGGCCGTCGGCAACACCTGCGGCGCGGCCAGCGCCAGTCCGAGCGCGACGGTCAGGCCGGCCGCGAGCAGGCTTTCCGGACCGCCTTGCCTGGCACGCATCCAGGCCGGCACGCGCACCACCTCGAGCAGGCCCGCGAGCAGCAGCACCCACATCGTCACCTGCGGGAAGTTGGCGAAGACCGACAGCGCCACGGCCGCGGCCGCCACCATGCGGGGCCGCCAGGATCGGTTCCGGGCCCCGCGCTCCAGGCCCCACAGGATCCACGGCGTCCACACCGCCGCACCGACCACCGGGAAGGCGTGCAGTCGCGCCATGACCCAGGCCGAGCAGGCGAAACACACGGCGCCCACGACGCAGGCCGCCGTCGAGCGGTCGATGGTGCGCAGGTAGAGCAGCATGCCCCACCCGGCCACGAGCACGTGGACCAGGGCCATCAGCCCCAGGCCGTAGACGCCGAAGAGCAGCGGCAGCCAGGCCGGGGGATAGAAGACCCCGTAGTGCACCTGATCGATGTGGGGCAGTCCCAGCGCCTGGGAGGGATCCCACAGCGGCAGCTCACCTCGGGAGAAGGCGGCCTCCGTGGTCGCGAGTCCCGGCAGGAGCAGGTGCAGGACGTCGGACATGTTCCGATTGGGCGCCGGGTGGTGGGCGACCGCGGCGGGCGCCTCGCCGGCGCCCCAGGCCGGAAAGTCCTCAGGCAGCAAGGGCAGGAAGACCGATCCGGGGAGCAGCGCCGGTCCGACCAACGCGAGCGCAGTCAGGAGCACGGCCGCGGCTGCCGCCAGCATCGTGTTCCGGTCCACCGGTCCTCCCGAGAACTCCCACCCAGCCGCGCCCGCACCGACGGGCGGCCCGTACAAAGTTATCTTCCCGGGCCTCCCGGATCCCTCTAGAATCCGCGCCCCGCGTGCCGGACGCTGCCCTCGAGTGCCGTGTCCGGTGCCCTTCGCCCCACGGCGGGCCCCGACCGCCTCGGCCGGCCCCGCCCCCGCCCCTTCGACGCGGACCTCCCATGGAAGCCTCGGTCTACCAGGAGTTCCTCGAGCTGGAGCAGGGGCATTGGTGGTTCCGTGGACGCCGCGCGATCTTCATCTCGCTGCTGGACACCTACCTGAGGCGCGAGCGGATCGGCGAGCGGCTCATCATGGACCTCGGGTGCGGCGTCGGTGGCATGCTCGGGCCGCTCGGCGCCTACGGGCGGGTCATCGGCACCGACGTGACCCTGACCGGCTTGATGCACTGCGCCGAGCGGGACTTCGACCGGCTGGTGGCCTGCAACGGGCCGTACGGCTGCTTCGCCGACGAGACGCTGGACTGCATCACCGCCTTCGACGCGCTCGAGCACATCGAGGACGACGTCGGCTCGATGCGCGAGATCCATCGCATGCTCAAGCCCGGCGGCCTGCTGGTCGCCTCCGGGCCCGCCTACCAGTTCCTGTTCAGCCAGCAGGACCGCGTGACGCACCACGTGCGCCGCTACACCCTGGGCGACATGCAGGCGAAGGCTCGCTCGGTGGGATTCGAGATCGTCAAGGCGAGCTACATCAACTTCCTGTTGTTCCCGGGCATCCTGCCCGCCGTGCTCGCGATGAAGGCCTGGCAGTCCTTGAGCAAGCCCGCGGACGCCGGCGCGGGCAGCAACGTGGGGATCCCCATCCCGACCTGGATGAACGAAGTGTTGACCTCGATCTTCAGCAGCGAGGCCACCCTGCTCAAGGCGCTCAGCGCGCCGGCGGGCCACTCCCTCGTGATGGTGGCGCGCAAGCCGTCCTGAACCTTCGGGCCGCTCAGCCGACCCAGGGTTCGCGGTCGTCGTCGTCATCGTCGTCGACAGCCTCGTCGTCCCCCTCGAGGGAATGCACGACCTCGTCAGGCGCTTCGAAGAGCAACGTCAGCTCGAGCGGATCCAAGGCCACGATCTCGAACTCGGCGCCGCATTCGAGGCAATCGAGGATCTGCGCCTCTTCGGCATCGGGATCCAGGTCGTTCTCGGTCCCGCACTCGGTGCACTCCCACATCGCGCTCACTCCGCCAGGCCGCGCCTCGGGTCGTCTGTCTTTCGAACGACAACACCGCCCGCGGAAATTGTCAATCTCCTGGCCCGCGGCCCGATCCGGGGCCACGGCTCGGCGCGCTCGTTGGCCCGATCCGAGGCCTGATCCGAGGCCCGATCCAGGGCCGCTGCGGGAGCTCGGCGCGGCCCGCGGGTGCCGTCGCGCGCCGGGTCCGCGTGGTATCCTCTCCCGTTCCTCCCCGTCCCCAGCCGACCTCCCCTCCCCGGCCGGACGAACCCGATTCCGGGAGTCCCGTGTGCGCGTCCTGTTTGTCTACAACGAGGTCGAGAGTGTCGGCCTGCAGTACCTGAGCAGCTCGCTCCGCAAGGCCGGGCACGAGGCCGCGCTGGTCTTCGACCCCAAGCTCTTCGACTTCTTCCGGCACGAGTACAACAACCGCCTCCTGAAGCGGATCTTCTCCTTCGAGGAGCAGGTCATGGAGCGGATCCGGGAGTACAAGCCGGACGTCATCGGCTTCCAGATGCTCACGGCCAACTACGACTGGTGCTGCAAGTACGCCCGGCGCATCCGTGAGGAGTTCCCCGAGATCCCGATCCTCGCCGGCGGCTACCACGCCACGGCCAGCGGGGAGTCGGTGCTGCGCAGCGGGCTCTACGACTGGATCATCCGCGGCGAGGGCGAGGAAGCCCTGGTCGAGCTGATGGCCGGGTTGCAGCTCGGCGCCGTCGATCGCTCGATCCAGAACCTGGCCTACCTGGACGAGGACGACGCCTACATCGAGAACCCGCTCCGCCCGTACGAGGCGGACCTCGACAAGCACGGCATGTCGGACAAGGAGCTCTTCTGGAACCTGGGCCGGCCGTTCCAGATCGCGCACATGAGCGAGTGGCGCCGCGGTTGTCCGTGGGGCTGCACGTTCTGCGGCAACAACTACTACCGCAAGATCTACTTCGGTGACCAGAAGGACTACATGTTCACGCGCAAGTTCCTGCGCAGCCGGTCGGTGGACGACGTGCTCGCGGAGTTGCGCTTCGTGAAGGCCAGGTACAACCCACCGTTGATGCGCGTGAACGACGACGACATCTGCGCCGACGAGCCCTGGCTGCTCGAGCTGGCCGAGCGGATGACCGACGCCGAGCGCATCCCGCTCAAGGCCTTCGTGATCCCCAACAACGTCAACGAGCGCACCGCCGCCGCGATGAAGTCGATCGGTGTGCAGCAGCTGCAGATGGGTGTGCAGTCGCTCAACCCCGAGATCCGCAAGATGATCGGGCGCCCGAACAGCGACGCCCAGATCGCCAACGCCATCGACCTGATCGGCGAGCAGGGCATCGGCCTCTACGTGGACCAGATCTTCGGGCTCCCGGGCGAGACCGAGGAGGACTGCAAGAAGCTCGAGCGCTTCTACCGCGAACACCCGGCCGACGTGGTCTCGATCTACTGGCTCGACATCTGGGCCGGGGCGGACGTGCTGCAGCAGTCGGTGGACGCCGGCACGATCACGCAGGAGCAGGCCACCTTCATCAAGCAGCAGTCGGGCATGGAGGACGAGCACGGCTGCATCAGCACCACGCGCAACTACAGCAACGAGTTCGCCAAGGTCTATGCCCAGCGCATGGACGTGCGCAATGTGTTCGGGCCCCGCATCGGGCACTGGCTGTGGGACACGGGGATGTGGAAGGTCGCCTGGGTCCTGCGCATGCCGACGCTCCTACGCGCCTTCTACGCCTTCAAGCACACCTGGTCGGTGAAGAAGTTCCCGAAGGCGCGCGAGGGGTACGACATCGGCTGGGCGCGCTACCCGCGCCTGATCGCGTACTTCATGGGGCTCAAGCTCAAGGGCTGGCTCACGCGCAGCAACCGGCTGCCGCTGATCGTGCGGCCGCCGCTGGACCCGACGGACGCCGCGCGCGCCGGTGACCCGATGCGCAGGGAAGCCGTCGAGGCCGCCGCCTGACCGGCGATCAGGCGGACAGCAGCTCGCGGTAGAGTTCTTCCGCCAACTGGACGAAGGCGGCGCTGGCGTCCTGCTGCGCCTGGATCTGGGCCGACGTCGCGCCCTCCTCCATCTGCCGCGTGACCAGGTCCGCCGCCGCCGCCGAGAGCGCCTCGATCTGCGCCACGCCTGCCCGAGCGCGAGCGGTGGCCGCGGCGTCCAGGTGCACGCAGGCGTGCCTCTCGGCGCCCGACGTGTCGCGCACGTAGAGCAGCAGGGTGCCGCCGACGTGCTCGACCAGCAGCGCCGAGCCCCACTGGTGCACCGGCTCGCTCGTCTCGAGCACGCGGTACCACTCGCTCTCGGCGATCAAGGCCCGCTCACCCGGCCCGGGCTGCCGGGCGCGCGCACCGTTCCCGTTCGCGCTCATGCCAGCGGCTCGACGTCGATCAGCTCGGTCTCGCCGTGCCGCGACAGCGCGTACGTGAAGCCCTTGCGCAGGGCCAGCGCAGCCACCTCGCCCTCGGGTGTCACGGCGATGAAGCCCACCTGCACGTCGTCGGCCCAGTCCGTCGGACGCAGGCGCGTGACCGTGTCGCGGATCCGCGTCAACACTTCCGCGCAGGCCTCCAGCGGCGTGGCCCCGCGGCGCATGCCCTCCACGATGGCGAAGCTGCCGCAGCTCCGGATGACCTCCTCGCCCACGCCGGTGGAGACCACCGCGCCGGCCGCGTCGTCGGCGTATCCACCCGCGCCGATGATCGGGCTGTCGCCCACCCGGCCCGGCAGCTTCCAGCCCATCCCGCTGGTGGTCACGGCCATCGCCAGGCGCCCGGCGTCGAGGGCGATCATGCCGATCGTGTCGTGGTCCTCGTTGGGGTCGCGTCGCGCCGCTTCCCAGGGCTCGACGATCTCGGCGGGCTGATTCGCCCGCCAGCGCTGGTAGGCCTCGCGCGAGCGCTCGGTGGTCAGGTCCTGGCTCGGGAACCCCTGCGACAACGCGAACTGCCGCGCGCCCTCGCCCACCAGAAGCACGTGCCGTGTGCGCTCCATGACCCGCCGTGCCACGGACACCGGGTGCAGAATGCCTTCGAGCGCCGCCACGCCGCCGCAGCCCAGGGTGTCGCCGCGCATCAGGCAGCTGTCGAGCTGCACGACCCCGTGCGCGTTCGGCAACCCGCCGTAGCCCACGCTGCTGATCTCTGGGTCAGCCTCGGGCACGCGCACACCGGCCTCGCAGGCTTCGAACGGGTGGCTGACGCCGGCGTCGAAGGCCGCCATCGCCGCCGCGTTGGCCGCCATGCCGAACTTCCAGGTGGAGACGACGAGTTGGTCCTCGCCGCCGCCGTGGCCGGCCGCGGCGAGAGCTTCGGCCGAGGCACCCACGGCCCGGGCTCCCGGACCGGTCGTCGAGCACGCCGCGAGTCCGGTCGCCGCACCCACCGAGGCGCCCAGCCCCGCGAGGAACTGCCGACGACTCGCACGGACTCCTGATGGGACGGTGTCGAGAGACCTCATCGCGGGCTTCCTCGCCAGGACCTCGGTGCCGGGGCCACGGGGGGACCTCGGTCGCCTACGGATCGTCGCCGGGAGCGGGCACCGACGCCAGCACGTCATCGAGGGCGCCCAGCAACTCGACCACCTGATCGGGGTGGGCCGCGGACACGTCGCGGGTCTGTCCCGGATCCGCAGCGAGATCGGCGAGTTCCACGGATCCGTCGCGATGCCGGGTGAGCCGCCAGGAGCCGCGACGGATGACCCGGTCGTGTTCGTAGTGACCGTCGCGCCCCGCGATGCGGCTGGGGTGGTCCCAGACCAGCGCGGCCCGCGGCGTCCGGGCCTCGCCGGCGAGCACGGGCCGCACGTTGCGCCCGTCGAGGACGACATCCGCTCGGGTGTCGATCCCCGCGGCCACGAGCAGGGTCGCGGTCAGGTCGGTGGCCAGGATGGGTTCGGTGCTCACGCTCCCCGCCGGGGTCACTCCCGGCCAGCGCAGCAGACAGGGCACCCGGATGCCGCCCTCGTCCAGGGTGTCCTTGCCCCGCCGCAGCCCGCCGGCCGAGCCGTAGGGCGGCAGGGGCCCGTTGTCCGAGAGGAACACGACCAGCGTGTTCTCGGCGAGCTTCAGTCGGTCGAGGGCGTCGAGCACCCGACCCGTGGCCGCGTCCATGGCGGACACGGCGGCCAGGTAGTCCCGGCGCTGCGGCGCTGCCTCCAGGTCCGCGAAGCGCTCTCGATCGGCGTCGGGAGCGGGCAGACTGCGGCGATCGTCCGCGAGGTGCGGCGCGTTGTAGCTCAGCGTCAAGAACCACCGCTGCCCGGCGTGACGCTCCAGGAAAGCGATCGCCTCCGCCGCGAACAGGTCGGTGGAGTAGGTGCCCTCGGCGCGCACGGCCTCGGTCCCGCGCCACAGATCCGGAGTGCCTCGATAGCTGTGCGACCAGTAGCCGCTGCTCGCGCGCAACATGCCGAAGAACTCATCGAAGCCGCGTTCGGTCGGACGCATGCCGGGCGCCTCGCCCAGATGCCACTTCCCCACCAGGCCCGTGTGGTAACCCTCGGCTCCCAGCAACGCGGGCAGCAGCACCTCGTCGGGATCGAGGCCGGCCTCGGGGTTGCCCGGGACCAGCGCCTGGCGCAACCCGTGGTGCCAGGGCATGCGCCCGGTGAGCAGGCTGGCCCGGGACGGGCTGCACATGGGGCTCGCGACGTAGAAGTCGGTGAGTCGAAGGCCCTGGGCCGCCAGCGCGTCGAGCCGAGGCGTGAACGCGTCGGGGGATCCGTAGCAGCCCAGGTCGCCGTAGC
Source organism: Planctomycetota bacterium (assembly GCA_029259725.1). Classification (GTDB taxonomy): domain Bacteria; phylum Planctomycetota; class B15-G4; order B15-G4; family B15-G4; genus JAJDER01. Next base: position 15,526 of record JAJDER010000045.1, on the reverse strand, counting down.
CCTGGTCGTCACTGATCACCAGCAGGATGTTGGGCCGCGGTTCGTCCACCGGCCCGACCTCGAGGGCCGCATCCGCGCCCTCGCCGTCCGCACACGCGGTGACAGACAGGGCGACCAGGGCGAGCACGAACCGGCGCAGGACACTCATGGCCCCGAGCTTGGGACACGGGCGTCGCCCGAGCAAGGCCCCGCCCGACGCGATCAGTCCATGCGGCCGGTGGCCGCATCCAGGCGGATCACGCGGGCCGCCTTGCCGCGCACGAGGGTCAGCGAGCCGGCCGCGACGGGAATCCCGTCGGCGTCGAAGAGCGCCGTCGTCGACGCGCTGCCGAAATCAGCCACGGTGATGTCCACGCCCCGCGGCTGCCCCGGGCTGATGAAGTCGAGGATGAAGGGGCGCTTGGTCAGCACGTCGGTGACCGGCAGCCCGCTCTCGTCCACGAGCGCGAAGCGGTCACGTTCCACGTCGAAGGCGACGCCGTGCGCCCGGCGACTCGAGCGCGAGAGCGTGCGCGCGCGGTCCACGGTGTCCACGATCTGGGTCGAGGCCAGCTCGAGGGCGTACTCGTCGCCCTCGCCGGAGGAGACCATGGCCATGCTCGACAACATGGCCAGCACGGCCACGACCACCAACACCTCGATCAACGTGAGGCCCGGAGTTCCGGGAGCGACGCGCGCATGCATGCATGTTCCTTGTCGGCTTCGGCCGACCCGTCGCCGGTGATGTCGGTGAGCTGCCCGGTGGTCGGGGCCCGGGGAGGACGCACGCTCGGCGCGGGGGCGCCCGTGCACTCGGGCTCGATGGAGGAACATCGACATGGGGATCTCGGAACGGGTACGCGGGACCGCCCCGCTGAGAAGCGGACCGCCGCAGTCCTGAACGGCAGTTCGGCACCCGGGACTTGAGGGCGTCGTGCCGATTCCCGAGCCGGCCACAAGGCACGCCCCGACTCCGGCCGATGGAGGGACCTGCCTTTCCCCATGAGGCACCACCGATGGACCGCAGCAGGTTCCGGGCCGCCCGGGTGGACGGCTTCACCCTCATCGAACTCATGCTGGCCGCGACGCTCTCGGCCATGCTCGTGCTGGCCCTGGCCCAGACCTTCTCGGGCTTCGGCCGGCAGCTCGAGGTCCTGCGCGAGCAGGAGGTGGACCGACAGATGGACGCGGCCGCCGCGGAGCTGGCCCACCAGGTGCGGCGCGCGTGGGTCGTCTCGGAGCCTTCCGAGGACGAGCTCCTCGTGGTCGATGCCTACGGCAATCCGACGCGCTACTGGCTCGACGGCAGCAACTTGCGGGTGCGCCGCCCGTCCGGGGCCGAGGGCACGCTCATCGAGGACGTGAAGGGTTTCGCCATCCACGCCGTGACGACGCAGCGGCTGCGCCCCGCCACCGACGTCGATGACCACGCCACCTGGTGGGAGAGCACGGCCACGCCGACCACGACACTCGGCGTCGAGGACGGACTTCCCATCGCCCTCGGGTTCACCCTGCCGAGCGAGGCGCCGGTCGCCATGCAATCCATCTCCGGCATCGACGAACGCGCGGTGGGCGCGAGCCTCGACCGCATGCTCCTCTCCCTGGCCTTCGCCCCGGCGGTCGTGGAAGTCGACGACGGGGCACAGCTCGCCCACGGCGACGTCCTGGGCAGCTGCACGGCACCACCCCCACCACGCCCGGACGCCCCACCACTCCCCGACCCGTGGTCGAGCACGCTCTCGGTCGAGCTCCACGAGGCCCGAGCACCCGACGATGGACGCCCCTACGGCGCGGCCCTCGGTTCGGTCGAGTTCCCGGTCTCCGCGCTTCCCGGTGGCCGCTGGACCTGGGTCCCGCTGTCCTCCCTCGGCCCCGGCCACACCGCGGTCTGTCACTACCCGCCGGGTCAGCCCAGCGACATGCACACCCTCGGTGTCCCCACCGCCGAACTCCCCGCGCACCTGGCCCACGGGGACGTCCTCGGAGCGTGCCTCGACGGAGCGGCCTCGCCCTCCACCGAAGTGCTGGTCTTCAGCGTGCCCGCCGCCGAGGTCCCGCTCGACCTCGCGCCCCTGTCCCGGCTGGTCGTCCCGGGCCGGGCCTACACCCTGGTGCTCTCCGTCCAGGGCCGCGGCACGGCACTCCTCGGCGGCTCGCCGGCGCGCGCAGCCGCCACGTCCGGTGTGGCCGCCGGCAACTCGGGGGGCAGCGTCTTCGAGTCGAAGCCGTTCGCGATCCGCAGAGCCCTGGACGGCGTGGTCACGTACACGACCACCCAGGCCCACGACGTGATCTCCTCGTTGACCCTCGAGATCGAGATGAACGACGGGCGCTCGCGCGCCAGCACCGCGGCGGTCCTGAGCCAGACCGGGGTGGCGAACCCCTGGCTCGGGCCGATCCCCGGCGAGTACCCCGCGTTGCAGGAGGTGGGCAGGTGACCGGCTCGGACTCCACGCCCGCAGCGGCGGCCCTCGGGCTCGTGCACCTGCTCTGCATGGTCACGCTGATCCTGGGTGGCGGGCTGATGCTCGCGCGTGCGGCCACGGCGCCTGCCTCGACCGCGCTGATCATCCAGCCGGACGCGCTCAGCATGCTGCAGGAGGTCCGTGTCCCCCAGGGTTCCGGGCTGGCGGGCTTCCGGCTCCGCCAGGGTGGCGAGCTCCCGGCGCTGACGCGGGCCGCCCAGCAGCGCGTGGCCGAGATCGGCTCCGCGCGACGCCTGATCGTCGAGGGTCGGCGGGAACTGAGCGGGGAGCACGACGGCGTGATCCTGCTGGAGCCGGGGAGCGAGCTCATCGTCGACGATCTCGCGCTGCGTGGCGCCATCGTCTCCACCGAGAGTCTGTCAGCGAGCCCGACCGATCGCAGACCCGCCACCTTGCGGGTGCGCGGCACCTTGAGGATCGACCCCGCCGACGATCTGCCGGGGCTGGCCGTCCACCTGCCGTTCGGCGCCTTCGTGACGGACTCGGCCGACGCTCGTTTCCAGGTCGATGGCGACGTGATCGCCCAGAACATCCACGTGCATCCGTCGGCCGGTCGACTCCTGGCCCATGTGTCCACCGACCCGACCGCCGTGCCCCGCCTGCAGGCGCGGGATCGGCCCGGCGAGCCGGCCTGGTCGCCGACGCTGCAGCTCGACCCGAGCCGGATCCGCACCGACGCCCACACCGAGGCCCCCACGGGCTGGGCCGACGTCGCGGACATGCTCGCGTTCGACTTCGGCTCGCTGCCCTGGGAGCCGGACCGATGACCCCCTCCGCCGCGACCACCGCTGCACTCCCCGTCCGGCGCCCCGTGCTCAGCATGCGTCGCTTCCTCGGCGCGGGCTCGGTCATGCTGCTGTTGATCCTGGCCGGCGTTCCCGGCGCGGAAGGGGGCGATGTCGCCACGCTCAACATCGTCCACACACGGATCACTGCCGCGTTCGATGGTGCCCGCGCCTCGGCCGTCGAGAGCATGCGCTCGCACGGCGTGGCCATCGACGTGGTCGGCGATCGATTCGTGATGATCGACGACCGCGGCCAGGTGGTTCAGGAGCAGGACCTCGATGCCGGCTCGACCACGTCCATGGACGTCTTCGCGACCGTCGCCGTGCCGGCCTCGCTGCGGTCGCTCGGTGCCGACGTCGTCTCGGCGCACTTCGGAGAGGGCGGGACCATCGCGGTCTTCGGCCCCGACGGCATCCCGCTCGCCGGTGGCACGGTCAGGGTCAAGATCGGCAACACGCCGGTGACCTGGGTGCTCGACGCCGCCACCGGTCGGCTGCTTCCCGCGCAGGACTAGCCGCTACTGGATCGGGGCCGCCAGCCGTGCAAGCCGCACGGCGAGCCGGAACCAGAAGGGACGCTGGCGGAGATCCGCCGCGTGCAGCAGGTGGCAGTCCCCGATGTCCCGGGTGAGCATGGCCTCGACCTCGGTCGCGAAGTCCACGTCGGCGATCAGGGCGGTGACCTCGAAGTTGAGACGGAAGGACCGGTTGTCGAGGTTGGCCGTGCCCACGGCCGCGAGGTCGTGGTCGACCAGCACCACCTTCTGGTGCAGGAAGCCCGGTTCGTAGCGGTGGATGTGGATATCGAAGCCCTCGGTCTCCTCCAGGTAGCTGAAGGCCGAGAGGTAGACGAGCAGGTGGTCGGGCCTGTCGGGGAGCAGGATGCGCACGTCGACGCCGCGCAGGGAGGCCAGCTTGAGCGCGGTCATGACGTCGGGCCCGGGCACGAAGTAGGGGCTCGCGATCCACAAGCGGTGCTCGGCCCGGTGGATCATCTCGAGGAAGAAGAGCCCGCAGGTCTCCATGGTGTCCGCCGGGCCCGTCGGCAGCACGAGCACCCCGTCGCGTGGGCGCTCGGCGGCGCGCGGCGTCCAGTCGAGGCCCTCGGGGATCCCGCCGCCGGCCCAGTTCCAGTCCTCGCAGAAGACCAGCTGCACGGTGGGCACGGCGGGCCCCTCCAGGCGCACGTGGGTGTCGCGCCAGGGACCGAACTTCTTGCTGCGCCCCATGTACTCCTCGCCGATGTTGAGGCCTCCGACGAAGACGCTCCGGCCGTCGACCAGCACGACCTTGCGGTGGTTGCGGAAGTTCAGCTGGAAGCGATTGCGACGGCCGCGCGTGGTGTGGAACGGGCGCACTTCGATGCCCTCGGCGCGCAGGGGCTCGATCCACGCGGACGGCAGGTCGTGGCTTCCGATCTCGTCGTACAGCAGCAGCACGCGCACGCCCGCGCGAACGCGTTCGAGCAGGGCGTCCGCGAGGCGCCTGCCCGTGGCGTCGTCGTGGATGATGAAGAACTGCACCAGCACGTAGGACTCGGCGGCGGCGATGTCCGCGAGCATGGCGGCGACGATGTCCTCGCCATCGACGAGCAGGTCCACCCGGTTGCCGCTCGTGAAGGGCATGCGCACGAGGGACTCGTAGATTCTCCCGTCCTTCCCCGCCGCGTCGGTGTGGTAGGGCTTCAGGTCCTCGTGGAGCTGCTCGGCGATCGCCCCCAGGGCCGTGTCCCGGGTCCGTCTGGTCTTGATGTAGCCATGGAAGCGGCTGCGCCCGAGGATCGCGTAGAGCGGAACGGCCGCGTAGGGAAACGAGACCAGCGAGATGGCCCACGCGAGGGAACCCTGGGCCGTCCGCGCGTACATGACCGCGTGCACGGCGAGCACCGCGCCGAAGAGGTGACACAGGCCGGCGAACAGCGCGGCGGCGGTGAACTGTTCCAGCACGACGTCAGCGCTCCCCTCGGTGCTCGGCGGCCCGGACGTCCCGGGTCGCCTCGGAGCCCCGAGCGGGCAGCGGCTCCGTCAGCGGGAGGATCCAATCGGCCGGCGGCCAGAGCACGCGCTCCTCGGCGGCCAGGTCCCGCTCGACGTCGAGCAGGAGCTGCCAGGGGCGCCCGTTGAGGGACGCCCGCGCTTCCACGTGGATCTCCATGCGCCCGTGCCCCTGGGACTCCACGTCGTCCGCCAGGAAGTGCGCGAACTGGAGACTCATGTCCGGCCAGCGGCCGACCAGGTCGAGCTGGCGGGGGTCGAGGAACTCGCTCGCGTCGATCTCCCAGATGTCCGCCGTCTCGGGATCCTCGGCCCAGAAGCGCGCCTCGGCCCGCTTCTCGCGCAGCTTCATGTGCCAGGCGAATCGGTGCCCCTCCTCGGTCCAGTGCACGCTGCCCGGGTAGGCGAAGTGCCGCAGCGGGAGCAGCACCTGGATCGCGAGGTAGGCGCACAGGCAACCGAGCACGAGCGACCGGCCTCCCATGGGGGCGCCGAGCACGCGCGGCCGATCCGGGAGCGGCGCGAACAGCAGCAACGCCCGGCGCGGCCAGTCGGGGGGCAGGAACAACAGCGTCGCGGCGATCATCGTCACCGGGAAGATGCCGATGTCGAACAGCAGCGAGTTCATGACGTGGAACACGAGCATGCCCCCCACCGCGAACCCGCGCGTGGGGCGCCAGAGCAACGCGGGCACGATCAGCAGGTCGAGCAGGATGCCGCCGTAGCTGAAACACCACACGGCCAGCTCGGTCGCGAACCAGCTTCCGATGAGCGAATAGTCGGTCCGTTCACCCAGCCATCGCCGCATGGGCTCGCCGGCGAGCCAGTCCGGGTTGAGCTTCGCGACACCCGCGTACACGTAGACCAGGGCCAGCTGCGCGCGGAGCACGAACAGGCACCAGGCGGGAAGCGTGTCGGCGCGCAACGAGGGCTTGCGGCGCGCGTCGAGCGATCGCGCCCGGTGCGCCGGGATCAGCGCCATCAGGAAGGTCAGCAGGACGACCAGGTACAGGTGGTTGAGGTAGCGCGCCTCGTCGAGCAGGAACCAGTACGCGTAGCCGAGACACAGCACCCAGGACGACAGTCGGTAGCAGCAGCCGGTCGCCACTCCGAGCGCCGCCGCGCCGGTGACCGCGAAGTGCACGTACATCCCGTCGCCAGGCCAGGGTCGCACCCACTCGAAGCCGAAGTACTTGAAGTGGAACACCGGGTCGACGTAGTAGAGCTGGATCCAGGCGGCGTCGAAGAAGCGCCAGACCTCCCAGAACAGGATCAGTCCGAGGCCGACGCGGAAGACCGCGATCGAGGCGATGTCGACGGGCTCGAACAGGCGCTCGCCCAGGGGGCGGCGACCGGCCCCTCGGGAAGCGGCCCCGGGGGAGTCGGCCGCGTGGGCACCGGGCGCGGCGGCGGGAGCGGGCTGAGGACTCACGCGTCCAGATTCACCCAACCGCCGGGGTGATTCCAGCGCCGGGTCCCGCGCCAGGCCGAAGCACGGCCACGCCCTAGCTGAAGCGCCGACACCAGCTGCAGCCGTCCTCCGACCAGGTCGACACCTCACCGTCGAGGACGTCGGCATACCCGAGCGCGCGCAGCTGGGCGCGGTCGGCCTCGCCCAGGTCCCCGTCCTCGATCCAGTCGGGCGTCGGCGCGGCCACGAGCCAGTCGATCAGCAGGCTCCGCATGCGCATGGCGTCTTCGGTGCGCTGGTCGGCGAGGTCGTGCTCGCAGGCGCGATCGGTCGTCAGGTCATACAGCTCGACCTGGTGCACCTCGAACCGCGTCGCTCCGACGGCGGTCTCCTGCAGGTGCAGGATCAGGTAGAGCTCCCCCCACTGGACCGAGGCCGAGGTGGCCAGGCTGGCGAGACCGAAACGCGGCTCGGGGCGCCGACCCGTGTCGGAGGGTGCGACCAGGTTCCGCCCGGGGAAGTCCTGCCCCGGGACACCGGACAGCTCCAGCAAGGTGCGGCCCAGGTCCAGGTGCATCACCGGGTCGCCCACGCGCGTGCCCGCGGGCGCCCCCGGCCACGACACGATCAAGGGCACGTGCAGCGTCTGTGGGTACAAGTCGGCGTGCGTGAAGTGCGTGTCGTGTTCGCCCAGGGACTCGCCGTGATCCCCGACCACCGCGATGACGCCGTCCGCAAAGCGCGGGTGGTCGATGACGCGCGCCAGCTCCCGGTCCATGTACGTGATCTCGGCGCGATACTGCGCGCGCGGGTACTCGCCGTCGAGCACGCCGCGCATGGCGACGGGCAGCGCGTAGTCCGGCACGGGCACGTCCCCGAGGGCCGGATCGAAGGGGTCGCGGTCCGCGGCGTAGTACCGGCCGTCGAAGTCGTCCGGCGGCTCGTAGGGCGTGTGCGCGTCGAAGACATGCACCCACAGGAACACGGGCTGGTCCTCGAGCACGTCGACGTCCGCGAGCCAGCCAGCGGCCACGTCGATGGTCTCGGACGCGATGTGGCGGTCCCAACCCGGGAGGCTGATGCGATCGAAGCCCTGACCGAGGCCGGTGTGCTCGGGGCTCAGGTGGCGCACGCTCAGGGAGGCGAAGGTCATGTAGCCCGCATCGCGGTAGACCTCGGCCAGGGTCAGCGCGGTGTCGCCGAGCCGCTTGCTGAAGTGCAGGATGTCGAAGTCGCGCGGATGCAGGCCCGTCATCAGCCCGATGTGGGAAGGGTTGGTGACGTTGATCGGCGAGAAGCAGTCCTCGAAGAACACGCCCCGCGCCGCGAGTCCGTCGAGCACCGGTGTCTGGATCGAGACGCCCTGGTCGGCCAGGCCGAGGTGGTCGCCACGATGCGTGTCGGAGGTGACCAGCAGCACGGACGGGCGCCTCGCGCGGGGTGCACGCTCGCTGGCCAGGACCACCGTCTCGCCGGGTGCGCGGCTCGCCGGCGCTGTCCCCGGCCGCGTGCGCACCGCCGCCTCGGCGAACACCCAGGCCGCCTCGCCCACCGACTCCCCCTCGGGCTGGACCTCCACGCGCAGGCGCAGCGGCGGCTCCCCTTCGACGTCGAGAGGCAGGGTCATGGTGCGCCACACGCCGGGCTCGGTGTGCGGCAGGACCAGCGACCGCTGCCACCCGCGGGAGTCGCTCAGCTTCAGGCGCAGCGACGACGGCGCGCTGCTCGCGGCCACCAGGGCCGGCTGCGTGTACGAGAAGTTCAGGCGCGCACCGGGTGGCGACGGCAACGTGGTCACGAGGGCGCGCCCGGTGACGACCGCCTGTCCGCGACGGAGCTCATCGTCCACGTCCACCAGCTTCGGGCCGGTCACGGCGTTCGGGAGCAGCCGCCCCGGCGGCACGGCGAGGAGTTCGATCGAAGCGATGCGGAGATCGAGACGATCCCCGGTCACCAGCAGCGTGAACGAGTCGGCGATGACGTCGGTCCCGTCGCTGGGCAGGTCGATGACGAGGTCCTGCAGTTCCTGCGACCTCCAGAGCCGGAGCTTCTCCGACTCGATCACGCGCTGCCCCTGCTGCAGGAACGCCACGCTGAGTCGGGGGCGGCCGGCACCCTTGAAGGCCATGCGCACCCGCACGCGATTGAAGTCCCCGGCGGCGTAGCGTCCGGGACGCTGCATGCGGATGGCCCGGGTCGTCGGCTCGCCGCGCAACGCCACTTCGTCGGGACGGACCGCGACGTGGGGCGCGTCGAGTGTCCACTGTTCCTGTTCTTCCCCGACGACGAAGCGCGCGTGGACGAGCTCCTCCGACAGCTTCGTGGCGTCGGCGGCCAGCACGAACGTGAGTCGCTCGAGCGGGGCCGGGGGGACGGAGGCCGGGCCGCAACCGCCAGGGGAAAGGCACGCGAAGGCCAGCAGTGCCAACAGCGCCAACACCCGCGGCTCACCGCGACGCCCGAGGCCGCGCCCATCGCGACGCCCGAGGCGAGCCGGAAGCTCGGTTCGAGGGAACACTCGCATCATCCGTCGGGGGGAGCGGGGATGCAGGGCGCGCAGGATAACCGCGGCGACCCGAGTGCGGGGACTCGAGGCGAGTTGGTGAGCCCCCGCGCCGCCCCACCGATCTCGGCTTTCCCGGCCCACCCACCGCCCCGCCGACGGGCCGCCTCTGCCCGCCGACGGAGTCGGCCTTCCGCCCCGGCTACTCCTTGTCGCCGGGGACGTTGAACAGCACGGCGAGATCGATGCTGCCGTGTCCGTTCACGGGGTAGTCCAGCGCGCCCTCGTCCGTCGGGTTGAGATTGGAGGCCGTGGACGGCGGCGAGAACAGGACGAGCGTGTCGAGGAACTCCAGCACCTGCTCCTGCTTGTTCTTGTTCAGGGCTGCAAAGGCGTCGCGCGCCGCCTGGGCCTCGCCACCGTGCCGCAGGATGACGTCCTCGAGAGTCGGGCTGCGGCCATCGTGACCGTAGGGGCCCGTCGAACCCACACCCCACAGCGGCTCGGTGATGAACTCCCTCTGGATCGTGCCGTCGAAGTTCTTCTCCCAGAACCCGCTGCCCAGATCATGGCGCTTGAAGTCGCCGAAGAAGTTCGTCACGACGAAGGAGTCGCCCACCGGTGGCTTGAGCGTGGGAAGGAACGGCACGTCCTGGAGTTCCGTGAACAGCCCCGTCGCCGTGGCGAAGAGATTGTTGAACGGGTTGCCGGCATCCGCTTCGTAGCGGGTCTCGACGTCGGCCACGCGCCGGTCGACATCGATCGTCAAGTCCGGGATATGACAACTGGTGCAGCCGACCGTGTCGAAGCTCTTCAAACCCTTGTTCGCTGCGCTCATCAGACTGGCATCGGTCTCGGAAGTACCGAAGCCCGCCCCGCCGAAGGTCAGCCCATCGCGCCCCGCAGTCAGCTGAGAGGTCTCCGGGCTGCGCACCGCCGGCTTGAAGTAGTTCAGCAGGTAGAACTCCAGGTGGTCGACGAGGGCCTGGGGGATCTCGTCGATGACGCCGTCAAGGTCGGGGTCGTCGAACACGTGCGCGGCGGGCGGCGCCTCGAGAGTATCGAGCGAGCCGTCGAGCAGCATGCCCGAAGGCGTGACCACCGTGCCGCCCGCGACGGCCGTCGCGAGGTCGGGATCGAACGACTCGAGCCCCATCTCGGCGTTGAACGCGCCCACCACGAACTCACGGATCGAGATCGTCCCACCCTGGGCGAAGAAGGGCCGCACGCGCAGGTCGGCATCCACTCCGTCCACTTCGGACGTGTCCACGCTCCCGTCGGGGAACGCGGTGAGGCTGCCGTAGTCGATGCCCTTGCTCTCCAGCGAGACGGTGACCGGCGAGCCGCCCTGCACGGCGTCCGCCATGGCCAGGGATCGGAGTGCGCGCAGATCCCACGTGATCTCGTCGCCGAGCATCTCCACGAGACCGAGCCCGAACAGGTGTGGCGCGTCGCGGCTGCTCGGGCGGGTGAAGACGTCGCCGCCGAAGCCGGCCGCACCCTGCGGTCGGCCATGACACGAGGCGCAGCTGTCGGACAGCCCCGCGCCGAGCGAGCCATCGGTCTCGATGTCACCCACGCCGTCACCGGTGCGTGGCCCGACACCTTGAGCGACGGTGAACTTGCGCTGGAAGAGCTGGCGCCCGCGGGCGATCGCACGGAAGGGGTCGCGGGCGATGATGTAGGCCGACGAGTCGGGCGTCATGATGTCGCCCCGGCCCTGCCCGATCTGATCGGTCAGCGACTTCTTGATCCCCGCGTTGGCCGCGTTGGGCGTCTGCGTGATGTCGGTCTCCTGGGCGAGGCCGACGGCCTGCAGGAACACCACGGCGATGGCCAGGACTCCGATTCTCGTGGCCGCACGGATGAGCTTCTTCATCACGATCTCCTCGGTAGGGCGCCCTCTGGAACACGGACTCTACTCAAGGACAGAGGCTTCGGTCCATTCACGCAGACGATCCGCCGAGATACCCCACTTGGCGTACTTCGAGGGCGCGAAGAGACCGTCCCGGTGGCCGCGGCCGTCCACACCGGAGAGGGCGGTTGGGCGGTTGGCGACGGTTCGAGAGCGGCTGGGCCGGAGGCCCGTCCCGGGGCCGGTCGCGAACGCGGGGCCGAGGGCGTGGGCGAGGCTGCGGGGACGCCCGAGGCGTCAGCGGTGCAGGGCCAGCTTGATGATCGAGAAGGCCGCGCCCGCCGGGTCGTTGAGCATGGCGAAGCGCCCGACTTCGGGGAAGTCGGTGGGCGGAACGCAGATCGTGCCGCCCAGCGCCTTCGCCTTCGCGGCCGACGCGTCGCAATCGTCCACGGACACGTAGGTCATCCAGTGCGGGGGCGCCTCGCCCTGCTCCGCGGTCATCGGCGTCATGCCGGCCACGGGGTGGTCGCCCTGCACGAAGCTGGTGTACGCGCCGAACGCCATCTCCTTCGTCACGGCCGTCCAGCCCAGGAGCCGGGTGTAGAAGGCCTCGGCTTCCGCCGTGTCCTTGGTGTGCAGTTCACGCCAGCAGAACGCGCCGACGGTCTCGCCGCAGGGCACCCCGGTGTCCTTGTCGGTGGCGCTCTGGAACAAGGCGAAGGTGGCCCCACCGGGGTCGGTGACGATGGAGAAGCGCCCCGTGCCGGGGATGTCCATGGGCGGCATGAGCACCCGGCCCCCGAGTTCGGTGACGCGCCGGACGGCGGCATCGCAGTCCTCGACGCCGACGTGGTTGGTCCAGTTCGGCGGCACGCCCTCGAACTGCGGCCCGCTCATCTCGTACATGCCGCCGAAGTGGTCGGTCTTGCCACCGATGAGCGTGTACGTGCCCATGCCCTCGCCCATCGAGTCGTCGTAGAGCTCCCAGCCGAACAGGCCGGTGTAGAAGCTCTTCGCGGCGGCGAGATCACTCGTGGCCAGCTCGCTCCAGCCGAAGGTGCCGAGGGTCGGGATCATGGTGGTCATGGGATCTCTCTCCGAGGGAAGGGTGCGCCATTCTAGGCGCAAGGGCCGGGTGCGCGCCCGCAAAGAAGCCGCCCGACGTCGCGTCGGTGCTCGGGCTCGGGCGCGAAGTCGGCTCCCCCATGAAGCAGCGCCGCGCCCCGGCCACGCTCGCCTGATGCTGGCCTGAGTGGTGGGAGAACGCTACGGTTCGGCCGCTGAATTCGGAGTTCGCATGGAGGACGACAGCGTGGGCCACGTCGAGATTCTCAAGCGGCGGTCGTTCGGCGAGACGAGGCGCCGAGACGCCTGGTGGGGACAGCCCGTTGCCGTCTTCCTGGGTCTCTCGGCCTTCATCGTGTATTCGACCTGGGCGGCGTTCCAAGGCGTGGAGTACACCTTCGGGCCGTACCTCTCGCCCTTCTACGCGCCCGAGCTGTTCGGCGACTCGCCCCACAGCTGGTTCGGACCGAAGCCCGGGCTGTGGCCGAGCTGGATGCCCTTCTCGCCGGCGCTGCTCATCCTCTGGGCACCCGGAGGATTCCGGTTCACCTGCTACTACTACCGCGGCGCGTACTACAAGGCGTTCGCTGCCGACCCGCTGGCGTGCACGGTGGGTGAGGGCCGCAAGTCCTATCGCGGCGAGGGGTCCTTCCCGTTCATCCTGCAGAACCTCCACCGCTACTTCCTGTACATCGCGCTCGTCTTCATCGCGCTGCTCGCCTTCGACGTGTGGAAGGCCATGTGGTTCACGGACCCGGCCACGGGGCAGGCTGCTTTCGGCATCGGCGTCGGCACGCTCGTCCTGCTCACCAATGTGATCCTGCTGGGTACCTACACACTCAGCTGCCACTCGCTGCGACACCTGTTGGGCGGTCGGCGTGACGAAGCCAGCAAGGCAGCCGCGGCCTTCGTTGCCTACCGCTGTGTGAGCTGCATCAATCGGCGGCACATGCTGTGGGCTTGGATGAGCCTCTGCTCGGTCGGCTTCTCCGACCTCTATGTGCGCCTGTGCGCGAAGGGCATCTGGGTCGACTGGAGAATCCTCTGATGTCCGAGTACCGGTCGTTCGAGCATGACGTGCTCGTCATCGGCGCCGGCGGCGCGGGCCTGCGTGCCGCCATCGCGGCTGCTTCCACCGGGGTCTCGGTGGGCCTGGTGTGCAAGTCGCTGCTGGGCAAGGCGCACACGGTCATGGCCGAGGGGGGCATCGCCGCCGCGCTCGCCAACGTCGACGACCGCGACGGCTGGAGGGTGCACTTCGCCGACACGATGCGCGGCGGTCAGTACCTCAACAACGCGGACATGGCCGAGATCCACGCCCAGGACGCGCCCGACCGTGTGCGCGAACTCGAAGCCTGGGGCGCGGTGTTCGACCGCACCAGCGACGGTCGCATCCTGCAGCGCAACTTCGGTGGGCACAAGTACCCGCGGCTGGCGCACGTCGGCGATCGCACCGGGCTGGAGATGATCCGCACCCTGCAGGATCACGGTGTGCACCAGGGCATCGACGTCCACATGGAATGCACGGTCATCACGCTGCTCAAGCACGGCGGCCGTGTCGTGGGCGCGTTCGGCTACGACCGCGAGCGCGGACGCTTCACCGTGTTCAAGTGCAAGGCCGTCGTGCTGGCCACCGGCGGCATCGGGCGCGCCTTCAAGGTCACGAGCAACAGCTGGGAGTACACCGGCGACGGGCACACGCTCGCCTACGACGCCGGGGCCGAGCTGATCGACATGGAGTTCGTGCAGTTCCACCCGACCGGCATGGTCTGGCCTCCGAGCGTGGCCGGGATCCTGGTGACGGAGGGCGTGCGCGGCGAGGGCGGCATCCTCAAGAACAGCGAGGGTCGCCGCTTCATGTTCGATGACATCCCCGACCTCTACGTCGACCAGACCGCCGACAACGAGGACGAGGGCTGGCGCTACACGCAGGGCGACAAGGAGGCTCGCCGGCCGCCCGAGCTGCTGACCCGCGACCATGTCGCCCGCTGCATCGTGCGCGAGATCAAGGCCGGGCGCGGCAGCCCCCACGGCGGCGTCTTCCTCGACATCGGCTGGATTCGCGAACGCATGGGCGGCCATGAAGCGCACATCAAGCGCAAGCTGCCGAGCATGGATCACCAGTTCAAGGAGCTGGCGGGCCTCGACATCACGCAGGAGCCGATGGAGGTCGGCCCGACGACGCACTACGTGATGGGCGGCATCCGGGTCGACGCCCAGAGCCAGATGTCCACCGTGCCCGGGCTGTTCGCGGCGGGCGAGTGCGGTGCCGGTCTGCACGGCGCCAACCGCTTGGGCGGCAACTCGCTCTCGGACCTGCTGGTCTTCGGCAAGCGCGCCGGCGACCACGCCGCCACCTTCGCGCGAGAGAACGGCGACGTCGCCATCGACGAGGCCCAGGTCGAGTCCACCGCGTCCGCGGCGCTCACCTGCTTCGAGCGCAGCAGCGGCGAGAGTCCCTACGGCATCCAGGGTGAACTGCAGGAGACGATGCAGTCGCTCGTCGGCATCGTGCGCACGGCCGAGGACATGACGCGCGCCCGCGACGCCATCGCTGGCCTACGCGCGCGGGCGGCTGAGGTCGGCGTCCCCGGCAACCGGGAATACAACCCGGGCTGGCACACGGCGCTGGACCTGCACAGCCTGCTGACCGTCTCCGAGGCGGTCGCCCGCGCGGGCCTGGAACGCGAGGAGAGCCGCGGGGCGCACTACCGCGAGGACTTCCCGGAGAAGAGCGAGGAGTGCGCGAAGTTCAACCTCGTGGTGAGCAAGGGCGACGACGGCGAGATGAACATCCGGCGGCTGGAGCGACCGCCGCTGAAACCCGAGCACCAGGCGATCATCGAGGAGATGAAGTGATGGGCCGGGCGACGTTTCGCATCTGGCGCGGTGGTCGAGCGGACCAGGCCTCCGGCGCTGGGTCCGGCGACGGCGGCTTCGAGGACCACACGACCGAGGTCACCGACGGCATGGTCGTCCTCGATGCCATCCATCGTATCCAGGAAGAGTCGGCGAACGATCTCGCGGTGCGCTGGAACTGCAAGGCCGGCAAGTGCGGCTCCTGCTCCGCGGAGGTCAACGGCAACCCTCGACTGATGTGCATGACGCGGCTGTCCGACCTGCCGCTCGACCAGCCCGTGACGGTCGAGCCGATCAGGGCCTTCCCACTCGTGAAGGACCTGGTCACGGACGTGTCCTGGAACTACGAGGTCAAGCGGCGGATCAAGCCCTTCAAGCCCCGCGCGCCCGACGCCGCGGACGGGACCTGGCGCATGGCCCAGGCCGACGTCGATCGCGTGCAGGAGTTCCGCAAGTGCATCGAGTGCTTCCTGTGCCAGGACGTCTGCCACGTCCTGCGCGAGCACCACATGCACGACGAGTTCATCGGGCCGCGCTTCCTGGTCTACGCGGCCGCGCTCGAGATGCACCCGCTCGACACCGAGGA
>JAJDER010000044.1 GCA_029259725.1 Planctomycetota bacterium | reverse complement strand
CCCGTCCACGCGCCGGCATCGACGGCCCGCTCGCGGATCCACGCGAGGCCATGGAGCTGATCACCACACTCGATCGCGCCAACTCGGCCCTGGTCGAAGGCAGGGCGGGGGAAGCCATCGAGGCCTTGGACGCTGCTGTCGAACGCCATGGCGATGTCCCCGAAGCCCTGCTCCTGCTGGCCCGCGCCCTCCGCGCCGACCAACGACTCGGCGAGGCGCCGGCGGTGCTCGAACGCGCCCTTCGGGCGGACACTCCGGCCCCCGGCCTACTGGCCGAACTCGGGCGCACGTGGTTGCTCATCTCGACCGCGCCCGATGTCGCCGCGACCCTACTGCCCGAAGCGCCGGACCCTGTGGCCGAGTCCCGGTTGCGCGCGGCGGCAGTCCTCGACCGGCTGCTGGAACTGTTGCCCGCCGATCCCGACGCGAGCGCCGAGCGCGCGCTGGTCGACCTGCTCGGTGGCCGCCCTGACCTGGCGCGGCAGCGTCTCACCGGAGCCCTCGCCCGTCGCCCGCGACACGTGGCCCTGCTCACCGTGCAACTGCGGGTGGCGCGCGCCGAACAGCGCGGCATCGAGAGCAGCGAACGCGCCCTGGCCGAGGTGGCACCGGATCATCCGCTGCTTCCCTGAGGACCGGTGATGCCCCGCCGTGGTCAGACCGGTCGAGGGCGGCCTGAACGGCGGCCGGTCCCGAGCGGCCTGGACCCCCCGGCGGCCAGGACCCCCAGCAGCCAGGACCCCCAGCGGCCTGGACGGAGAGTCAGTCGAGGTCGAGCCCGTCCGCGAGGTTGCGCATCCCGTCGCGCAGTTCGCGCAGGGAGCGCAGCGACTGGTCGGCCATGCGTGTGCCCTGGACCAGGTTCTGCCCGATGAGCTGGTCGGCGCGTTGCACCAGGGCGACGGTCTCGGCCAGCGACGTGGCCAGCGTGGCATGGCGCGCACGTTGCTCGTCGCTCACGGCCTGCCCCGGTCCCCCCGCGTCGGCCCGCTCGACGCGCGCCGCGAGTCGCCCATCCACGTCTTGGATCTCCGCCAGAAGGAGGCTCGCGTCTCGCATGAAGGCTGCCCGCGCCTCCATCTGCCGACGGAACGTCCGCGCGCCGGCGAGCAGCTGGTCGGAGCGTGTGACGAGCTCTCGCAGTCGCGGCAAGCGTTCGCGCGGATGCAGGTCGTCGTCGGTCAGGATGGCCACGCGATCGCCCTTGAGTCCGGCCAGGTCGCGTTGCACGAGGTCGCGCTGCTCCTTGACGCCGAGGCGGAGCTTGCCCTGTGACGTGAGGAACGTGTAGGCGGGCTGCATCGCCGCCAGTTCGGCCTCGATGGCCGCAAAGGCCGTGTCGGTCTCCTCGACACCACGGGCGACGTCGGCGCCCGCTTCCCCGAACAGCGCGAAGTACGCGAGCAGCGCACCGAGGGCGGCGACGAGGAGCAGGATGCGCGCGCCGCTCACGCTGTGCTCTGCGGCTGGGCCGGGGCGGTCCGCGCGGCCGCGTCGAGGACCGCATCGGTGTGGACCGCGTTCGGCGCGATCTCCGCGCCCGGAAGCACGACGCAGCCCCGGAGGCGGGCACCCGCGCCGACGTGGGCGCGCGGACCGACCACCGTGTCTTCGAGCACGGCGGCGGCGGACACGGACGCGCTGCGGTGGACGCGCGACCGCGTCGGGACACTGGGTCCGCACTCGGCCATGAGTGCGGGATCGAGGGGCAGGTCGCCGGCGAGCGCGGCGCGCTGCGCGGCGAGCAGCAGCTCGGGCGTGCCGATCTCGGCCCAGGGTCCCTGATGCACGAAACCGGCGATGGCGGCTCCCTCGCGCAGCGCGGGGACGTACCCGTCCCGCACGAGGCACGACGGCCCGGCGGCGGCGGGCAAGCGCTCCAGGAACGCCGCCGAGAGCAGGTGCACGCTTCCGTTCACGGCGGCCGCGGTCCCCGGGCGGCCCACCAGGCCCACGATGTCGGTCAGGTCACCGGCGTCATCCATCTCGACCGCTCCGTAGCGCTCGATGTCGGCGTCGGTCACGAGAGTCATGCTGGCCTCGGCGCCACGGGCCGCGTGCCTGCTGGCGAGACCCGCGAGGTCGAAGTCGGCGAGGACGTCCGAGGTCAGCACGAGCAGCGGCCCGTCGCCGCGCCAACCGGAGAGGTTGGCCAGCCCGCCGCCGGTGCCGAGCAGGGTCGGTTCGACTTCGACGTGCAGGTCGAGACCCGGCTCTGGGCGGCTCTCCGCGAAGGCCAGGATCTGCTCGGACAAGCACCACGCGTTGAGGGCCACGCGCTGCACCCCCGAACGCGCGAGCAGGCGCAGCGTGTGCCGCAGCAGGGGCACGTTGAGCAGCGGAAGCAGCGGCTTCGGGCGTCGCTCCGTGAACGGGCGCAGGCGTCGACCCTCACCCGCGCAGAGCACCACGGCCTGGGTCGGCACGGTTCCCGACACCGGGCTCGCGCTCACGAGGTCCCGCCCGTCCGTACGGCGGCCGCGGTGTTCCCGCGGAGGGCGAGAGGCACGAGCGCGGCATCGAGCACGTGCAACACGAGGCCCGTTCGCGGGAGCAGCCGTCGTGCCTGCCGCGCGGCCGGGGCCAGACACGCCGCCCAGGGACCTCCCGCGTGGGCGTACGTCCCGATGGCCTTGCACAGTCGCTGGACGGCGACGATCGCGGTGCCCGGAGCGTCGCCCGCGAGTGCGTCGCGGGTCTCGTCGGCCAGTTGCACGTAGGGGTCGTAGCCGAGCGACACGCGGTCGTAGGGGGCCGGCCCCGGCATCGCGTCCTGGTGGTCGATCACGCGCAGTCGCTGACCGTCCTGGACCAGCAGGTTGCGCGCGTGGTAGTCGCGATGGCAGAGGACCGTCGGCAGGGCTGCGGCCGCCTCCGCCAGGTGGGTGAGGTCCTCGTCCAGGGCCGGGCCGCCCGAGGCCACCGCTCCCCGCGCGAAGTGCTGCAGCTCGCGGTTCATGCGCTCGGCATCGAGGGGGGGCGACGGGCAGGTGTCGAGGTCCAGGGCCTGCAGGCGAGGCAGCAGGGAGACGGCCTGGCGGTAGAGTCCGCGCAGGTCCAGGCCCTGGGCGCGCCCGTCGGCAAGGTGCACCGTGCCGAGGTCTTCCTGGACGATGCGGCGTTCCTCGGGCTCGACCCGATAGAGAGCCGGAACCGGGATCCCGCCGGCGGCCAGCGCCTCGGTGGCACGCGCCACCCGCTCGACCTCGACGGGCGGCGTCCGCGAGGCGAACAGCATCACCACCGCACTGGGCACCTCGAGGCCTTCTGGGCGCACTAGCCGGGCATATCGCCGGGTCGAGGCTTCGGCCACGAGCCACGCCCAGGACACGCAGGTTGGGATTCGGCGGGAGACAGGAAGCACCGCAGCAGTCTACGAAGCTCGCGGCCCGACTTCACCGCATCGGTGGCGCCCGGTACGGTGGGGCGCTGGTCTCCCGGTCCCCCGTCTCGTCCGGTGTCTCCCTTGAAGCTGTCGATCCTGTTCGTCATCGGCCTGGTCCTTGCCCCGCCCTGCCTCGCGGCGGACGAGGACGACGACCTCGTGCGCGAGTTCAAGGTCTACTACGGTGCCGACAAGACCGAGGCCGAGCGCTGGGAGGCGATCAAGGTCCTCGACGGCATCGACTCGGTCGGTGCTGCCAAGGCCTTGCTGCTGGCCTTCGAGGACGAGGCCTTCACGGTGCGGCAGGCGGCCGTCGAGGCGGTCACCGGCATGAAGGACCCGGCCGTCGCCCAGTACCTGGTCGAAGAGATTCTCGACAACCGGAAGTACTCCAAGAACGAGCTCGTCCTCACCGGGGCCGCCGAGGCCGCCGGTGGCATGGGCGACCCGATCGCCTTCGAGCCGCTGGCCCAACTGCTCGGGCACAAGGACATCGGCGTGAAGCTCGGCGCCGCCGCCGGCCTGGGCCACCTCGGTGACCTGCGCGCGTGTGAGCCGCTGACCGAACTCGCCGCCGACCGTGACGGCGCCGTCGCCCGGGCCGCGCTCGAAGCGCTGGTGGACATCGGCGACCGGATCTGCGCCGAGGCCGCGGTCCTGGGCGCCATGGAACATGCCGACTGGCGCGTCCGCGCGAGGGCCGTTCAAGCCGTGGTCGACGTACGCCTCAAGTCCGGCATCCGCCCGCTGATCGAGCGCATGAAGGTCGAGGAAGGCCGTCTCGCCGGGGATGCCTACACGGCACTCAAGTCGATGACGCTGCGCGACTTCCAGGACGACCCGGCGCCGTGGGAAGCCTGGTGGGACCGCAACGAGAACCGTTGGGACCTGCCGGACTACGAGGCCGTCGAGGCCGCGCGCAAGAAGGAACGCCTGGTCGGCACGCAGTACACCCAGGGCCAGACCGAGTTCCTGGGTGTCGACACCAAGTCCGAGGCGATCCTGTTCGTGATCGACGTCTCCGACAGCATGGACACGCCCTTCGGCGACCCCGAGCGGTTGCGGCAGATGGGGCGTGAGTACAAGTCGCTGCAGCGGCTGGCGATCGTGAAGGAGGAGCTGACCAGCACCGTCGCCGAGTTGCCCGAATCGACCATGTTCAACATCGTGTCCTTTGCCACGGGAGTGGATCCGTGGAAGAAGGACCTGGTCCGGGCGAACGTGCTCAACAAGAACAACGCCGCGAGCTGGATCCAGAAGCTGAAGCCTCTGGGTGGCGCGGCGGCCGGCTTCCGCGCGCGCACCGGCCTGAGCGACATCAAGGCCAACGACGGGCAGACCAACACCTACCTGGCGCTGATGACGGCGCTGGGCGAGGACGTCGGCGACGACCGCAAGAAGGGTCCCGAGACGTACAAGACCGAGGGCCGCAGCAAGACCCCAGTCGACACGATCTTCTTCCTCACCGACGGCGAGCCGACGGTGGGCAAGACCACCGACATCAACAAGATCCGCGCCGAGGTCCGCCGCGCGAACCAGTACATGGGCGTCCAGATCCACGTGATCTTCGTGGGCGCTTTCGGTGGCGACGACCTGAAGCTGCTGGCCGAGGAGAATGGCGGGATGTTCGTCTCCATCGGGGGCTAGTCGGGCTCCGTTCGGCGGCCCTCACGGGCGCCTGGAGCCGCCCCCCTGGGCCTTGCGCGGCGGCGGAGCGGTCGGCAAACTACCCGGCTCAATACGGGCCCCCGGTCGCTTCATCCCGAGACCGCGCGGCGCCTGAGTCGGGGTGTGGCTCAGTTTGGTAGAGCGCAGCGTTCGGGACGCTGAGGTCGCTGGTTCGAATCCAGTCACCCCGACCATTCCACCCCGCCAAGGCGGGGGCCGGCAGTCAGGCCTCGCCGAGGATCGCGTTGAGCTGCTTCTCGGCCTGGGGTGCCCAGCCCCGGTTGGCGAGCGGGCTTGCCGGGCTGGGGTGCAGGATCGTGCCGATGACGAGGTCGTCGCGATCACCGAGCGCCTGGCGCGCACGTTTCTCGGCGAACTTGCCGATGCCGATCACGTAACGCGGCGACAGCGCTTCCACGACCTGGCGGAGCGCCTCGTCGCACAACGCGTAGAGGGCGGCGCGCTCGGGGGCGAGCAGTTTGTCCGGTGTGCAGTTGCGCCCGCTCTCCTCCATGAACACCAGCGGACAGAAGTTCCAGACGAAGTACCGCTCGAAGAAGGCCTCGGGCGTGCCGTAGCGCTCCCGGACCCAACTCCAGAGGCGGGACCCGGAGACTTCGCTGCGTGGGCACGCGAACCCCTGGATGGGGCGCTTGGGATGTTCACGCTCGGGGCGCTCGACGGGCTCTTCGATGCCCATCCAGTCGCGGACCAGGGCCACCTCGCCGAAGGGCACGCCGGTCTGGGCCATGCCGAAGGGGCCGGGGTTCATGCCCAGCAGGAGCGCCTCGCAGGCGGGGCGCGTGAAGCGCTCCAGGAACACGCGATGGGGGCGGGCGGCGTAGGCGGTCGGGTCGTAGACGTGGGTCACGGGATCGCTGAAGGAAAGCTGCCCGAGCGACGTGCTCAGCGCGCTGCTGATGCGCACGAGAGCGCGAGCCGTGGCCGTGACCCGGGTCATGGCGTGGGTCGGCCTGGGGATGCCGCGGCCTCCGGTTCGATCCCCGGCATCGCATCCGGCGCGGCATCCGGTGCGGACTCCGCGTCGGCCCGTCCTGGGCCGCGGGTCAGGAACCCCAGGCCCCCGAGGACCGCGATGAACACGAAGATGACCACGTGACTGACGACCGCGGAGACCAGCGCCGGCAGCTCACCGACTCCGGCCAGCACGTAGCCCGCGGTCCAGCCTGCTTCCCAAGCACCGACGCCGGCCACGGTGTTCACGGGCAGGATGCCCATCAGGTGCAGGCCCGTGGTGCCCACCAGGCTCTGGCCGAAGTCGATCTGGTCCAGCGCCGCGGCCACGCCGTTCTCGCCGACCATGGCGCGCACGACGGCGAAGCAGGCGGCGTAGGTGAGCAGCCAGGTGCCGAGCGACACGAGCGTCGCGTTCAGCAGCCGCGGCGTGGGGATCTCGCCCAGGTGACCGAAGGTGCGCCGCAGGAAGGAGCCGAGCCGCGAATCCGGCGAGGCCTTCGAGACGACCCGCGCCGCGGGCCGGAGCAGCGCCAGGGCGAAGAGCCCGGCACGTACCACGCCCCCGACGCGCAGCAGCGTGTCGTCGGTCGTCGAACCCGGCGCGGCCAGGGCCAGGCCGACCAGGCACCACAGGCCCACCGAGAGCAGATCGAGCACGCGCGCCACGAGCAGCGCCGCCGTGCCCTCGGCGAGGCTGAAGCCCGCCTCGCGCTTGAGCATCAGAGGCAGGCTGGCCTCGCCCGACCGCAGCGGCAGCAGCAGGTTGAGCAGGTTGTGTCGTGCGCTGATCGAGGCCAGCAGCAGCATCCCGCCGGCCTGCCGTGACCCGGGCAGCAGCACGACCAACCGGAGCGCGCGGCCGAGGTAGCTGGTCGCGTACAGCGCGAACGCCATGGCGACGTGCCCGTAGTGCAGGTGCGACAGGATCTGCGTCACGCCCTGCTGGGCGGCCTGGGCCTGCAGGTCGAGCACGGCCAGGACGAGCCCGACGAGGACGGCCGACACGATCAGGCCGAGTGCGAAACGCCGAGCGTTCACGTCCGGCGTCCGACCTCGAGCATGGTGTACCAGGACTGGCTGCGAAGCAGCGGGATCTTGGCCAGCCCGCGGTCCACGGCGCGGAGCAGGGCCCCGAGCGCCGTGGCTCCCGGCAGGTGCTTGAGGATCGGGACCAGGTCCGGGTTGTCGCACAGCGGGTAGGCGATGAACCCGAAGCGCACTTCGCGGCGCACCTCGAGGCCCGCGCCCTCGAGCAGGGTCCTCAACTGCCCGCGGGTGTAGGCGCGATCGATGGTGTGGAGCGTGCCGTACGACGGGCGTCGCTTGACCCACCAGCGGGCCCACCGCGTGAGCACGTTGTCATTGGCCGGTTCGCCCAGCACGAGCACGCCATCGGGCTTGAGGATCCGGGCGATCTCGCTCAGCACCTTGCCCTCGTCGTCCATGTGATGGAGGGCCGAGCGGCAGATGATCACGTCGAACAGGTCGTCGTCGAGGGGCAGGTCGTGCATGTCGGCCCGGGCCAGGTGGACCGCCTTGCCCTCGGCCAGGTGCGAGAAGTCGAAACCCTCGAGCATCTCCTGGCTGATGTCGAGGCCGACGACCCGGTCGAAGCGGCCGGCCAGCTTGTCCAGCATCACGCCCGTCCCGCAGCCCAGATCCAGGGCGATGGCCTCGGCGTGCTCCGGGGCCAGGGACATCAGCACGTCGTTCCGTTCCTGCTGGAAGTCCTCGGCAAAGGCCCATTGAGACCGGCGGCGATACATGTGCGCCACCTGACGGTGCATCTCGATCTCGTGGCGGGCGCGCTGGGAGAGGCCGGTCATTCCCCGAAGTGTCCCATACGGTCGGGAGGCCGCCAACTGTGGCGGATGGCCGCCGCGCGACGCACAATGCGCGCCTGCCGATGGCCGCCTCCCCGCCCTTCGCCCCGTCGCTCTTGCGTCGTCTTCTCGTCGTCGCGGCCCTGCTCGTGCCGCTGGCGGTGGACCCGTTCGCGGCCGACACGCAGCTCTTCAAGAAGCTGCTGGTGTCGCTGCTCGGAGTGATGGCGCTGGCGACCGAGGCCACCGAGGTCCTGGCGCGGCCGCATGCCGTCGCACCCTCGACCTGGCCCGAGCGTTTCCTCGCGCTGCTGACCGGGTGGTCGGCGCTCTCGGTGCTGTGGGCGACCAATGCGCCCTACGCCATGACGCGCGCGCTGATCCTGCTGGGAATGCTGGGCATCACACGGAGTCTGCGCCAGCTCGTGGCGGATCCGGCCTGGTCGCGGGCAGTGGTGCGCGTCGTGCTCTCGGTGGGCGCGCTGGCGGTCCTCGTGGACGCGGCGGCGATCCTGCACGTCGAGGGGACCCTGCTCCCGTCGAGCTCCAAGTTCGCTTCCTGGCTCTTCGTCCACAACAACATGGCGGCGTCGTACGTGACGCTGCTGGCGCCGCTGGCCTTCGCGGTCGCGCTGTCGTCCCGACCGCTGTGGCCCCGCGCGCTGCCGGCGCTGGCGCTGCTCGGCGGGCTGTTGGCCTATCTGTCGCTGCTGTCGAGCCGGGCCGGGCAGCTCGGAGCGATCTTCGGCATGGCTGTGGTCGGGGTGTTGTTCGCGATGCGCACGAGGATCACCGCGGCCGGGCGTCCCGCACGGCTGCCGCGCCTCGGCCTGGTCGCGCTGGTCGTCGTGCTCGCCGTCCTGCCGTTCTCCGAGGGCGCGCGCGGGCTGGCGAAGGACGTGTACCAGCGCGCCGTCGTCGTCGCCGGCCTCGAAGACGGCGTGCACCGCATGCTCATGTGGCGCAAGACCATGGAGATGGCCTTCGACCACCCCGTGCTCGGCGTGGGCGCCGGGAACTTCGCCGTGGTCTTCCCGAGCTACGAGCGGCTGACCACGGTGGTCGCCCACGCGCACAACGACCTGCTGCAAGTGTTGGCGGAGCTCGGCCTGGTGGGCCTGCTGCTGCACCTGGCGCTGCTCGCCAGTGCCGGCTGGATGCTCGCGCGGGGCCTCGTGACCGCGCCGGACCGGGAGCGCTTCGGGTTGGCTGCCGGGCTGCTGGCTTCGCTGGCCGTGCTCACGGTGGGGGGGCTCTTCGAGGTCCCGTTCACCCTGGGGGCGACGATGGCCATGTTCGCCTGCCTGCTCGGGCTGGGCGGCGCAGCCCAGCCCGAGCGGACGCCGCTGCGACCTCCGTGGACGGGGCGGGTGCCGGTTGCCGTGGCCCTGCTGGTGCTCGCGGCGCCTGCGGCGTGGTCCATCGCCCGGCGCCTGCCCGGTTCCTGGTACATGATGAGCGCGCGCCAGCAGCTGGAGTCGGGCGACCTGGCTGGGGCCTACGCCACCTACGAGCACGTGGGTTCCCTGCGCACCGGTTCGCACGTGCCGGCCATGGAGATGGGAACGATCCTGCATCGACGCGGCGAGAGCTCGGCCGCCCTGGAGCAGTTGCGGCAGGCGCGCGAACTCTGGCCGCACGGCGTCATGTTGATGGCGGCCGAGGCCGGGGTACTGCATGACCTGGGTCGGTCCGCCGAGGCGCTGGAACTGCTCGAGGCGGCCGCGGACTTGAGCCCCGAGGACATGTCGCTGCGGTACCGGCTGATCACCGCGCTGCGCGAAGCGGGACGCTTGCCCGAGGCCATCGCGCGGCTCGAGCACGAGGTCACCACGGATCGGGCCGTGGCGGTCGATGCGGTCTTCGCCCTGGCACGGCTGTACCTCGCCCAGGCGACGGAGCGTGGGGGCTTCGCGGGTTCGCCGCAGTTGCCGCGTGCTGCGGTGGAGTCGCTCGTCGCCTCGCGGCACTTCTACGCCCAGGCCATGGCGCGCTCGGCCGAACTGGGCTTGATGGGCATCTTCGACGCGTCCCATGAGCAGTTCGTCCACTTGACCGACGTGCTGCAGCATCTCGACGGGGCGCCCGATTGCTGGTGGCACGAGGTCTACACCCCGTGGCTGCTCAAGAAGGGGTCACCGGAGATCCCCGTGCCGTTCCACTACACCCGCTGGAAGGGCGCCCCCGTGGACATCTACCCGGGGTGGGTCAAACCGGAGCTCCCACCGGAGC
>JAJDER010000043.1 GCA_029259725.1 Planctomycetota bacterium | reverse complement strand
CCGTCCGCGCACCCGCATGTGCGGGACCGGCCCAAAGGACCCGCGAAATCCTCAATGATTCCAGATACTTGCATGTGAATAAGGCGTAAGTATTTGAAGTCGTTGAGGATTCGGCCTACTTCTTCGATCCGCCGCCCTTCTTCGCCGCGGCGAGCTCGGCCTCGGCCTTCTCCGCGCGCTCCTCGGCTGCCGCCAGCTTCTCGCCGCCTCCGTTCCCGAGCTTCTCGGCAGCCTCCGCCCGCTTGAGCGCGGCGTCGCGCTCACGCTTCATCTCCACCAGCTCTCGGTCCGCCGCGCGCAGTGCGCGGCGCAGGTCGTCGGTGCCGAAGGCCGTGGCGGGAGCGCGGTCGTGCCTGTCGCCGACGATCGTCACGTCTCCGGCGTCGAAGGCGAATTCCTTCCCATCGCTCACCCTGCACGCCAGCAGCTGGCCGCCCGCGGCGGACATCACGTCGAAGGTCGCGCCTGGATGCCGCAGGCCGCACTGGACCTGCCGTCCGATCGCCTTGCTCGAGTCCGCGTGCACCTCTTCGGCCTTCATCATTCCGTTCTCTCCCAGTCGGGTGGCGGGCCGCACCGCGCTTTCGTGCCCCAGGCCCCCCTATGCACGTCCGCGCAGCACGACCCGCCGCAAACGTGATTCAGTTGGCCAGACGGAAGCGGATCTCGCGGTCCAGGTGGTTCTCGAAGGCGTCGCGCGCGACCTGGCCGAGCTGGCCGATCACCTCGTCATCGTCCAGGTACTGCACTACGGCCGTGGAGAAGAGCTCGCGGATGGGTAGCCGCCTGGCTCCCTTCCGCTTGAACACGCCCCTGTGGCCCGAGCGCATCGTCGCGATGAATGCGCCCTCGACCAGCTTCCGCCCGCCCTGGCGCTTCACCTTCACGGTGACGCCGCGCGCGGTCTGCCTGGCCGCGTAGTCGATGAGCGGGACCGACCTGCCGAGCACCGTGATCGTGACCACGTGGCTCTGACGGCTCGCCCGCTGGACGCGCACCAGGGCGTTGATGTCCTTCGCTCGGAGGTTCAGCTCCTGGCGCACCATGCGGCTCATGGCCGTCTTCACGGTGGTGCTCGTTCGGTTGAGCACTCGCGCCATGACCTGGCCGCTGAGCTTCTCGCCCAGGCGCTCCAGGTCGGCGATCACCTCATCGGTGTTGAGCTCGACGCGCTCGAATGCCATCGGGGGTGCCCCCGCCCAGCGCAGCCGAGCGGGGGCTGGAGGGTGAATCACAGAACCCAGGGAAAGTCCCGGAGCGGGCTCGCAACGTGCTACGCGCGTTGCATCGGATCCCGGCGAGCCGCCCCGGGGTTGCCTGTCTCAGCGGCCCTCAGGCGCGCGTGTGACAGCCTTGGAGAATATGGGGGTTGATTGTGAGCGGCGCAACCCCTGAACGCGCGACGAGATGGGACGAGATGGGACGAATACGGCGCCCAGGGTCGCGCTGCGGCGATCTCGACGTGAGACGAAACGCTAGGCCGTGGACAGCTCCGAGACGTGCACGCGGTAGCGTCCGCCGACGCGCTTCGCGCGAAGCTGCCCTGCCTTGATCCAGCGCCAGACGGTGCGCCGATCCACGCCGGCCCTGCGGCCGAACTCACCGGTCGTCAGCCACTCCGGATCGTTTTTGATCGCAAGCCTGCCGCCCATCTCAGATGCTCCTCCACCTGGCGCCGCGCATCGCGCACGAACGCCGTGACCAGAAACCGGTTCCACACCATCGCAGCCGGCCAGCGGCGTGCGCATTCCAGCGCGACAGCATCTTGGGAACCGGGGGCCTGCCCGCGGCGCGGGTAACCGGCTTCATCCACGTCCCCCGCCACGTAGATGTACCAGCAGCGCCGCTGCCACAGCGCCGGCGACTGAACGGCGCGCACCAGGTCTCCGAGGCGCTGCAGGCCATACTCGATGCCCGAGCTTCGGCGCGCCCCTGTCGCCGGAGCGATCGCGCGCTCCTCGGGCCACTTCAGGTGGCACCTCGAGCAGCGGAGGAGCCCGTCACGCAGGTAGGTGGGCGCGCCGGTGCAGCCATCCTTCTCGCAGCGCGCCGCAGGCACCCACACGAGCCGGCCGCCGCCCCGAGTCGACGTGAGCGCTTCCTTCAGCGCCAGGTACTCGTACAGGACGCGGTCCGCGCTGATTGGAGACTCAGCTGGCACGCTTCGTGGCCTTCCCTTCTGATGCGTCGGCCTGGACCTCGAGCTTCGCGGCGAGAGCGCGCGCCTGGCCCGGCGTCAGTCGGATCCACCACCCGGGCGCTCCCATGTGCACGATGCCGTTCGTGCCGATCGCGACCGGCCAGATCTCTTCGTCACCCATTAGCGATGCTCCCATGACAGGCAGGCGAACACGGCTTCCTGGTTCTGGAGGCCGAGGTCCGCGGCAATCGTCAACCAAGACTTTCCCGCGACCCTCATCTCGCGGATCTCCAGCGCGCGCTCATGGCGCCGCGCCAGCTGCTCTCTGCGCATCAGCTCTCGCTGCCGCTGCCTGGCGCGCGCAGAGGCCCCTACGATGTCCATGTGCGACTCGCGAAACGCGTTCGGCGAGGTGCGGAGGTAGAGCAGTTGCTCACCGTCGCGCAGCTTCACGACCGACAGGTGCGGCGAGCGGAAGCTACTCA
Source organism: Planctomycetota bacterium (assembly GCA_029259725.1). Taxonomy (GTDB): domain Bacteria; phylum Planctomycetota; class B15-G4; order B15-G4; family B15-G4; genus JAJDER01. Next base: position 52,724 of record JAJDER010000043.1, on the reverse strand, counting down.
TGTCCACCAGCTCCGGGTCGAGCCCAAGCCTCTCCGCCATCTGCACCGTGCCGAGCACCAGGCCCATCACGACCGCCTTCCATAGCGGTGCAGGTAGTCCTCGGCGAGACGCTTCACGTGATCCGGGTCGATCTGACGCTGGATGACCGGATCGGCGCCTGGATCGCGCACGCCCTCGATCTGCTCGGTCTTCAGGTCCAGGACGTCCACCATGATCGGGTCGGCGCCTTCGAGTGCGGTCAGGAAGTAGGCGAACACCGGGTGCGCCTGGCCGTCTCGGTGAACGCGCCCGATACACTGCTCGAGCGCGCCGGGGCTCCAGTCGAGCTCGCCGACGACCACGCGCGAGCAGGCCTTCTGCAGTCCGTCCACGCCGGATCCCGAGCGCAGCGACATGATCAGCAGCGGCGTGTCGCCGCTCAGGAAGCGGTCGATAGACTTCGCCTTCTGAGTCGGGCTCTCGCTGCCCGTGAACATGGCCGGGTCGTAGTAGTGCAGCAGCTGGACCCAGACGTCGTAGACGGCCCGGTGCCAGCCAAAGAGCACCACGGGCTCGTCATCTGTGTCGATCAACATCTTCACGAAGTCCGCCACGTAGGGCGCCTTCGCTAGACCTGTCGCCTGGCGCAGCCTGTTCGAGAACTCGCTGCCCGCCTGCATCTTCTCGAAGTTCGATCCGCCCTGGGAAAGGATGATGCGGGCCAGATCCAGTGCGCCGCGCTCCACGTCACGCAGCCGCTCTCGGTTCGACTCCACCTCTTGAACGACACGGGTGAGGGACGGGAGCTCGCGATCGACATCGGCGCGCGTGCGCCGCAGCATCATCCCCGTTTCGCGCAGAAAGGTTCCGAAGGCCTCAGGGTCGGAGATGCGCCACTTCCGGTCGCCGTAGGAGCCATGGCACCACTCTCGGAGGAACTCGTCCCGGCTGCCCAGTGCACCCGGCTTCAAGACGTCCAGGACGTTCCAGAACTCGCTGCCGTAGTTGTAGATGGGCGTCGCGCTGAGGCCCATGCGGAAGTGGGCCTGGGCGGCGATGTGCGAGGCCGCCTCGTACTTGTAGCTGCCCTGTCCGGTGCGGAGGTCCTGGCACTCGTCAAAGATCACTGCGCGCACATGCCCGGCGAGCTCCTCCGCCCAACCGCGCAGCTTGGTGTAGCTCAGGATGAGGACGTCTGGCTGCGGGTCCAGGTCGTAGGCCTGACCCTTCTTCCCGACGTGCACGTTGATGCCAGGCAGGAAGCGCTCAAGCTCCCGCTGCCACTGGGCGGTGAGGTGGGTCGGGCAGACGACCAGCGCAGGGAAGGTCTGATCCGGCAGGCCGCCGGCGAGCATCGCGATCGCCGTCACGGTCTTGCCCAGCCCGAGCTCGTCGGCCAGGAGCAGCGATCCGTTCGCCAGCGTCAGGGCTGCAGCCTGGGCCTGGTACTCCCGCGGCGGGAGCGCCATGCGCAGGTCGGGCAGCTCGTACTCGCCCTGCAGGATGGCTGTGGTCGTCGCCTGGCGCGCGTCGTAGCGCCTGGCGCGCTCCTCGAGCTCGTGCGGGTCCGAGATCTCCAGCGGGAACCGCTGGCAGAACCACTGAAGGTCCCGACAGTTCTCGTCGGACGCAGATAGCTGCACCGTCCCGAACTGCATCTTGTTCGCCTTCGAGAAGACCTGCTTGAGGCGCGTCATCACGTGCGGCTTGCACGTGATCTCCCACGCCTTCCCACCTCCTACCAGCTTCGCATCTCCCCACGTCACAGCGGACCCAGGTACACCACCGTCACGGGCTTTCCGCAGAGCATGTCCGGAAGCCTCCGGTGCTGCGCCCGCGTCGTCACCAGCACGAGCCTCGTGGTTTCCGCAGAGCATGCGTAGCGGTACAGCTGCCGAAGCACCGCCGTGACCGGCCCCTTGATTTTCACCTCGAGCCCGACCGTCCCCACCATGAAGTCGATCCGGCTCGAGCGCGTCAGCGCCACCTCCCGCTCGAACGCGATCCCCTCGCTCTCCAGCACCTGGGCGATCCCGTCCTGCAGCTGCTCCTCCGTGCTGTGCCGGATCCGCACCGCTGACAGCAGCCGGACGATCTCCATCGAAGTCCTCCATCAGACACCGAACTCCCGTCGCAGCACGGGGTCGATCGAAGAGGCAAGCCTCTGTGCGGTCTCGACCAGGGAGCGCGCGCACTGCCGGCAGCTCACGTGGGCGTTCGGGAACTCTGGCTCCTGCAGCGTCAGGCCACAGAGCGTCGATCTGCCGTGGCGCTCCGCGGTGTGGTGGACCACGCGCTGACCCTTCTCGCGCATCCTCCTCACTCCAGCACCCACGACACAGCGGCTACGGTGACGACGATGAGAGCCGAAAGAACGGTCCCCAGAATGGCGGCGCGCAGCGTCGCTTCACAGAACTCCGACCAGCTCATGCAGGGAACTCCTCGGGCTCGTAACCAAAGCTCCGGGGCTGGATGCCCCAGAACCGGAACATCGGGAACAGGCGTGCGGCGGCCTTGATCCGAACCCTGGACGCTTCCTGCCAGTCGTCGCCCTTGTACTCGTGGAGCTCATAGCTGCGGTCAGCCAGCAGCACCCCGAAGTCGGGCGTGTACCAAGCCTCCTCCTGGCGCTTGGCGTTCGCCGGTCCCAGCCGGAAGGACATCGGCTCGAACTCCCACCAGAGGATCTGGCCTCGGATCTTCCGTGCCTCCAGGAAGCGGGCGTATTTCTCTTCTCCAGCCGTCATCCGGCTCTCGAACTCGCGCAGCACCGCCTGGGGCACGTCGGCTAGTTGCCGTGGTGCCGACGTGACCACGGCCTTCCCGTCGCGCAGTGCCTGCTCTCCGACCTCCCCAAGCGTCGGGCCTCGCCGCCCACCCCGGGCCACTAGTCGACCTCTCCGCCCATGGCGTAGGCGGCGCTGATCTGGCGGAACCACGGCTGGAAGCCGGCGCGCTTGTAGTCCTCCTTCGACGGCTTCCTGCGCGCCATGGAGGGCTCCGCGGTCGGGTAGACCGTGACCTTCACCAGCTGGCCGTGCACTTCCTTCTCGACAACCTCCGCTGCGTCCATGCAGGCCTGCCGGGCAGCCCAGCGCTCCTGGACCCACTTCTCCTCGGAGATCTCACGTGCGCGCGGCATCACATCGGGTCCGGGTTGAAGCCTTCGGCCAGGGCGCTCGTGCCCAGGCAGATGAAGGCCCAGACGGCCACCAGCGCGAGCACGATGCCCAGCACCGTTCCGCAGCCAAGTCCGATCCAGAACATCACAGGGGCCTCCACGTGAGGTGTTTCCCGGGCTGCTTCACCTTCTCGATCAGCCCGCGGTCGGCGAGCTCGGGGAGCCGGCGCGCGAGCACGTGACGGTCGATGCCGCTCTTCTCGGCTAGTAGCTTCGAGGTCAGCCCCGGGTATCGCTTTACGAGCCGCAGGGCCGTCTGTCGCTCGCTATCTGCACGACCCGAGGCCTGGTGGGCGTCTGCCGCCTGGTGGGAGCTGTCGTGGTCCCCTCGGCGCGCCATGGGGTGCGTGTCGAACAGACCCGGCTGGTGGACCTGGTGCGTGTTCGCCTTCCTCCGCGCCTTGCGGTGGATCGGGATCGGGTCAGCCACGGCGTAGCCTCCGAATCCGCCGGACCCCGCGCAGCTCCTGCTGATCGTTCGGCTTCCAGGCCAGGCAGCGACGGCAGTCCACTCGGCCCCACGTGTACGCGAGCCGGTCCAGCCGCGTGATGCGTTGGTCGCACATCGCGACGGGGCGGCGGCCGTTGTGCGTGGCGTAGTGCTGCTTCGCCATCTCACTCGTTCCGGGCGATCCCCGCGTTGGCCCACATCACGGCCTCCTCGAGCTTCGTGAGCGCCAGCGCCTTCTCGCGGGAGTCCGGGACCTGGGCGTCGATGTGCTGGGCCAGTTCATGCGCGTGGTCACACGCAGGCTCGTGTACCGCGCGGGCTGGCCTTCCTTCGGCGGGTGATAGGTGAATCGCCTGTCGAGATCCGGGGTTGGCATTCAGGGTCCTCCATGTGAAGCGATGCGATCGGCGAGCTCCACGACCTTCCTGGGAGGCCTGCGCCGTCTTCGGTGCAGGATCTCCAGCACCTTCGTGCCCGAGCGGAGCTCGGCCTCCTCGTCGGGCGCCAGCGGGGAGCCGGTCTGCTCCACGAGCGTCCGGTTCGCGCTGGCCACCTGGCGCTGGAACTTCTCCTCGGGGTCCGGGCCCTCGAGACGCTCTTCGCGGATCCAGCGCTGCGCGAGCTCGAGCCAGTCGCGGGGCCTCCGTAGCGGCCCGGCGTTCTTCGACACGAACTTCGGCCAGAAGGCCAGCCACGTGCGGGCGACGTCCGGCCGGTTCTCGTGGGCGTAGGCCAGGGCCTTCTGCTCGAGATCCGGGACCTGCTCCACGAGAGAGCAGTCCGGCTCTTCTCTCTCTGGCTTGGCTAGGCTCTGGCTAGGCTCTGGCTCGTACCCGCGGGGCCCCCCGGTGGGCCCCCCACCGGATCCACACTTGTCGGGGTACTTCTCCCCCCAAGCGCGGCGCTCCTTCTCAGTGCCCTCGTACAGGCGCGGGAGCGTTCCGTCCGCGAACGGCACCAGTAGGCGCATGACCGCTCTGTGCACGTGCCGGTCGGCGTGCTCGGGCCAGTCGTGGACGACGAGCCGGTGCTCCGGGTGCTCGTCGACCAGCTGGGACTTGACCAGCGCCTCGATGAGCACGGAGACCGGACCGTCGTCGAGCGTCCAGCCGTAGGCGTCCGCCAGGTCCTCGTCATCCCAGCGACCGATGTCGCCCCGCGGCGCGTGCTTGGCAGTGAAGTGCCACAGGCCCTCCATGCCTCCACGCGCGCCGCGCAGCTTGTCCCCAGTCAGCCTCGCAAGCTTCTTGAACTTCGGGCTGTCCGCCCCCGTTCGCTTCATCTCCCACCCCCCGATGAGACTCAGGTTTTCAGGTATGACTAGGCGCGCATCACCTTCTCGTGGTGCGCGTCGTGGCAGTCTTCGCAGACGGAGATCAGGTCGCTGTCCGGCGTGTCCTCGATCGGGTCGCTGTAGCGGACGTGATGGGCCTGCGTGGCGTTCTCCGCTCCGCAGATCTCCCCGTCAGGACCGACGACCAGGTGGCATATGAAGCCGTCTCGAGCGAGCACGCGGTCCCGCTGCCGCTTCCACTCCTTCGAGCGGTAGAAGGCCTGGCGGGAGCGTGTCTTCGCCGTGGGCTTCTTCTTCCGGCCCTCGCGCTCCAACTTGTAGTCCCACAGCGGAACGTCGAGCGGCTTGGGGATCCGCGTCACGTCGAGCTTCGCGCCGACACCCCTCCCGCATGACTGGCACTGGGCTCGGAAGACCCAGATGCCAGCCGCCATGCGGCGGCGGAGCTCTCGGTCGGGGTGACGGCAGGCAGTCACAGAGAGCCCCGCGCCTCCTGGAGATCCTTCTCGATCTCGAAGAGGGCCTGCCCCATGCGACTCGCCAAGGCCGATTTGCGCGCAGCCCGCGCTTTGCGGATGACCTTGAGAAGCCGTTCGTCGGTTGCCGACCGGCGCATACCCGCCGTGGGCTGAGGGAGGTGCTCGGGCGGCAGCTGCTCTCGAAGCGCTTCGTAGACGGTGAATCTCCCAACGCGGCCCACCTTCCGCATCCACCCATCGCGAATGAGGCGCGCAATGGCCGTGGTCCACGGCCCGCGGCGCTCGATACTGGCGACATCCAGAATCTTCGATGGCCCAGCAGCGAGAAAGGCGCGGTACACCACGCAGGGGACCCAGTCTTTGGTTTCGAGATCCTCTTTCGTGAGCGGCGCAAGGCGCGCAGGCATCAGTGCGCACCCTTAAGCAGTGGCCAATCGTCGTTCGGGCGGTATCGAAGAGCGGCCGGCGTGGCGGGCTTCTGTTCGTAGTACAGGTTCCAGCCCTTCACGATCATGGCACCCTGCTCGACCGTCGACACGCCGATCTTCTTCTCCTTCCGCCGATTCATCATGCGCGTCAGCTGCTCGTTGAGGACGAACATCGGCGACGTCTTCTTCTCCTGGACGGGCGAGTCGATGTACTGCAGGAAGAGGTGCGCCTCTTCGTCTCGATCTACGAAAATGAACTGCAGGGCGAACCAGTCCAGGAAGTCCCGGCGCACACCCAGCTTCCGGTGCATGCCATCCGGGACGACGTCGAAGGTCCGCTTGAACGTCTCCTCTCGGATCTCTCGGTACAGGTCGAGGTACTCCACACGCTCGCCTGGCGACGCCTGGAAGGGACACGTCGTGATTCGGAAGTTCCGCTCGAGCACCAGAATCGGAGAGGTGCGGCTCGAGTTCATCACGCCGTTGAAGTGCAGGTAGTCAGGTAGGTTGCGTGGAACGCCGATGTCAGTGAACCGGCTAGCTTCGTGCGCCTTCGTCTCTGGGATCAGCTGCACGAGGAACACGACCTCTTTCCCCGACTCGCGAACGGAGCGTAGCCGGTGCTGACCATCGTGAAGCCGGCCGTCCGTGAGGAACTCGAGCGGGGCGCGGAGCATCCACTCGTCGCGCTTCATGTGCCGTTCGTACTCCGCCACCTTTTTCTGGCGAATCTTCCGATTGCCGCTGTTGGCGTGCTCGATAATCTGGTCCGCGAGATCGGGGCCGATCTTGCAGACGTACATGTTGACCTTCTGCCCCGAGACTGTTGCCTCGAAGTGGGGCGCCTTTCGGAGCATCCCCTCTAGCAGGATCTTGGCCCTGCTCTTCTGGCTACGGCTGTTCGCCATCTGCCATCTCCTCCATGTACTGTTCGACGAGCTGCCAGAACTGCTCCGACCCCCGTTTGTCCAGCGCCAGGTAGGCGCGGAACACCCTCTCTGCCGCCTGCCGCGGGCTCGGCTTTGCGCGCCCTCGCTTGGGTCGGGGCGTGGTCTGCGCGGCGCCATTGCGGGCGATCCGGCGGCGGAGCTTCTGCACGTCTTCGCGCTTCAGCTCCGGCTTGATCAGGTGATTCGAGATCGCCAGCTCGAGGTCCGGAGCCTCGATGCGCGACAATTCCCCGAGTGTCGACCAGGCGTTAGGCAAAAGCGCAGCATGCTGCGGGTTTGCCAGTACCGGATGGCTTGCGATCTGCATGAGCTGCTGCGCGGTCCGCGGGCTGATGCACAGGCTGCTGCTCTTGACCATCAGCTCGAAGCCGCCGTGGGGAAGCTCGGCCTTCGCCTGTATCAGCAGGCGCCCGGCCTCAATCACGCCCTCGACCGACTTCCGGAGCGCTCCGTTGATGCGCTCGGCCCAGATTGCCTCCGGCTCCTGGTGCACGATCTCCGGGATGCGGGCGGCACTTCTCACGCCGCCCTCCGCCTAGAAGCCGGCCCCAGGTATCTGACCATCACCCGTCCATCGACGGCCCGGAACTGCCAGCGGCCATCCCACTTCCGAGCCCTCTTCCGGAAGCGGTTCTGAAGGAAGACCGCTCGAGCGGGATCGCACTGCTCGATGACGATCCAGTAGCCGGCCTGCTGGCGAGCTCGGCCCCTCCAGAAGTGGCTGAGGGGCTTCATCACCCTCTCCTCGCAGCGACGCTGCGGTTCGTGCGCTGGCGGCGCACGTGCTTCCGGTGCGCCTTCCGTCGAGCTCGAGCTCGGGTAACACGCTGGTCAGCGAACAGCCGCGCCTTGCGGTGCTTGCTCGGGCGCTCCCGAAGAGCGAAGGCCCACGCGTCCAGGACCGCGCGCTTCGTCTCCGCGATGGTTCGCTCGAGGATCACGCGGCCCTCCGCTCACCCCGACCACGTCCGGTATCCCGGAGGGAGATACGGGTGGACGTGGCCGGGGCTACTACGGGCACCGCCCGGGCATGGCTCCGGGGATGGGGCTGGTCGCCGCTTCTCGACCTGCGGTCCGAAGTTGGAGCCCCGGCAGGCCCACAGTTTCCGACGACAGAGCCGTGCGAGGTGCCGGGGCGACCTTCACGGGTTATGTGAGACGAGCCCTCCCGTCCCGCGGTAGCATCGGAGGTGCAGCTGGATGCCCCATGCTCGCGGAAGGGAGAGAGATGAGCGACAGAGCCGTTGGAGCCTCCATCGCCGTCGTGCTGCTGCTGATCGTCGCCGCGTACTTCTCGATCGATGGCCTGCCCGAGCAAGCCGAAGAGGAGAGCGCCCCCATCCCCGAATCGACGGCGGCGGCCCCGAACGAGCCCCCGTTGGCTGAACCCTACGAACCGGTGTCTCTCGGTTTGAATCCGACACTGAGGAGCGGCGCCATGGCCTGCACCTCGAAAGCCGACTACGAGGAGATCGTCCGTGCGATGCAGCTCGACGACGACCTCGCGTTCGAGCACCTGGCTCGGCAGGGGCGCTGCGCCGCTACCGGCGCCGAGTACCGCACCAGCATCCTCGACCGCGGCGGCTTCCTCCGACCGTGGGTGAAGGTGAGGATCTACGGGGGCGACGACGCCGTAGTTGCCTACGTCATGCCCAGCTCGCTGGTCCCGGACACGGAGACGGCACCGTAGGCTTTCGCCTGGCGAAAACGGCGCGAGGGAACATCCTGGGGAGTTTTCGACGCACCGCGTAATGACTTTCGCCTGAGAGCTAGGGCACGGTGAGCCCATGGTTCACCCCCCACACCATCAGGCTGCGTCTCCACGCAACTCGCCGAGAGCAGCACGCGATTCTCGCGTCAGCGGCAGGTCTTCGGCCCGAACCTCACCGCCAGTTGCTTTCTCGATTCGCAGCGCCAGGGCGAGGCTCGCAGTCCTACCCCGGCGCCCGGACAGCTTGAGCCGCTGAATCGTCTGCGGCGCAACGCCGACGATTCGCGCGAGAGCGGAATCGGAGAGCTCGTTGGCTCGCTGATACGCGCCTAGCTTCACGGCGCGATGATGTACCACCCGGTACAGCCCCGTCAACCCTGCTTGACCGGGTCACAGCCGCGCCTGAACGGTGAGGCGTGGAACCGTCTGAGCAATTCGTTCGCTGGATCGCGAGGTTGCTGGCTCAGGAGCCCTACCGCAGCGACCCCAGCGGAGCTGATCGACTTTCGGTTGATCTCGGGCAGGCGCCGAACTACGTCAGAAGGCTCCTAGACCCCAAGGAATCGGGCCGGAAGGGCAATCTCCAACTCAACAACTTGGCGAAGATGGCGAAAGCCTGGGGATACCCCGCGCACGAGTTCTTGGAGGCAATCGAGACAGGAAAGCTCATCCGGAAGAGGCCGAAGGCAGACTCGGGAGAGCCGTCGAGCAGAGCACCGGAAGAAACCGCTTGACCTGATTGTACCACCTGGTACAGTGCCTCCCCGTCACCTGACGGGAGGGCAGCCATGGCGGGACGGGGTGGAGAGGCCAGGCGCGGGTATCCGCTGGAGAGCTGCCCGGCCTGCCAGGGGTCTAAGACCCAGAACGGGAGCATCTGCCCGAGCTGCTACGGCACCGGGAAGCTGACTCCAGAGCACGCTCAGCGCGTCCGGAGGAGCGCGTGATGGGGCACCACGTCGACGACGAGGGCCGCTTCCAGAGCGATCGGCATCCCGACCTCGAGCCCGACAAGATCGTGCTGAGCTTTCGCGACCCAGAGGCGCGTCTCGCGCTTCGGGTGTTCGCCGAACAAACGAGCGATCGCGAGCTGGCACGCGACATCGACGCACGGCTGACTGCGATCCTGCTCGAAGAGACCGACCAGTCGTGAAGCTCGCCTTCACGGACCTCGAGCGGATCGTGCGCACGCCTCGAGAAGAGCGGAGGGCCTTCGCGAGGACCGTCGGCACGGCGGTCCACCGGCGCGCGCGCTTCAACCCGTACACCGCCGTCGATCCTGATCAGCCCACCGGCTCTCCGGTCGTCTACATCGTCGGCGGGCTCGTGCTCCTGGTGGCTGTCGCCATCAGCGTGGCGAACGGGTGGGCTCCCGTAGGGGCCGCTGCTGCTGGGCTGTTCCAGTGAGCTCCATCGAGTGGACCGACGAGACCTGGAATCCCGTCCGCGGCTGCACCCGCGTCTCTCCGGGGTGTGAGAACTGCTACGCGGAGCGGCAGGCGCACCGACAGAGCGGGCCAGGTGGGGCCTACGAGGGACTGACGCAGAAGGGTCCCCACTATCGGAAGTTCGGGACCGTGCGGTTCGGATCCCCTCGGTGGACAGGGAAGATCCGCCTGGTCCCCGAGCTGCTCGACAAGCCCCTCCATTGGAGGAAGCCCCGCAGGGTGTTCGTGAACAGCATGTCCGATCTGTTTCACGAGGACGTGTCTGACGAGTTCATCAGCCGCGTCCTGGCCGTATGCGCACACGCGCCGCAGCACACCTTCCAGATCCTCACCAAGCGCGCGGACCGGATGCGTGAGTTCGTCCACCGGTGGGACCAGGGCGAGCGCAGCACCATGCCGCTCATCGGCGTGAAGCTCCCGCTCCCCAACGTCTGGCTCGGCGTCTCCTGCGAAGACCAGAAGCGATTCGATGAGCGGTGGGAGCTGCTCAAGCAGACGCCAGCCACGGTTCGATTCCTGAGTCTTGAGCCGCTCCTGTCTCGTATCGACATCTCCGCTGCGGTGTACGCGCGCGACCGCGTGACCTGGGACGGCCGGCCGGGCGCGCCGCACGATCACGTCGACGAGTGCCACTGGGTGATCGTCGGCGGAGAGAGCGGCCCCGGAGCCCGTCCCTGCCACGTCGAGTGGATCAGGGACATCGTGAAGCAGTGCCGGGAGGCTCAGGTTCCGTGCTTCGTTAAGCAGCTCGGCGCGAAGCCCGAGATGAGCCTGCGCGAATGGCGGCGGCTGCCCGTGGGCACGGAGAAGTGGACGGGCCACGAGGGCGTCGCACACGACGACGACGCCCTGGGGATCGCGACCCTCGGGAGCCGCAAGGGCTCCGACCCCTCCGAGTGGCCCGAGGCTCTGCGTGTGCGGGAGATGCCGGCGTGAGCGCTCGGCTGCGTGGCTCCAAGCTCGACGCCTGGCGACGCATGCCGGTCGTCGAGAGCGCCGCGTGCGTGGCAACGAAGTGGGTCTGGCGCACCTGGCGCGAGCGCTGGCTGTCTCGGCCGTGGGATCCATTCCGATGGCGGAAGCAGTCGAACGAGCCGGCGATGTTCCTCGTCCGGTCGCCCGACGCAGAGGGTTACTTGCCTGTGTCGCGCAGCCAGCTGCCGGTCACACCGTTCCCCTACGTCCTCGCCCATCCCGACCGCGCCGTGGAGCTGCGAGCGGAGATCTCGCGTGGCGTGCCGCAGTGGCCCGAGGCTGACCGACGACGGGAGATGGCGTGAGCGAGCACGACCAGGACATCTGCACGTGCGGGCACCCTCGAGAGGAGCACTTCGACGGCGGCGGCTACTGCGAGATCGCGGTCGAGTGCGAGGACGATTCTGACTACGACTTCGAGGACTGCAGCTGTCAGTTCTTCTACCTGGACGAGGAGCCTGGTTCGTGACGCGCCGAGCTCTTCGCCAGCGTGCCGCGCAGCTCCGAGCGGAGTCTCGACGCTGGCCGAAGTTCCTCGTCGAGATTCCACGCGACGACTGGCCGGAGATGTCGCGCCTTGCTCCGAAGAACCGACCGGTCCGTGTCTGGCGATCGCGCCGCTTCCTGGTCCAGCAGTTCGAGATCGGCGACGAGCCGACGCGCCTGACCGTCTCCGTTGCAGACCTGGAGGCGGGAGGCCGGTGGAAGTCTGGGATCTCCTGGGACGCCCTGCAGGAGATCAAGAGCCAGTGCGGCTTCGGAGATCAGGAAGCGGTTGAGGTCTTCCCTCGCGACCAGGACCTCGTCGACGTCCAGAACATGCGCCACGTCTGGATCCTGCCGGAGGGGCATGGGCTGACGTGCTTCTGGAGGAGGGCGTGATGGGACGCCACGTCCGCTACCGCATTCGTCGCGGATTCTGCTTGCTCAACCCCTGGCGCACGGTCGAGCTCACCGCCGAAGAGACGGAGCAGATGGATGCTCTGGATCAACGCCAGCGCGCTTGCGAGCAAGAGCTCTGGGCGATTCAGGACGAGAGATGGTGCCTGATCCATCAGGCCCGGGCGCGGGAGGCTGCGGCATGAGCGACTCCGACCGGCGACTGTACATCGCGACCGTAGAGGTCGAGGTCCTAGTGGAGGCCCGGAGCGTTGACGACGCACGGGGCATTCTCGAAGAGACCCGCGCGTTCGACGAGGAGCTCTCCAACCATCTGCTCAGTGGCGAGGCGGAGATTGCTCCGGCGTCCTACCTCCCCGCTGGGTGGGAGGCTCCGGCCATCGCCTACGGCACCGCAGACGATACGCCGGCCGAGAAGCTGCTCAAGCCATGACCCAGCTCCACCTCTTCCCCCTCGGAGATCTCCACGAGCACGACGAGGTGATGTCGTGAGCGAGATCCGGCGGCTCAAGAAGCGCGATCCCGAGGAGTACGCGGCGTCCCTCGCGAAGCGGGCCCGCAGGGTTGCAGGCGTACACAGCGCCCGAGCGCGGGGCGGGCGAGGGTGGTGCGAGCTGATCGTTGTGTCGCACCAGCCCCTCATGCCCGAGGCCGAGCATCAGGTGCGCAGCCTCCAGCTCGAGTTCAGCAACGCCTACCCGGAGGTCGGGATCCACCTCAGACTTGTGCGGGGCACGCGAACCCGTGTTCGCCCGGTCGTGAGTAGCCGGATCGAGGGCGGCTACGTCGTGCAGGAGCTGGACTGCGGTCACGAGGTCACAGGCGAGCGCCTGCGCACGAAACGGCACTGCGAGTGCTGTACCGGAGGCGAAGCGTGACGCTTCACGATCTCCACGAGCACGAAGAGGACTGCATGTGCCTCGACTGCCAGGAGAGGGACCTGGTCCTGGCCGACCAGATCGTCGACCAGCTCGAGGTGAACCTCGACGACCCCTGGGAGCGGGCGAACACGGCAGGGCCGTTCTACGGAGACGCCTGGGTCTACCTGGGCACGGTCGAGTTCGACGAGATCAGGAACCCGCTGCTGTGCACGGAGGAGAGTTGCGCATGACCGACTTTGCGAATCATCAGATCACCGACCTCGAGTCCAAGTCCTGGCGCGTACGCGACCCCGACAAGGGCTCCTACTGGTTTCACGTCACGTGGTCCAAGGGGATCCTGGTGCTGTCGGGCGACATCGGGAACCTGGTGCTCACGCACTATCAGGCGCTCGCGAAGTTCCCCGACTGCATCGGCTGGGTTGCGGGCTCTGATGAGGGCTACCTGCTCGGCAAGTCGGATGCGAAGCAGCAGTACGACCAGGACGCGACGATCTCCGGTTTGCTCGAGCTCGCCGAAGAGGTTCGCTCGGGGTGGGATGATCTGACCCTCTGGCGGCACGCGGCATCGCTCGTCGGAAAGGACGCCGAGGACCTCGCGGAGGAGGACGCCCGCAACGCCGTCAAGCAGCTGCTCACCTCGAAACATCAGATCTTCCACTCGCACGAGATCTACGAAGCCACCCAGGACGCCGAGTCAATCGCCTACTCGTGGACCGCACACCAGCGGCTACAGATGCAGGCGCTGCAGTTCTGGGCGAAGGCCCTGTGCGAAGAGCAGCAGCCGCACCACGTGGACGTTGCGCTCGACCAGGAGGGGATGCTCCCGTGAGGATGGCCGGCTCCGCACTGATCGATGGCCCGTACCGCTACACGCTGCTGCGGACCTGGAATGCCAGGCTCCCCAAGGCGTGCTGGATCATGCTCAACCCCAGTACCGCGGATGCCCAGAAGGACGATCCCACCATCCGGAAGGTGATCGGCTTCTCCTCCCGCTGGGGCTTCGGCTCGATCGTGGTGGTGAACCTCTTCCCGCTTCGCGCCACCGACCCCAGCGAGCTCGCCAAGCACTCTCGCCCAGAGGGTGACCCAGAGAAGAACCTCGCAGTCGTCCAAGAGGCGATGGAGGTCTCGGCCAGGACCTACGCGGCCTGGGGTGCGCACCAGGTGGCAACCGTCCAGGCCATGTCACTCGGCCTCACCAGGTCGATGGATCTCTGGTGCCTGGGCGTCACGAAGGACGGGCACCCGAAGCATCCGCTCTACGTCTCCTACGACACGAAGCCTGAAGGCTGGGTGTGCGGGAGGGTGGCGTGAGGAGCAAGACCGCGGACGTCCGGCGTGTGCACGCGCTGCTTGGACTGTCTCCGCAGGTCTTCGGAGAGGACCGCCTCCTGCGCCATGTCCGGGTGAAGCTCGTCCACGACTGCTGCTCCAACCTCGTGAAGGCCGATGCCGCCGATGACCGCGAGGCGATCATGGAGAGCCTCGTCATGATCGTTCACGGCGCGATCGGCTTTGCCGTTGGCTACGGCTGGGACTTCGACGCTGCATGGCACCGCATCCAGCACAAGCTGATGTCGGGGAGTACCGCTCCAGTCGACCTCTCCGACCTGGTCGCAGAGCCCGCCCCCCCTCTCCCTTACCCCTGGTGCACCAGGCCTCAAGCGTGTCGCAATCGAGGCTTCTGCCAGGCGAAGCCGGTGTGTACGGAATGACTGCGTGCACGATGCAGTCGCTCGTGCTCCTCATCCCCGCCGTCGCAATCGGGATCGCGTGGCTGCGGGCGTCGCGCCGGGTGCTGGAGCTCGAGCAGAAGCTGCGGTGGTATAGGGGCGGGCTCAAGCCTCCCGGCGAGAGGTGATCGAGGCGTGATACCCCGCGCGGACGCCTTCGCTGCACTTTCGGACCCGCTCCGTGCTGTACTCCTCCAGGCGATCGTCGAGGGGAGCATCCAGGTGGGGTCCGTTGGGCACGTCCGTCGAAGGCGCGGCGCGAGCGGTGAGCTCTTCTACCTGGACTTCGGCCGGAGCTGGGGTCCTCGCTACCTGAGGAGCTTCCGGGGCATCCCGTTCGGCGACAATCGCGAGCTCGCCCAGGGCGTGCTCCACGCCGTCGAGAAGATGGTCCAGGCGGGACGCCCACTCGCCGACGTCCTGGCCGAGCTTGCACCGGAGTCCGCTGACGGCGCGACCGTCGACACGCTGCTCGAGGAGTGGCTCGAGCACTTCGAGCGGCTCGTGCGTGTCGGGCAGCGACAGCCTCGGACCCTGGCCGCCTACCGCCGCTGGGCTCGGAGAGAGTTCACCTGGTGGCAGGGCCAGTCCCTGTTCTCCGTGACCGATGCCACGGTGGAGGACTTCGCCCTGCACCTGGCCGAGCTCGCGCAGCCGAACGGCCGGCCGCTCTCAGCCAAGACCCAGCGCGGGGTCCTCCTGGGCTTCCGCGCCTTCCTCTCCTGGGCGAAGAAGCGGCGGCCCGGATTCCAGATCCCCACCTTCGAGCTGCCCGAGGTCGAGAGCCGGGTGCCCGTCACGCTCACCGCCAACCAGCAGCTCGCGGTGCTGGAGGCGATCTCCGAAGAGGAGCGCGGCGTGTTCCTGGCTCTGTCCACCTGCGGGATCCGACCCTCCGAGGCTCGGGTGATCCGGGTCAGCTGCTGGTCTCCCGAGGCGAAGACCATTCGCATCGTGGAGGGCGCGAAGGACGACCGGATCGACGGCCTGGTGCGAGGACCGAAGAGGGCCTCGCAGAAGCGGGTCGTCCCCGCCATGCCCGTCCTGCAGGGATGGCTCGAAGAGCACGTGCCCGAACACCGCCGACGCTGGGAGCCAGAAGGCTGGCTCTTCCAGAACCCGAAGGCCGTGAACGAGACCCGGCAGTGGGGAAAGGGGGCGCTGCACAAGATCTGGAACGCGGCGTGCCGGCAGGCCGGCGCGCAGGCGAGCCTCTACGAAGGGACCAAGCACACCCTGGGGACGCTGCTGAAGAACCTGGGCGTCGACGACCGGGACATCGCCACCATCTTCGGGCACGGAGACATCCGGTCCGTGGCGCACTACGCGAAGATCGCAGAGACCTCGACCCGAGCGACGCTGGAAAGGCTCCACGGGGAGGACCGATGATGTTCCACCGCATCCGCAAAACCTGGCACATCCTGCTGTCCGCACCGCAGACGCTCTCTCAGGAGATCGAAGGTCTGCGGCGCGATGTCGGTGTGAAGGAAGCCAAGCTCGCCGCTGCGAAGAAGCAGCTCCGCCGGCTCGACGAGCTCAACGCCCGAAGGGTGCAGCAGGTCTCTCAGCTCACCTGGGAGCGGGACCAGCTGAAGCAGCACGTGCCGAACTGGCGCGAGGTCCTCGGATTGACGGATCCCGGGGAGCCGTACGCATCGCTCGCCGGCGAGATGAGGCTTGAGGGAAAGTCTCATACCACGGAGTAGCGTGGTGGATTTCGTGTGGACGCCTTGCCGTTTTCGCCACGAAGGCGAAACGAAAAACGTAGGAGGAACAGTTACTTATGAGACCGACACCGACCGGTGCGAGGGTAGCGGACCCTCGACGCCCTGAGCAATTCCACGGGGTTACGGCGAAATCACGTGGATCTCGTGTGGACGCCGTCCTCGCGATCGCCCTTCTGGGGCTCGCGGGCTGCAGCCAGTTCGCTGACCTCGAGGACTACAAGCAGGTCTGCGCCGAGGCGTGCCGGGAGTTCGGCGGACCGAAGAACATCGAGCTCGGCCACTACGGCTGGGCCAGCTGCACCTGCTGCGAGCTGAACGGGGACTCGGACCGGCCCGGCTTCATCAGGATCACCAACTCCATGCCGTGGCCGTGGCTCTCGGCCGAGGTCGTCTACTGGGACGAAGTGCGGGCCCGCCGCGCAAGCCTCCCCGAGACCGAGAGCTATCAGTGGCTGGACTCCTGCCACGCCACGGGCGGGGATCTCGATGAGGTCCTGGCCGACGTCGACCCCGAGCTCTACCTGGCAGAGGAGTGCGAGTGGGAACGGATGCGCGACGAGGCACTGGCAATGTGCCCGGCGTGCCCGGCAGGAACCTCAGCCCGGCTGGGCATGTACCGGCAGGCGCCCGACGAGCCTTGCGCGATCGTCGAGTCCTACTGCGCCTGCGTTGAGCTGGCCGCCGTTGACCAGGAGGTGATGTGATGCTGGTCCTGCTGGCGACGGTCTACGTGCTCTCGTGGACCTACGACGGGGAGGTCTCGGTGCCATGCCCAGGAGCATCACCGACCCAGCTCGTGAGCTGCACCGAGACCCAGGCGATGGATGCGGAACGGGAGTTCGAGACCCTGGAGGCGGCGCTCGAGTTCCTCTCGGAGCCGCGCGCCCCAGGCGCGTCGTGCTGGGGATCCGACTTCGACATCTGGTATACGCCGACGACGCTCAGCTACGGCTCCAGCACCTACAGGTGCACCCGCAACATGCGGGACGTGAAGCTACTCGAGCAGCGCGAGATCCCGCTCCAGCGGATCGAGGCTGCGATCGAGGAGCAGAAGGTCGAGCGGGTGGTCCAGTGCTACCGCTACCTGCCCGAGGGCGAAGATGGGAGCTGTGAGCTTCCCGAACCAGAGGTCACCGAAGAGCTCTGGATCATCGACGACGGCAGAGACACGACCGGCACGATCATTGTCGACGGCGACGGCAGCGACACGACCTTTGGGGGTCGGTGCTGCGCATGCTGCGAGCCTCCACCGCTCCAGGGCCCCCCGCCGGACGGGTGGGACGGCTCCTGCACGTCGGCCTGCTGCTCGTGTGACAACCCGATCTGGCAGCTCGGGCAGTGCTACTGCAGCCGGGGTGCGCCATGAGCGGTCGGCCATTCATGCTCGGCGGACTGGTGATCGGAGCGTCGCTCGCGTTGCCCGTTCGCCATGCATACGCAGTCCCGATCCCGGACGAACAGGAGCAGAGCATCAGCATCATCGAGGGACCGGCAGACGATGCGCTGCTGCTGGTGAGCATCGACGATCCCGATCCCGGCTCCATCACCGTCTGCCGTGCTGACCTGAGCGAGTGCCACACCTGGAAGATCCGGGACACGGCGCTGCGGCCTTCCGCGGATGCGCCATGACCCCCGTCTACCTGTGCCTGGCGATTATGATGGAGCCGGGGGAGTGTCTGGACCGGACACGACGCTGCCGCGAGGTGCCGCTAGGGGAGGGGTCCTACATCGAGTGCGACAACGTGTGTCGGCACATCGGCGCCCCCAAGCCCGTCCCGCACTACCGCTACGTGCTGGAGCCGATCCCGGGGTGGCGATGCACGGAAGTTGGCGACGTGCCGACGGTGGAGGAGGAGCCCTAATGCCAGACCGCGACATGGTGACCGCCCACCCCCTCTCGTGGCCCGCCGGCTGGACGCGGACGAGACGGCCAGAGCGCGCCCGCTTCGGGGACTGCACGGTCTACTCCGAGACCCGCTCGCTGTACGACGAACTGGGCCGCATGCGGGTCCGGGAGCGCGACATCATCCTCTCGACCAACCTGCGGCTGCGGCAGGACGGTCTGCCCTACAGCAACCAGCGCCGGCCCGAGGACCCGGGCGTGGCGGTCTACTTCAAGCTCAAGGGCGAGGAGCGCGTGCTCGCGTGCGACCGCTGGGATCGGGTTGAGCACAACATCCGCGCGATCACCAAGCACATTGACGCGCTGCGCGGGCAGGAGCGGTGGGGCGTGGGGACGCTGGAGCAGGCGTTCGCGGGCTTCACCGCGCTGCCGGAGCACGCCGGGCAGCGGACGTGCTGGCAGGTGCTCGGGATCGAGCCGACGAAGGACGCGCATGCGATCAAGGCGGCGTTTCGCGCGCGTGCGCGCATCTGCCACCCCGATCTTGCGACCGGCTCCGACGAGGCGATGTCGGAATTGAACGCCGCGGTGGCCGACGCCATGAAGTCCGCCACCCCCACCGATCCCCTGGCCTGAGCCGCGGACGCACCTCTCCTAGCAGGGGGCTCTGATCTCCCGCGAGCCGAGCTCAACTGGGGGCGCTACAGCAGGAGCTGCCGCAGCGCGGGTGTGCTCATCCCAGGGCATTCCGTCCGCGTGGTCCCGGCGTCTCGATGGCCCTTGACGCGGTCGGGAGTCATGCCCAGGAACAGGAGCCCGGCTCGGATCCATTCGCGCGACGAGACGATCTGAGCGCCGGTCCAGGAGCTCGACGGCTTCCTGAGGTCGCCAACGATGCACAGGCCGGCCGAGCGCTGGTTCACTCCCTGTGCCTGAGCGCCCATCAGGAAGTCCTGGAGGTCGCGCCCTTCGACGATCTTTCCGTCAGCCTCGCAGACGGCGTGATAGCCGATGTCGTCCCAGCCCTTAGCCAGGTGCCACTCCCGGATCTCGGCAGCTGTGGTTGTCAGCGGCGAGGCGCTGTGGTGGACCACGATCAGGTCGATGCGCTCGAGCTTGGCCATCTATTCCTCGCCCTCCATGAGCGTCAGGGCGCAGCGGAAGCTGCAGGTCTCGCTCTGGGGACCGCTCGCGCGCCGCGGCGTGGGAGGCGGGTCCGTGATGGGTGCCTGGCACACGACGCACTTCACGACCCGGGCCGGACCCTCGAGCTTGCCCACATTGCCGGAGGATCCCTGGGAGGCGCGTAGCCCATCCAGGGGATGCCGGGTCACTGGCAGGTCTCGCGCATCAGGGTGATGGCGACCTGGTCGGCCTCCGGGAGCTCGAGGCCGTAGGTGCGCGCCAGGGCCTCGAAGCGGCTGGCGTAGGCGCACCAGGCCCAGGACGCCGGCGGGCGCCAATCAGCGGGGCCCTTGGCCCCCTTCTGCCGGTTCCACCGTGCTCCAGCCGCCAGGAGGTTCCGGGGGTCGTTCGCGAAGCGGCGGCGGGTCTCCGCCTCCCAGGCATCGGCTCCGTGCGCGTGCGCCCAGGCGAGCGGGATCACGTGGTCGACGTCGAGCTCGGCGGCGGCCGTATACACCTCGCCCGAGTACGGGCCAAGCCACAGTCCCTCGCGAACCTGGCAACCCCGGGAGTCGCGCACCACCGGAGTCAGGGAGTCCCGCTCGAGCACCTCGTGGCGCGAGTTCATGCAGTCGCCGTCGGCGTCGATCCAGTGCGGGTAGAGGTCGCGATCGAAGGGCGCGGCCAGCAGGATCAGCGGGGCCAGCAGCCAGGCGATCACCGGGCCAGCCCCCGGTAGAACGGCCCGAACACGCTGACGGCCCGGTAGTAGAGCTCGGCCTGGGCGAGGGCGACCCGACGCGCCGGCGCGAACCATTGCACCCAGCTGTTGATCAGCGCGACGTGGAGGTTCTCCCGGAACTCCTCGTTGGAGGACCGATACCACTCGTCATCCGCCGCGACGTCGTCCAGGAAGCCCGCTCGCTGGAACTCCTCGAGGGTCCCCGGCTGTACCTGCCACCAGCGGAGATCGTGCAGCGTGGCCGGGTAGAACGTGTCGCGGTAGTCGAGCTCAGAAGGCGTCCCGGGACGGCCGACTCGAACCCCGAGGATCCGGTCCGGCGCCAGCGTGACTCCATCGGTGCAGAAGCCCATGTCGAGCGCGAGCTTCCACTGGTCGAGCGTCGGGTGCGGGTGCACCCGGCGCACGCTCACGCGGCTCACGGCGCGCGCGCCAGCCCGAAGATCCCGAGCACGGAGTCGAACAGGGACCGGGAAGCCCGGCCGCCCCCGATGCAGAAGCCGCTGGGGCTCCCGCGCTCAGCCGCGATCGAGTCCCCGGACTCCCCGGGCTCGAGGACCTCGTCGAGCTCGCAGTCTCCGACCTGGGCCTGGCCGAGCGCGATGCCCGCCTGGAAGCCCTCGGTCTGGATCCCCGCCGCGCAGGCTGGAAGGGCCAGAGCGACGGCCAGAAGTGCGAGCTTCACGACCCGCCGCCCGGCATCAGGGTCAGCGTCTTCTTCGCGCTCACCCGGCCCCACAGGCCCACTATCGTCCCCACGATCGAGGTCATGGCTCCGACCACTACGTCGGCCTTGTCGACGATCGCCGCCTGGTCCTCGGCGCCGAACTCGATCCCCTGCGACGCCAGCCACAGGCCGACCAGCGAGAGGAGCGGGCCCAGGACACCCCGGGACAGCAGGATCCACTTCGTTCCGTCCATCGCCTTCTCCTACAACCGGCCCCGGATCGTCCTGACCCAGAGCAAGCAGAGCCTCGACCAGTCCACGTCCTCTTCCGGATCAAGTCGGGCGTCCATCCACTGCAGCGTCACCGCTACCAGGTCGACCACCGTCATCCCTACCGCGATCACCGAAGCAGATATGCCGGCCGTGACCAGCGCAGCCTCGTTGGGCTGGAGCACGGTGCCCCAGTCCAACGCCGCCCAGAGCCGGTTGGCGATCACGATCGACAGAACGCCGAGCAGCGCGGGAACCGAGCGACGCCCGGCGGTCACGGTTCCCGCTCCATCTGGCGCTGCACCATCGCATCGCTCCAGCGGTCTAGACGATCGCGGAGGCGGTCGATCTCCTGACGCTGAAGACGCACGCGCTCGTGCGTCGCCGGATGGCCCTCTGACCTACGGTGATAGGTGATCTCGTTTTCCAGGCGCTGAGAGCTGGCGTACATCGGAGCGAAGGCCAGGATCCCGATCGTGACGAACAGGCCCATGCCCGCAATGATCGTGCTCCACTGCGGCTTCCCGATCTCTCGCAGTGCCGAGCGGATCTCGCCTGCGAACAGACGGAACTCGTTGGTGAGCCCGTGCAGATCCTGAGAGATCTGCTGGTGGGCTTCCTCGAGCGTCGCGATCCGTTCCTCTGTCGACTGCGATCCAGGTGGCATTCCCGCTCCTACTGCTCAGAGTCCACACGCCGCCTCAGGTGAGAACATCGCTCCGGCAACGGCGAGGACGTCGGCAATGTCGACCTCCCCGTCCCGGGTGATGTCGTGACGCTCGAGGTCGAAGATGGTCTGGTTCACGTCCAGGACATCACGGACGCTCACCCGGCCGTCCCCGTTCACGTCGCCCTCGCACCTACTCGCGGAACCGCCGCCGCCGCCGCCCATACCGCCACCACCGCCGCCGGGCGACGTGCTGGGCTCGCTCGCACGGAGCGCGCAGTCCGTCCACCAGCAGTTTCCACCGCCCCACGTGACGATGGCGTTCTCCTTCGGCCAGGCGCTGGGGGGGCCGAGCCAGTTTCCGCGGTTGCCGAACGGGGAGGCGCGGGAGCGCGTGGATGCGTTGTAGACGCTGTGCGCGTTGAACGTGAAGAACGGTCCGATGTCCTCTGAATCCGGAGCGTCGAAGTGCGCGCGCCACCCCGCCAGGGCCTGCGTGTACTGCGTGGTGAGGCAGGTGTCTTCTTGCACTGCCAGACAGAGGCCGGGGTAGCCGGAGGGGCTCACCGCGTCTGAGTATCCGGTGCCGCCCTCGTAGGCGCCGATCATCACGGATCCGAACCCAAGGCTGCTGAGCCTGTCAGACTGAGCCGTGATCCAGTCGCTTCCCCCGGTGATCCGGTTCGCGATGTCGTCGGCCATCGAGTTGGCGCCACCCGTGCTGCATAGGCCATCGGTGGTGGCCGGACTCACCTGATCGCAGTCGCCGGCGATTGTATCCCCGCCGTCGGTGCCGAAGTACATGGCGCCGGCCAGCATGTCGAGGTGCGTGAAGTCGCAGGTGGGCGCGCCCGTGCCGCAGCCGTTGCCCGGCGAGGGGTCATTGCAGTCACACAGGAGCCGGTCCTCGGTCACGCCCGGGCTGCTCATCTGCGTCCCGAGGACGCAGGTCATTCGGCCCTCTTCCCCCGTCTCGCCGAAGGCCGCCTCCAGAAGCGTGCACATCTCCCCGGTCCGGTTCCCGACCCAGGCCGAGCGGCAGGACCCCAGCCCGTCCGCTGGGCAGTCGCCGTAGAGCGTCGCCACCAGGTTGTCGATGTCGGTGGCCTGCTCGAAGTTGTTCCAGGTCTCGTTGGACAGCTCGAAGTAGCACTCCAGGTCCGTCAGATCTCGGCAGAGCTCTCCCAACCGCGTGATCTCGGCGTCGGTCGCGAAGTGCGGCACGACGAACCAGCACTCGCTTCCGATCATGTCGCACATCTGGAAGTGCACCTCGGGTGGAACGGTGCCGCTGTTCGTCTTTCCGTAAGGCATCAGCGGGCGCGCCCGGTAGTTCCAGGAGTAGAATCCGAACGGCGACCAGTCCCGGGCGTGTCGGATTGCCTGCGTGGTCGGCGTCGTCACGTCCGCAATGCTGTTCGTGCGCCAGTCCATCGTGCGAACGCCGCGGTATGGTTGCATACGCTTCATCCACAGCGGATGGAACAGGAGCCCAGCGTTCTCGGCAGCGTCCTCCAGTGTCACGCACTGCGCGAACTCGCCAGAGCAGGCGTCGTACTCCAGCGCGCTGAGCCCGCCCGTGTTGCAGTAGGAGAAGGGATCGAATCCGCCATAGGGCGCGATGGAACTGCTCGCGCAGATGCCGCCCGGTGGATAGACGCGCAGGTTGGACAGGCTGGTGATCGCCGTGAACCCGACCCGTATACCTCCGGTCGTGGTGTCCACGTCGAAGGTGTAGCTGCAGACGCCGCCGCTGCAGGAACCGCTCAGATTGCTGGCCGCTCCACTGAGGGCGGGCGTCGCGTCCCCGTCGAACCGCAGATCCCACTGGCCGGTCTCCCACTTCTGGGCCGCGTGGGTGTCGTTGTAGATCTCCGTGAAGATGCAGAAATCGCCGCCGAGGCCGCCGATCGGGTAGCCCAGGTCGTCGTGCGCACCGACGTAGTCGCCCGCAGACGCATCTCCGCAGACGGCACCCGACGAGTCGCGCTGCCAGCGCTTCGCCAGCTTCATGGCGTTGGTCCATGGCATGGCAGACTGCCACTCCTCGTTGCGCTGGACATTGACTCCGACGCTGGCCTGGCTGTTGATGGTGTTCGTCTTGGGCTCGCGCTGGAGATCACAGAGCACGCCTCCCGGTTCGTGCAGGCCCTCCCAGTAGGCGCTCGCCTGGCGGCAGTTGCCGAAGGCGTCGATGCCCGGCGCTGGGCGCCCTGTCGGGATTACGCCGTTGTCTGATACGCCTTCGGCTCCGGTGTCGTTGGCGTCGACGTACGCGCCCGAGAGCCGCATCTCGGGGATCGTAGGCGGGTTGCTCAGGGACCCGATGAATGGGCTCGAACTGACCTGGACGTTGCAGCCAGATCCGCCGCCGTTGCACTCGATCGTGTTCGTGCCCGCATCGTTGAGGAGTGTGGATCCCGACTCTTCTGTGAACAGCAGGTTGTTCCCGACCATCGTGTCGTAGTGATCGCTGCTCTGAACCCGGATGCACGTCGCCTCTTCTCCGGTCGTCGAGTCCCAGCACGTGTTATTGAACACGCGCGCGCGCTGCGTCTCCGTGACCGAAGAGCCGCCCTCGCGGTTCCATACGTTGATCCCGCGGCATGTTCCGGAGCTGCCGCACTCAAGGTCCACGCCGTTGTTCTCGATGAGGAAGTCGAGACCGCCCGCGCGTAGCAGATGGTGGCTAGCTCCGGAACTGGAGAACTGGCCCGTGAACAGGTTCCCGGAGACGAGATAGCTGTGGTGAAGCTCGATCGGCGACGTGTCGTCGGTCGGTCCGAAGTCGATCGACGTCCCGTTTCCGTCGCACACGCCCAGGATGCTGTTCATCAGCACGACCCGCTGCGTGTACTCCTTGGCGAGCTCATCCTCCGTGTATCCGGCATTCGAGAAGATCTGCGCCGCCAGGCCGTTGCGGATGGTCAGGACGTGTCGGTTCGGTCCGCATCCCTCGTTCGCGTAGGTGGCGCGCGTCTGGCCCAGTTCACACTCGGAGATGACGAAGTTCTGTGCGTACTTCATCCGCATATTGTGCTCGTGGCCTGCGTCGTCGCTGCCGCGGTTGCCGATGCGCATGCCCAGGAAGTAGCCGCTCGAGGCTGCGGCGAAGACGTCCTTTCCGCCCAACCCGGGAGCTTCAAGTACGGTCCCGTCGTACCAGCCCAGGTTCTCGTGGCCGCACTCGGCCCGGTACTGAGGCGGCGTCGCGGTACTGACCTCGAAGGTGTAGCCGATGTCGAAGTCTCGGATGTCCACCTTCCCGAACAGAGTGTTTTGCGTGCGCAGCCCGAGCGCCTGGCACTCCGTCGTTGGCGAGCCGCCCGTGTGGCCCGTGATTGCCGGCACGTTCGTCCCGGTGTCGGTCCCGGTGAGGTCCACGCCCCAGATGGTGAACTGGTCGGTCCCGGCCAGCTCGAAAATCGCGTGCGCACTGCCGATCGACTGCACCAGAGGATCCGCTGCCGCGGGGTCGCCGAAGTAGCTCACCAGGGTCGGTCCCAGGTTGTCATCGATGTCGACAGCGGTGCTCGACTCGAAGGTGTCACCGCGGCGGAACAGGCAGCGGTTCGGCGTATCGACCTCGATGTTGCAGTTGGCCGCCTTGAGCGCGACGTCGAAGTCGTCCGTCACCACGCACTGGCCGGCGACAGCCGCATCGTCCACTGCCTCGCATGGCGTGCCGTCGAGGTCGCTATCGAGCGGGCATCCCGACCAGTCCAGGCCGTCGCGCGCGAAGCACCACGTCTTGACGCCGGGCCACGCGGCCTCCGGGCTGGTGATCGCGATCGGGATCACGTTCGTGACCGACTGTCCCCCGTAGCGCGTCTCGCAGATCGCGATGTACAGGCCTGGGTTCTCGTAGACATGCGCCTGCGTGTTCGGCTTGCGCATGAGATTCTTCGGGCTCGGCGTCGGGGTCCCAGCAAAGGCGCCCGTCTCCCAGTTGCCAGATCCGGGGTCGCCGAAGTCGCACGTGGTGCGCGCCAGGAGCCAGACCTCGCCGCCGGGCACATGCTCCGGCGTGTCGCCGGGATTCGCGCGCCACTCGCGCGGCTCGTAGAGCGTGAGGTCCGGGTGGTCGATGGCGAACTGGAACAGGATGCCCGCGGGGGCGACGGCGGTGTCCCGGTCCATCACCGGCGTGACCTTGAGCGTCGAACCGCACGTATAGCGGGCGTGGTACTGGGTGGCGCCGGCGGCGCCGATCTGCGTCAGAGTGTCGGTGCCGCCCAGATTGAAGACCGGGCGCGGTCCGTAGCCCACGGAGCCGACGCCGTAGCTGCCTAGGATCTTGCCCTCGCCGTCAAAGGTCGCCCCCGGGGGGTAGTGGCCGCCCTTCTGGAAGAGGACCTGGTCGTTCACATTGCCCAGTCCGATCCCGTCGGCCCAGGTCTGCTTCGGCCCGGTGGTCGTGGGTTCGGCGTAGGATGAGGTCGTGCCATCGTCGTCGTCGTCGCCGTTGAGCTCTGAAACGAACCAGCCGGCCTCCCCGCCGCCCAGAGCTGGGGTCCAGTCCAGGATCGTGAGCGAGGCGCCCTCGGTGCAGGTGAGTCCGGAGTTCTGCCCCCAGGTGAGATTCGTCGCGAGGAAGTCCAGGCCGCCATTCAGGGTGACGCTCATCGAGTTGCCGAGGGTCGCGGTGTCGCTCTCGTCGGGGAAGCCGCTACCTCCCCAGGTGGCCGGATCCTCCCAGTCTCCGGACTGGGTCTGGGTGAAGTTTGCGGCACCTGCAGCCAGGGGGAGCAGCAGCACCAGCAGCGCAATCAGACGACGACTCATGGAACCACAATCTCCAGGGAGAACGAAGACCACTCCTGAGCGGCATCCAGCGCGGCCCACGTGGCAGTACCCGTGTTCCCGTTCGTGTCCAGCGCCACGCCACCCGTGACCGGGCCTGACACGTCGCCATCCGAGGTTTCTCGAGTGGCGATGTTGACCTGCATGCTCGGCGGGAAGCCTGCGTCTTCCGTCGTCAGTGAGCCGGCGTTCGCGCAGAAGGCCCGGAGCACCATGCTCCCCGCGGCTGGGGTCGGGGATAGCGCGGGAGAGATGGGCGTATCGTCGGTTCCGCTCGCGTCGCCTGCGAACTCGGGCAGATGGTTGGTGACCGTCTCGTTTGCGCCGTCGAACACCATGAAGAACGTGATCGAGTGCTGCGACGCTGCGGACGTCCAGGTGTAGTCCGTGCCGTCGCAGGCGGGCTCGCTGCTGGCGATCCGCCCGCAGATGCTCCCGTTCACACCGCCGGCGTTGTTCTCGACGATCTCCGTCCAGGTCGTCGCGGTGGGGCAGGTGTGATCCATCGACCCGCCGCCATCGGTGCAGAGCACCATGAGCAGCAGATCGCCATCCTGGATCGAAGTCCCCGAGCAGCTCGCCACATGCGATGTCTGGTTTGCGGCGATCTCGGTGACGACCGTGGTCTCGTAGGTCAGACCCCCGCCAGCAGCCGGAGGCGCCACGCGCAGGCGCGTGTCCGCGCCCAGGAGCGCCAGCACGATCGGCAGCAGCCACAGAGGCCGGAGGTTCATCAGATCGCCCGCCGCATCGTGAGCTCGAGCCCGATCCCCAGCGCATCCCCAGCCATATCGTCGGATCCGTTGTCTGCGTCGCGGAAGACCTTGAGCCGCAGGAGCTCACCCGCCGCGCACCCGGTCGTCGTGATCCCCGTGAAGCTCGCCTCGTTGGTCTGCTGCGTGGTCCCCGCCGCGGTATCCGTGACCGTGTCCGCGGTGTTCAGTGATGGATCGTCCGTCTCCCCCACCGCGATGCACGCAGTCTGGACGGCCCACACGACGTCTCCGGTGATCGCCGCGGCGCGCCAGCGCAAGTCGAGGTCGATGCTCCCCGCCCAGTCGTCCGGGAGCTTGAACGTGCGATAGAAGCCCTCGTCGGTCGCCGCATCGAAGTCAGCGGTCGCCCGCGCGCTATTCGTCCCGTCCTGGCAGGCCGCGGCCGGCGCCGCCAGCCCCGTTCCCTCCGCGTCCCAGTTGAGCGTCCCGGTCGTGCCGTTCACACATCCAGCGAAATCGTACCAGTCGGTGAACGGAAGCGTGATCGTGTTCCCAGCCGCCTCGGCGTCGTACGTGCCCGTGATACCGCCGTCAACCTCGAGCCGGTTCTCGACGTAGAGGTCGCCGTCCAACGGGGTGCCCATGTCGACCGTCCCGGCATTGCCGATCCGGATGAGCGTGTTCTGGAGCTTGACGTCCGTTCCGAATACGACCGCAGGGTCGGTGCCCGTGGTCGAGTTGATGTTCCAGGTGAACGTAGAGCCCAGGCCCCACGTCTGCGTCAGCCCCAGGAGCGCCAGGGTCCCCGTCTGGTCGGGCAGGGTGATGGTCTTGTCCGTCGTGGTCACGGACCACTGGAGCGTACCCTCGATAGCGTCCGCGGCCGCGCCCTCGAACACAACGCCGTTCGTTCCGAAGTAGGCGTGGAAGCCGCTCATCGCCGGGTCTGCGCCAACCCGGGCGATGTCCCCGAAGGCTACGGAGCCGTCGGCAATTTCCGCCGATCCCACCGAGCCATCGGCAAGCTCAGGTCCCGTGATGGCGTTGTCATCCAGCAGGCAGTCATCCGCCCCACCGCCGCAGGAGAAGTCGCCGAAGTCCTCGGAGGCCATCTCGGCTTCTTCAATCAGCGTCCCCAAAGAGGCGGCGATCGTGAGGTCGTGGTTCGATCCGTCGGCCGCGTAGGTGACGGTGACGCCTGTGCCACCGATGATCTGGACGTCCTCACCCTGGTTCACCGTTCCGTCTGGCCCAGCGGATGTGTCGGATACGGTGAAGCTGGTCATACCGCCGGCGCCGATAGCGTTGTCTAGGCCGTCGAGAATCTCGCGGAGCGAGATGTTCGTGTCGCCGAGCTCCGCAGGGCTGTTGGCCAGCGTGATCTCACCGGTCCAGTCCTGGAGCCGCTGGATCGCCTTGCCCTGGAGCACGCCGTTTACGAACAGAGCGTGCTGGTCGAGGGTCGTGCTCGCAGGGAACACGGCTCCGACGTTGTTCGTGGAGATGTTCCCGCCCACTCGGACCGTAGCTGCGTCGGGAACGTCGAACAGGGTGTCGAAGTTCTTGTACTCGCCTTCGATGTAGATGTCGAGGACGTCCTGCTCCTCGACGTTGCACCCGTCCCCGTCCGACACGCAGTAGGGCGTGGTCTGGACCAGATCTATCCCGGTGGGATCGGAGCTGGTGGCCGCACTCGAGACCTTGATGTGAAGCCGGCGCCCCTGGCTCGCCGTCTCGACGGTGTCGTTCGACTGGCCGCTCGTGCCGTCGAAGCCCACGATCTTTGTCATGGGCCGGCCGATGATCTCGATCAGTGGGATGTCGTCCGGGACGCACGGACTGCCGCTGCCGAAGCAGTCCATGTCCATCTCCTGCGACCAGTCCTCGATCGTGCCCCAGCGCCAGCCGTAGGTGCGCAAGAGCTGGATCGAGTCCTCGGCGCCGTGCGAGATCAGATCGAAATCGTGCCACCCCGTGTTACTCGCCAGCGTCATGTAGCGTGGGCCGTTGCCTCCGCCCTGGCCGCCGATCTCGACCCCCTGCGTGGTCACGATGTACGAGGCGCCGTCGCCCACGAGCTGGGAAGCGTGCATCGCCTTCCAGCGCGCGTCCGCGCCCGCGGTGTCGCAGCTGCCAGAGTCTTCTCCATCACAGCAGTCGTAGGGGTTGTCCACCGCGGTGCAGTGGCCGTTCGCGGTCACGTCGAGGATCGACGCGCGCCGCAGTCGGCAGTGAGCACGCTGCCCGTTGCTCGACCGGCCCGTGGTGCTTCCGTCGGGAGAGCCGACGTGAATCCAGAAGTCCCACTCGTGGAACATCGGGCCGAGAGAGTCGCAGAAGCCGTCAAAGCCGCTGTTGGACCCCAGAATCGCGGAGAAGACGACGGGCTGGCTACGCGAGGCTTCGCAGGTGCCCTCGCCCGCCCCCGTGCAGCAGGCGGCCGTCGCACCATCTCCCGCCGTTCCTGCGCCCGTGCAGGTCGAAGAGATCACCGACCACCGACCGCCGGCGGTGTCGAGCCCGTAGGTATCGAAGTTGGTCGTCGCAAGGCCGTCGGCCAAGCGCATCGAGACGTCACGCACGCGCACGTCGTTGGCCTCGATCACGAGTGCGCGCCCCTGATAGAGCGTCCAGTCCCCGTCGTTGTCCTCCATCGACTGCGTGGCCGGCTTGTGGAGGCCGACCTCCGTTCCGGTCGGAGAGAGCACCACATCGACCATCCCGCAGTCCGCCCAGGCGTTGTGGGGGAAGGCGCCGAAGCACAGGATGTTGCCGACGTGCCAGCCGGTGGCGTCCCCGGAGGAGAAGACCACGCTGCGGTCGCCGTTTTCGACGTCCACCTCGACTCCGCCGTTCTCTCCATCTTCGCGCGTCGTGTCGCCGGTGATCGACGCGCCACGCAGCTCCGAGTAGCCGAAGTCGAGCAGCACGTCCGTGTTGTTCGGGAGCGTGCCCGCGATGATGTTGGCGTTAGTGCTTCCGACCGTGCGCGTCTCCGGGGAATCCGGGTCTCCGTAGGCGATCCATATCGGCGTGCCGAAGCTCACCGAGATGCTCGACATCGCGGGCATGTGCAGCACGATGGTGCTCCCCGCCGCGCCACCGCTCCCACCGCCGTCGTCATCCCACTCCTCGAGGATGTCTCCGACCTCGGTGATGAACTCGTTGATGTCGTCGCCCTGGAGCGTGCTCATCCCCGTTTCGTGCATATAGAACGCCTGGATGTCGTAATCGCAGGTGGTGAACGGAGGGCCTCCGGTGCAGTTGGAGCGCCACGCCTCGAAATGCCCATCGGTCAGGCAGACCGATGCCTCGACCTCGCCAGCCACCGCGGTATCGAGCGTTCCGTCGTAGCAGGTGCAAAGCACCTTCTCGCGGTCAGAGGACGGGTCGATTTCGATCGTCCGGCAGACGTCGCCCGCGCGTCCTGTGCTGGTGATGAGGTCGGCCAGCTCGGTGTCCCGGGTCAGGGTCGCGGCGATGGCGAGCGTGGGGTTTCCTGAAACGCCGTCCCCGTTCGCAACCGTGATCTCCGAGTCTCCGGTGATGGTCCGGGCCTGCTTGGTGTTCGTACCCGTCTGGGCCAGGAGTCCGGTCCCTGCAGTCTCGCAGCCAGTGATCTCGTCGCAGGCATCCTGGGCAGCCAGCTCCGTGTCCCTGGCGATCGCCGCATCGATCGTCACCGCGCCCGATGCCACGTCGAAGTCCGCCGCGGCGAAGCTCGCCACGCCCTTGTTCGACGTGCTGGCGTCCTCGGCCGCGACGTTGAGCGTGTCGGTCGAGGCCGTGCCCGTGATGTCGATCCCCTCACCCTCGGTGAGGTTGATCGTGTCCGTGGGGGAATCGGCCACCGGATCCGTCCCCTGCGGGGCGTTCCAGGTCTCGAAGCTGTTGGACGCCGATCCACCGGTGATGTCGTCACAGCCAAAGGCCGTTCCGTTCCACCGGATCGACTGTGCGCCCGACGTGCAGATCGGAATGACCAGTGGTCCAGCCGCACCCGACGAGGTGCTCACCAGGACCTGGTCGTCGGCGGTGAACATGGAGAGATCGAGAACGTCGCCGATTGCGAACTTCTGCGTCGTACCGTCGCAGATCACGAAGGTGTCGGAAGGGCCCTCATCGATGTCGAGAATCGTCAGGACCCCGGCTTCACCAGAGTTCGCGCACGACGGGTCCGGAGTCAGGTCCACGTCATTATCTAGGATCCTCCACCGATTCCCGGGGCTGCTGGTCTGATCCCCCGAGGAGATCGTCCCTGCCGCGACGAAGCTGCCGGCGATCGTGACGTCGCCGGTTTCAGCATCGACGAAGAACTCGGCAGACGCGCTGGTTCCGCCAATGGCCAGGTCGTCGGTCTCCGGCTGCGTCGCCGAGTGGAGGACGCTGGCCGTCTCCGCCATCGAGCCACTGCCCGTGCCGCATCCGGCTCCCGTGGAGGACTGCAGACCGTTCGCGTCGATCTCGATGCATCCTGGAGTCATGTCGGCGCCGTCGATGATGGCGATCCGAGGGTCCGAGCCGTCGTTCGCCCCATCCGCGGCCGACTTGATGGCGTTGTCTATCTCCTCCACCTGGAGGATGTGGTTGTCACCGACCGCGGCCTGTGGGATCGATCCCGTCGTGATCTCGGAGCCATCAATCGCCACGGACGCAGCGGCACCGACGGTATCGCCGGAGCCGAGAGTGCAGTTCCCACCGTTGCACGTCTCGGAGTCTCGGGCGATCGACGCCGGAAGGTCGGAGTCCTGGGTCGCGCCGAAGGCGAAGGACGAGGATCCAGTGGCCCGGAGGTGATGCCCAGTCGTCAGACCGGAGGCGCTGTGGTCTCCGCTGTTGATTGCGTGGAACTGGGCGTGCAGCTCCGAATCGCGAGCGATCGAGGCCGCGATCGCACCGTCCGGGATCGTGGGGACGTCGCAGTCCAGGACGCTCCCCGCACCGCCCTGGCAATACGATCCGTCGGCCACGGTCCCGACCTGGTCCGGCGTCTGCACGTGGTGGGCCGAGGCGTTGCCCTCGTGGGTGTCGAGCTCCTGCTGCTCGGCGATGTTGACGGGGTCGAGGCCCCCCAGGCCATCGCTGACCGGGGCGGTTCCAGGAGCGCCCGCCGTGCCGAGGGACTCGACCAGCAGCTCATCAAGCTGGTTCTCGGCGTGTTCGGCGCCGTGGTTCTCCTCTTCGAGGTCGGCCGTCAGGCTGGTCCCTGCGCCAACTCCCGACAGGGTTGAGGCCGTCGGGGGCGTGTGATGGGCGTTCGCGGCTCCTGTATGGGCGTCGAGCTCGCTCTGCGGGACCTCGGCCGTGATCGTGCAATCGTCGCTGGCACCATCCGCGCAGACCGTCGAGATGCCGTCCCCGCCCTTGATCCCGATGGACTCGGAGGCGGTCTGCGATGCCGTGCCCGTGTCGCCCGCGAGACCGGTGTACCCGGAGCCGCCTCCAGTGGTGGAGTCCGGATCGCACTGGACCGTGCCGTCCTGGTTGATCGCGTGGATGTAGCTGCTCGAGTCGGCGCAGGCGCCTGAGACTCTTCGCTGCACGACCGTTGGGTCGATCGGCGGTGCAGCGTCGGAGCGCATGAAGGTGGTCGCGACACCGTTGACAGCCGTCAGACCTACCGTAGCGGTAGCCGGGTTCGCGCCAACCGGTGCAGCGTGGTGCGCGCTGGCATTCGCGGCATGCGTGTCGAGCTCGGCCTGTGTCACCTCAGCGACGAAGTCGAAGACCCCGGGGCTTCCGGCATTGTCCACGTAGGTGACGGCGATCCCGGTCTCCGTGTTCGAGGAGACCATCTCGCCGATGAAGTCCTCGATCTCCTCCTGCGTGAACCCGCCGCCTCCGCCGCCGGCCGTCAGATTCGCCCAGGTGTTTGCAGAGGCGCTCACGCACCTCCATAGCGTGTCGTCGCTGGTATCTCCGACGGTCCCGGTCTCCGAGACCACGAGCTCGCCTCGGAACAGACATGCGGTGATGCCGTTCTGCGGATCGTCTGGGAAGACCTTCGCAACGGCCGTAGGAGGCCGCGGGATCGGGATCTGTCGGGCGCTGGCACCGCTCGCCAGGCACACGAGTGCCAGTGCGATGGCGCAGGTCCATCGTGTCGGCGTCATTCGCCGCCTCCTAGGGAGAGAGAGTGAGAGCCGCGCGCTCTACGGAGAGGGCGGGGTCAGCGCGGGGGTCCGGGTCGCAATCCGGCCCGAGCTGTCGTAGGTGTAGACGTCGTAGTAGGTCGCCGGAGGGGTCGCGAAGTCGAGGTCAGCAGCCACCTCGACTTTCACGTAGGACGGAAGTCCGGCGTCGATCACGTTCTGCGTGATGCCCCGCAACGGCACCGTCGTGGACGGGTAGATCGGCGTCTCGCGCCGGTATCTCCGGCTGACCTCGAGCCGGGCATCTACACCGTGCACCTCGTGCGCGTGGCTCAGCCGCGTCCCGGCGTCATCGCGCCATATGAACGTGAAGCTCTTCTGCTCCACCGCCCCGTCCTCGGGTAGCCCGATGTTCGGCGTGATGGCCCGGAGGTCGCAGATCCAGATGTCCTCGGAGCCGATCTGCGAGATGTCTCCGTTGGGGATGGTGGCGAGCAGCGTCCCGGGGTTTGCCTCGTCGTAGACGTCGATGACGATCGACGCCGGTGTGCCGCTGAATCCGCCGGCGCGGATGATCTCGCTGCCCATCTAGGCCTCCAGGATCGACTTGATGCGGGCGAGGATCGCCGCGGACTTCTGGCTTCCGATCGTGGTGGACAGCGTCGCGTTCCCAGGGAGACCGGCCTCGATGTCTTCGAGAGCAGAGAGCTCCCCGGCAGCCAGAGGGGTCTGCGTCGCGAGCTTGTGGACGATCCGCCACAGGAAGAGGAGCAGTACGAGTATCAGCACGTCCTTCCGCTCGGACCCGAGCTTCGATTCCTTCTGGATTCGCTGCTCTGATGCGGCATCGACGACGATCGTGGCCCCATCCCAGGACACCGATTCTCCGCTCGTCCCCGTGGGCACCGAGCTCGCTGGCGCCACAACGCCGAACGCTCCGGTGATGCCTGTGATCGCCTCGGGATCCAAGGTCTCGTCGGCCAGCCAGCCCAGGTAGCGGTCTCCGGGTGTGCTGCTCTCGAACAGGTGAAGCGCCATCGCGATCTCCTAGAACCGGCTGCGCCAGCCGCGGACGTAGAGCGTGTGCTCAGCGAGGTTGGCCGGAGATCCGGCGCCTACTGCGTCATTGTCGGATGCCCACCCGACGGCGCGATCCGTCCCGCCGTTGGCTCCCAGCGGGACCGCCAGATTCGCGAGTGCCCGAAGCGCGGTCTCCGTGGCTCCGACCAGCGAGACGCCGCCTGCCATCCGCTGCGTATTGGTGTCGAACTCCCAACTCGAGCCGATGTGGCTCGCGTGGGTATAGACCACGTTGTGATCGTCCCCGCGGACCCACGGCACCAGGTGGACCATCTCGGCATCGACCGGTGTCTCGTCGTCGAGATCGATCGCCAGGATGGTGTTCGTGATGGCGACGCCGGGAGAGATGCTCAGGGGCAGCTGCCGGAAGTAGTAGTCCTGGCCGACCTTGTCGAACGGCTCGATGTTCGATGAGCCGTTGTTCCAGAACGCGCCGACGAAGCGCCATCCGCCCTTGCCGCCACCGACGTCCGGGTGGTATCCGACCTTGTTCGCCGGGTTGACCTCGGGGCCCGTCGCTGAGATGTGGGGCGTGAGCGTCCCGGACTCGTCGGAGGCGTAGCAGTAGTACCAGGTCGTGCCGGCCTCGGAACCTGTGTCCAGGTCGGCGGTCAGATCGAAGGTCAGGTCCGACGTCGGGGAGAAGACCACATCGTCGATCTGGATCCGGATCCGTCCCTCGAGCGCCCGTGCGAACCGCACCTGGCTCGCCGAGACGTACTCGAACTTGCCATCGAGGATGCCCTTCGGTCCTCGATTCAGGATCAGAGCGATGATCGAATCGAAGATGTCGGTGGCGTCACCCTTGGTCCAGGTAGTGCCCGCCTCCGTTCTGAGGTGCTCGAGGTTCTGGATGAGGTCGTTCAGGAAGTCGGCAGTGACCTGCGTCGCTACCGCGCCACCTGGAGTCCCCAGGGTGAACCACCCGGGCGTTCCAGCGGCTCCGATCGCGGGCATCGAGCTCGCAGCAGATGCGTCGTCTGGTCGGTGCACGGCTAGCTCCCGAAGTCGAATAGGACCGTCGTGTGGGCGGGCTTGAAGAGATCGATCAGGCAGGACATCTCGCCGCTCTCATAGGTGGCCAGCGGATCGCCCGCTACGCCTTCGCCGCTACGGAAGAAGGTGGCGAGCTCGGCCGGCGCGTTGACCTGCCAGACGTAGGGCTTGGGCTCGGTGATCGTGATCGTGATCCCGAACTCTGCGGCCAGGTCGACGAAGTAGTCGATGCTCGAGCCGCCAACCGTGGTCAGCTTCTGTGTCGCGACCTCGCGCCGGCGCTGGACGGTCGCCGCGAGCGAGTCGCATGGACCCGGGATGTCCAGGACCCGCTCCCAGTCGGTCAGCAGCTCCGTGGTGGTCCTGGTGTCCGCCTCGTTCAGCAGGTCGAGGACGCGGTTGTGGACTCGGGCCAGGCTGGCGGCGAGGCCCAGAAGAAGTTTCCGGAGCGTGGACGTCCTCGAGCGGGGCCACGCCAAGCCAGGCGGCAGGAGAGCCTCCAGCTGATTCGCGTACTCCTCGGCGTTGGACTGCACGGCCTATGCCCAGGTGATCGTCCCCAGCACCGGGAGCTGGGTCGCCGTTGGCGCCACGTCGGCCGACGGCACGGTGAGGTTGTGGTCCGTCTCTCCTGGAGCGATCGAGATCGCCTCCGCGATATGGGTGAGCGGGATCGTCACGCCCGGGGCGCCCTCCCGCAGGAAGAGGTCCTCGAGCTCGGCCTGGACTGCGGCGCGGACCTCCGTCGTGTCAGGGGTTATGGCCACCGTGATGTCGACCGTGAGCGCAGTCGGCGCCTGGACCCGGACCTTCGCGGTGACCGGGCGGCGGGTGTCGGCGTCGATGTAGGCCTGGACCGCCGCGATCTCGCCCGCGGAGGGGAAGGGGCCGTCGCCATCGTCATCGCGCGTGAACAGGACCAAGACGTCGCCCAGCCCCATGTTCGCGATCGCCCCGAAGCTCGCGAAGACCGGATCCCCTACGGCGTCCACCGAGAGCGTCAGCAGCGGCTTGTCCGGATCCACCGCGACCACGAACCTTGCGATGCCCGCGGCTCCCATCGCAGGAAGGGAGCCGTCCACGACGTCTCCGGAGGCGTCCTCGTCGTTCGCAGAGCCGACGTCGGCCTTGTTGATCAGGGCGTTGAGGGTGCCGCTCGTGAAGGCGCCGGCCTGAACCACGAACTCGACGAAGGCGAATCCCAGGGCGCTGAACTCGTTCCCGGCGACGTCGGAGGCCGGGTCGCTCAGGGCCGCCGCATCGAAGGCCTCGACCGACTGCTGCGTCGGCTGAATCACCCAGGCACGTGTGACTCCGGAGACTTCCTTCGCCCAGCGCACGTAATCGAACGCCGCTCCGCCATGAGGTGGCTGCTGCATCCGGGTCAGAACGCGCGACCGCAGGGCGGTGTCGGTCTCCTGGTCCGCTCCGCCCGTGATCCCCGAGGCCTCGACGGTGGCCGCCGAGTCGACGCCGGACAGCGGAGAGAGCAGCGCGACTGCCTGCGATGCGCTCGCATTCCCGGCGACGCCCGCCACCTTCGCCGTGACCGCCACGGTGGCGGTGCCGCCAGAGATGGTCCCGAGCGAGTCGGTCTCATACTCCACGCCATCGGCCCGGCGCACGACGGTCGCTGCCGGGATCTGCGACCCGTTGGTCCCCGAGAACACCACGGACCCCGTCGCGAAGACCGCGGCCGTCCTCTGGAGCGACCAGAGAGACGCCCAGCGCTCGAGGTGCTCGGCGTCCGCGGTGTCCGGGAAGATCTGGTCGGAGATGTAGTCGATGTACCCGTAGAGTGCGTGCGAGGCCCAGGCGAGCATCCGCGCCAGGACGTCGAGGACGGACCGGCGCAGGCGGCTGTCGGCGCCGGGCAGGTTCGAGTCCAGGTCCGACCGGGTCTCGTCGACGAGCTCGGTCAGCGTGGGTCGCGACAGCGGCATCAGAGCTCCCAGACGAACGCGAAGCGCTCGCTCACGTCATCCGCCCGGTGGATCACGATGTCCAGGCAGAGCCGCCCCATCCCCTGCCAGGTGGCCTCGACCTCGACCTCCCGGGCGATCTGGTCCTCCACCATCCAGGCCAGCGCCCGCTGCGCGTACTGCCGTGCCTGGAGGAGCGTCTCGTTGACCTGCTTCTTCCGGTTCAGCAGCCACAGCTTCGATCCGAACGAGTCCCCGTCCACAGTGGCGAGGTAGTCCCCCCACCACCCACGGGCATCCCGGCCGCCGTAGTCCTCGAGCTCCTCCGTGGTGGCGCGCCGGTCGGTGAACAGGCTCAGCACCACGGCCGAGCGCAGCGAGGTCTCGTGCTCGAGGTCCCCCGAGACCACCAGGAGGTCCGCGATGTCGGTGGCGAGGCCGTCCCGTGGCACCAGCGAGATGTCGACGGTGCGCTCCATCAGACCACGTCTCCGGTGTTGTTCAGGCCGCTCGAGACGCCATCGTGGATGTGGTTCTCGTAGTTGCCCTTCGCCTGGAGGTTCACGATCGTTCCGTCGATGGTCACCAGCGCGGTGCCGTCGATCGCCACGACCGTCGTGCCGTTGATCTCGATCGTCGGGGCGCTGAGCGTGAGCTTCGTGCTGGCCACGATCTCGAGCTCGCCGCCGCGCTTGAACCGGACCGAGTTGCCCGCCTCGTCGGTGAACATCCCGACCTCGCCCGCGGTCCAGCCGGTGGGCCTGTGGCGGCGATCCGCGACCACCACCGCATAGCCGTGGTCCCGAGACCCGTTCGGGAAGACCAGGAGGACCTCGGCGCCCGCCAGGGGGACGCTCTTGAAGCCGTAGGGTTGAAGGTGCTCGAGCCCGCTTCGCACTTCGCCGGCGAGAACGGATGCTTGGACGATCTGCACACCATCGCCGTCGTCGACCAGGTTGAGAATCCCGCGCGCGATCACCGCCCGCAGCCGGTTGCCGAGGTCGATCAGGATGTGCCGCATCAGAACGCGCCGAATCGCGGTTCTGCCAGCTCGAGCAGCTCGTCGAAGCCGATGCCGTTCGCAGCGGGCTCGGGCTGCGCGATCTTCTGAAAGGCGTCCAGCCGCGCGAGAAGCAGGCGCGTCGTCTGCCCACCCGCGTCAAGGCGGTTCTCGATCCCCACGATGAGCATCTCTCTGGAGAGGCCCAGCGTCGGGCTCAGAACGCTCACGAGGGAGTTCAGCGGCCAGAGCCGGCCGGCGGCATCGCGCCACCCGGTCACCACGATCTCCGCGTAGCTGGACCGCCCCGCGCGCGATGTTGACTCCCAGCTCGCCCGCTCCTGGGCTTCCCGCGAGCTGATCCCGAGCCCTGGGACCACCGTCAGCGGCCGGTGGCGCGAGACCTCGCTGTCGAGCGCGGTCGCCGAAGCCTGGGATGCTGCGATGCCCTCGATCTGAGCCGTCCCCTGCGACTGCCCGCGCACGTTGTACTCGCTGAAACGATCTTCCCAGGACAGGCGCAGAACTGCGGCCTCGATGTTCTCGCCCTCTCGCAGCGCGCTGGGCGCGCGCGCTGTACCTGCCCGTGTCAGTAGAAGATTTCCGTCGCCGGT
Source organism: Planctomycetota bacterium (assembly GCA_029259725.1). Classification (GTDB taxonomy): domain Bacteria; phylum Planctomycetota; class B15-G4; order B15-G4; family B15-G4; genus JAJDER01. Next base: position 14,049 of record JAJDER010000043.1, on the reverse strand, counting down.
CGATACCGGGAGAAGGGCGCGGTAGTTGCACAGAGCGCCGATCAGGCCGAAGGCCGTCTGGCCAGGATTCAGGGATGCCTTCAGGAAGGGCTCGCCCACGCTCACATCGGAGGTGACACTGATCCCGAAGGGCGTCGCGATCTGCTGGGCGATGTCCAGGACCGTGAGGTTCAGCCACTCCCCAGGCTCGGGTGGCGGGGAGCAGTCGATCAGGTCCCCAACCGCGTCGCGGCCTCGAACCGAGACGCTGTGGCTGCCCGCCTCGATCGCCTTCGAGACACCGTCCACGTACCCGGTGATGACCAGGTCTGCGCCGAGGCGAACGCTGCAGCGACTCCCGGGCCGGATCGGCCGGTCGGCCGGCTGCCCCGGCCACCGCTCGGAGACGCTGATCTCGAACGAGCCCGCAGCGTTCTCGATCGAGCGCTGCACGAGGACCGATTCCCAGCCCCCATACTCCAGACCGTTGACGGTCAGCCGCAGCTCGTCAGGCACTCAGAACCTCGATCGCCTCTCCGCCAGGCACGAAGCCCGCGTGTGGGATCAGGTTCCGGGTCACGATCTCGTCGGCTCGCTCCCCATCCCCATACAGCCGTTGCGCGATCACCACGGCGGGCACGGTCGCCGCCGGCACGAAGTCCTGGATCCGGGCGAGCTCGCCGGCCCGGACGGTCAGGTCCCGGATCGCCTCGGCCCGTAGGTCCCGCAGCGAGCTCAAGTCGTCATCCTGGAAGGCATCCCCCGCCGCCGCGATCAGGGCGTCCAGCATCTCGGCGATCCGGTCCCGAAGCGCCACGGCCTCCGCATAGCTAGCCAGGGCGGCGTCCGCGGCAGCGCGCGCCGCCTCGACGCCGGCCAGGCGCTGCACCAGGGCGATCAGGGCTGCCTGGTTCAGCGCCTCGCGCTCGCGCGATGGCGTCCCCGTTGGCACCGCGTCCTCGGTGAACAGGGCCAGGACCTCGAGCGCCCCGATCGCCTCGAGCGGCCGGGCCGCCACCGTCACGATGGAGCGGATCTGCGCGCCCAGCTCCGCGGCCAGCGTCGCCGGCGTGGTGACCAGCGTCGCAGCGGTGCTGGCGATGGAGTCGATGGCCCGCTGGATCGACGCGAGCGCCGTGCCCTGGGCCTTCGGGACATCGCGCAGGGCTTTCGCGACGGAGTCGACCGCGCGCCCCAGGAGGGCCGTGGCCGAGTCCGTCACCCACTGCGGGGTGAGGCTCACGCTGAAGCCAGCCGCGAAGGTGTCGCGGACCTGGCCAGCGGAGGTATCGGCCTGCGAGTCCAGAAGGTCTGCTGTGAATGGACTCGGGGCCGGGAAGCGGTTCTCACCCGACTGGACGAAGCCGAGTCGGAAGACCGCCATGTCGCGATCGCGCGAGGTCTCGATCAGCGAGCACTCGATGCACACGACCGTCTGCTCGCCGAGCGTCGGGTGCACGAGCTGACCGGGGCCGGCAGCCGTACAGGCTGAGATCAGCGCATCGCGACTCTGCGCGTAGCTCGTCCCGATGACGTACGCGTCGAAGTCGAATCGGCCCGTCTGTCGCCCCAGGTCTTCGGCGAATGGCAGATCGCGATTCGGATACTCGTGAACCTGGGCACGGCGGCCGAGACCGTCGACACCAGCGACCGCGATCTGGAAGCCGGCCCCGCGGAAGGATGCGGGACGGAGATCGTCAGGGAACGGCATGGTGACCCCCTATGGCTGGAGGCTGAGCGCGTTCCCGACCCTGTAGTCGATCTGGATTCCAGAGAACGGGCTGGAGGCCTGAGGACGGAGTAGCGCAGCTGCCTCGGGCGCCAGGCCCAGAATCACGCGCGGCGTGTCGCCCTGCGTCCGCGCTTGCGGCCTCTGGAAGAGATCGCCCAGCGAGTTGCTCACGGCTCTCCCGATGTCCAGACCACCGGATCCAGTCAGCAACGAGAAGGCGGCGCCCGCAATGCCGCCCCCTCGTCCTGATCCCGTGATCCGGGCGCGCACAGACTTCGCGGCGTCAGACCCGAGAGTCGCGGGGTTGAATAGCCGGAGTACGTCCCGATTCTTCAGGTAGAGCCGGATGAGTTCGGCGGTCGCATGAAGAACGTCGGTCAGATCTCGGGCGATCTGCTTGATGCCAGGTCCGGCGTCCTTCCAGAACTTGGTGAACTCTTTCGCTGCCTTCGGAGCAGACTTGATGATCCCCTCGAGCGCCGTATTCACGTTCGTCGCGAAGGCGTCGATCTTCGTGCTGATCAGCGTGCGGTTCGTGACGACCCATGCGTTGATCTTCGTGATGAGCCGTGTCACCGCAGGAGCTATGGCGCCGCCGATAGACAGCGCAAGACCCGCGGAGATGGCTCTCAGGTCGGTCATCGCGTCGCTTGCCGTCTCGAGCGCACGCACTGCGTCGTCCGAGATGACCACGCCGAGCTCGCGTGCCTGACCGCGAAGGCGTCGCATCTCCTCGCTGCCCTGCTGGAGCAGGTTCACGAAGACCACGCCCTCTGAGTCGAAGAGCTTCTGCGTGAGCGACAGGCGGATCTGCTGGTCCTTCACCTGCGCCATCCGGTCGGCGATAGCCTCCAGGATCTCCTCGGTGTTCCGCAGCTTGCCGTTCGTGATGTCGCCCGCGATGCCAAGCGCCTGGAGCGTGGGTGCGGCCTCGCCCTTCCCCGTGACCCGGAACTCGCCGAGCCGCCGGATGAGCCGCTGGAGGCCCATCCTGAATGCCTCCTGCGGAACACCCGCGCGCTCCGCCGCGAATTGGAGCTCCTGGAACGCCTCCGTGCCCAGGCCCAGCTTGTCCGCCGCCTTCGCGATGCTGTCGCCGATGTTCGCCACCTTGCGGAAGGCGAAGGCCCCGGCGATCGCCAGGCCGCTGGCGAACAGCGCGGCGCGTTGCGCCGCCTGCACCAGCCAGCCCACGAGGCTGCGCACACCTCCGACCAGGGAGCTCAGTCCCGATGCGCGTGCTGCGTCGCGGAGCGATCGTCGCATCTTGTTAATCGGACCAGTGGTCTCGCGGATCTTCTTCGAGAAGGCGTTGATCCGCTTGGTGAAGCGGTCGACCGCCTCAATGCGTAGGCGGAGCGGTTTCAAGGCCATGGAGTTCCTCGAGCCTCTTCTGCCAGAAGCGCATCCGGCGCAGCGGCATCTGCCGTAGCTCCGTCTCTGTGAATGAGAACGCGCGCGCGATCAGGCCGAGTAGCGTCATCCAGTCTTCCGGGACCAGCTTGTTGACGCGGATCAGCCCATCGAAAAACCCATCTCCGACAGTGCCTCCCCGACCTTCATCCAGTCCCGACCGCGCATCGTGCAGATGTTCGCGTAGGGGATCCGGGCGACCGCGGCGATGAGGCGATTGGTCTGCTCGATGTCGCCGGCGCCCTGATCCATGGACTCGAAGTCCTTCGCCGTCGGCTCGTGCAGGGTGATGGTGGTGACCATGGCGTCGACGACCTGGAGCGGCTTGGACAGGTGCACGGTGGCGATTCGGTCTCCGCTCGGATCGTCGGAGATCTCGTAGTACGGAGGGGTCCTCTCGACGATCGCTGCCTCGTCCTCGCTCACGTCAGCTCCTGGGCGGACTCGGCATCGAAGCGGACCGCGATCGTCCCCTCCTCCGGGTTCATGTCACCCTCGCCGGTCTGGATGCAGTTGCGGAAGACCCAGGCCTTGCCGTTCTCGAGCTCGGCCTGGACGGTCACGTCGGAGAGGGCGAGTAGCGTTGCGACGTCCAGGTCGGCTCGATCGCGCACGTCGCCTTCGATGAAGGGCGGACGGGGCGTGACCTTGTGGCCATGGCTGCCGTCCATCCCCGTCACCGCCTCCCGCTTCGGGATACCGAGGTTCAGCGTGAAGCTGCCCGCGATCGCGTGCATGACGCCATCGACGCTGAAGCGTAGGGTCCCGACCCGGATCTGCTGCATCATCGTCTCCTAGAGCCGGAACTCGACCTGGGTCGCGGTCTGGCGCAGCTGGTTCACGATGTCGGGCGGCAGCAGGATGTCGAGTCGGTTCACGTCGTCGGCGTTTCGCTCGACGATCAGGTCCGCCTTGAACTGGTCGATGCCCTCGACCAGCCCCGCCGCCTCCCAGTCCTCGAAGAGGGTGATCAGCTCGCCCTTCACCACCTTCGGTGTCGCCACGACCTGGCCGGGCCCGAAGCGCGTCCCGTCACTCGCCAGCTTGTGGCGCGGGTACTTCAGGGCCAGGCGGTTGCGCACGTCGAAGCGGAGGCGACCGAGCGTGAGCATCGTGTTCACGTCGCGGTAGGACGGATCCTCAGCGCCCAGCGCGTTCTGCTGGTACATGGTGATCAGGCGCTCGATCCGGACCGTGCCGTCGTTCTGCACGTAGAAGGTCGCCAGCCCGTCCTTCAGCTGGAGATTCCGCTCCGCCAGCGTGAAGCGCGCCGTCACGGGAGGCGCCAGCACGCCCACCAGCGGCAGGGTCTGGAACGGGCGAGCCGGGTCGATGTGCCCGTGGAGCGTCACGATGCCGGCCAGGGCCGCCGCCACCTCGTAGGTCGGCGTGGGCATCGAGGTGGGCATCGACAGCGTCGTCACGTGCGGCGAGTTGCGCGCCGCCCCGTAGCTGAGCAGGTTCGCGTGGCTGTCCACCTTCGCGTGGAAGGCGTGCCCCTCGATCGGGCGGAGCGGTCCCCACCGGTCGGTGAGCTCGGCCTCGAGCGCCGTCAGGTTCGCGCTGTCCGTGTAGGGCGTGGAGATCACCTGGAACCACTCGTCGCCCAAGGGCGTGAGCGCGGTGCTGACGCTCGGATCCCCGGCGCCGCTCGCGAAGGCGACGACCGCCACCGAGATGCCCGCGGGGGTGACCTCGCCGTCGAAGTAGTTCTGCACGATCTGGAAGCTGTTCCCGACCGTGCCGTCGTTCTTCGCCGTCAGGTCCGCCTGGGTGTCGTCGCCGCCGTTGACCGCCGCCGTGAACGGCGCGTCGGTGTCCGCGGCGATGGCGGCCACCAGGGCGGCCGCGATGGTCGTTCCGGTCGCGCCGACCGCCACCGTCACCGCGTAGCGGCGCCCGGCGATGTGCAGGTAGATCGATCCGGCCGCGGTGGCCGTCCCCGTGAAGGTGATGTCGGCCGCCGCCTGGGTGCCTCCGCCCGCGTCGTCCAGCGGGATTGCCCAGATGTCGATGACCTGGGACTGCGCGCGCGCCGCCTTCACCATGTGGTGGAGCTGCGAGCCGGCGCCGAAGAAGGTCCGCGCCTGGGCCTCGCTGAGCACGGGCACGAGCGCGCCCTCGGCGATCGTTCCGGCGGAGGTGCGCTGCCCGATCAGCAGCATCCGGTAGGGCATCCCCGCCAGGCCGCGAATGGCCTGAGAGTTGTCGAACTCGACCAGGTGGAACGGCGGTCGGAAGTCCGCGGGGATTCCGTCGAACGAGATCGGCATCGCCTACTCCTTCCGGCGCGCCCGCTTCGGCGCGGGCTCCAGATCTGCGGTGACATCCCCGTCGCGCACGCGGCGATCCCAGTAGGTGCCGATGGGCTCGGGAACGCGGACACCTGCGGCTGTGACCACGGCGCCGGTCTCCGGGTCGCGCACACGCTTCCCCTCGATGGGCTTGATCAGGCGGACGCTCATGGGCCTTCCTTCACGGGCAGATCGATCAGGTCCTCCGTGGCCGGTGTTCCGGTCGGGACCCTCAGCGCTGCGTTGATCTGTGCGAGGTCGTCGGGCACGAGCTCGACGTGCTCGGTCTGGTAGCGGCACGTGAACATCAGCCGGACCAGGACCAGGTCGACGGCCTGCTGCTCAGCGAACGCGACCTGGGTGCTGCTGAGCCAGGTGTCGACCGCGAGACCGCCCTGACCCGGATCCGTCATCACGACGTGCTCGATGACGTTCGCGATGCCGTCGCCGTACTGGTCGAGGAAGCGGATCCCGCCGGCCACGATCTCGACGACCAGCTCGAGGTCTCGCTGGAGCCGGTCGGGAGACTTGCTCCAGGGCTCCGAGACCTCGCCGAGCGTGTAGACCAGGATCCTCGGCAGCTCGTCTTCGTTGACCGGGAGCTCGCGCGACTCCTGGACGCGATCCGCCATCCCCGCGAGCGCGACCCCGCGCAGGCGCGCGGCGACGTGCTGGCGAATCAGGCTCCGTTGGTGCGGCGCTGCGCCAGCCAGCAGTCCTCCTGTGGCCGCCGCCACGGACTCGGCCGAGAAGAGCCCCCCGGTCAGGTCCCCCAGTGCATCAGGCACTGCCCCTCCGCAGCATGCACGCCACCACGCCGGTATCGTCCGGTGGCTCGCGACGACGGATCTGGTAGGTCACGCCGCGCACCTCGACTTCGGCGTCGGCTGCGACCACCCCGGCTGCGAGGTCCGCCTGGCGCAGCTCGAGCACGAGCTCTGTGGAGAGCACTGCGCCCTGCACCATGTCCAGGCGGTCGACCTCAATCGGCCGCTCGCCGAAGATCCCCTGCACGGCCTCCGGGTCTCCACCGCTGGGCGTGTAGGTCACCGGCTCTGCGAAGTGCCTGAAGCTGGAGTCTCGGACGCGGCCGGATACTTCCGGCCAGCTCATCAGGTGCGCTTGGCGGGAACCAGCGTCCGCGGGCGCGTGCACAGATGGATCATCTGCGACTGCACGCGCCAGGTCTGGTGGTGCTTCGGGTCCGTCCCGTCGGGGTTCGGGACCACGTAGCGAGGCCGGCCGACCGTGTTCACCGTGTCGATGTACTCGGCCGGCGCGTAGCGGCTGATGAACAGCTCCGGAACGCCTCGAGGCACGAAGTGGGCCTTGTCGGCAGCGACGTACCGCGTGCCGCTCACGGTGCCCGTGTACTCCTCGAACTCGATTCCGCCGAAGTCCAGGACGCGCACCTGCTGGCCGCCGAAGCGCTCGCGCAGCTCCATGGCACCCGGCCAGTTCTTCACGCTGTTGCGCACCTCGGGATGCGCGATCAGGTCGTCGAAGAACTCCGGCGAGCAGAGGCCGTGGATGCCCGTGTACGGAAGGCCGCCCAGCTCCGTCTCGATGAGGCGGATGATGGCCGTGCACTTCCGCCGCAGGCTGCCGTCGTCGGCCGGACTGTCGCCCGTGGCCATCGCGAAGTCCTGCTCGGTCTGCGCGGAGACGCCGAACTCCGTGAAGAGGTTCAGCAGCGACGAACCGTCGGCGTCCAGCAGGATGCCCTTGATGGCGTTGACCCGGTAGAACTCCTCGGTCGCGGCAATGCTCGCGTCCATGCGGGCGACGCGGCGATCGACCTCGGCCTGGTAGCTCTCCAGGACGTCGTCGGTGCCGAACTGGCGGACGTTCTGGACCTCGTCGGCCGAGATCGTGTCCTCGGGCGCGATGCGGTAGGTCGGGAACACGCGGATGTTCCGGCCATCCCTGCTGTTCTGCGTTCCTGGTCCACCCCGCGGCGAGGTCGGCACGAGGAACAACGTGTTCTCCCGACGCTCGACCGTGAGCTGGGTGGTCGCAATCCCGTCCTCCTGGAACAGGCCCAGCTGCGCCAGGCGGCGCGGCTGATGCGGCATGTCCTCGAGCCGGGCCGTCTGGTTGACCATCGTGAAGGCGCTTGCCTGGAAGACGTCGAGCATGGGTCCTCTCCCCCGAAAGCACGAAGAGCCACCCGACCGTCGAGTGGCTCATCCCCGCCGAATGGCGGTGTTGGATCGGCCGGTCTACCCGGCGTCAGTTCAGGTCCGCGCGACGATCCCCGTCCGCGCCTGGAGCGACGCGAGCGCCGCATTGATCTCGTCGGTCGTGGTGCCGCTGGCCGGCCACTTCAGCTCGCCCTTGTTGACCTCGGCCTCGCGCACGAGGCACGACGCCACCACGTTGGCCGCTGCCGGCACGGTGACGTTCTGGCCGAGGATGGCCGCGGCGATCTCGGTGCCGTTCGAGTTGTCCTCGTCGAACTCCGAGTAGGTCGTGCCCTCGGCCACCGTGATGAAGAACTGGTCGCCGGACGCGAAGTCGGTCGAGCCGTCCTGCAGGGTGAACGAGAGGTGAGGGCCCGCGTAGGCCGTCGCCACGACGCCGGTGCCCACCAGGACGCCGTCCGGGTCGAACAGGGCGAAGGTGCCGACGTCCGTACCCGGCTCGAGCACCACCAGCCGGTACACGCCTTCCTTGCAGCCAGCGAGAGCGGCCGGCGTCGCCAGGAACGTACCGTTGCCGGTATTGTCCCGGCCGCCGTTGGCCGCGGTGCCCGCGACCGGCGCCGCGACAGCGCCGCGGACACGGCCCAGCACGCGGCCGGCCTCCACGGCCCGCTCGGAGCCGGACTGCAAGATGGTCAGGTTCTCGCGCGAGCGGGTCCCGGGTGCCTCGGAGACGAGGAACGCCCAGTCGTGCTGCCCTTCGGTGAAGCTGGTCGGAGGCATCTACTTCTCCTCGAACGGCCGCGGCTTCGCGCGACCAAGTTGCTGGTGGCTGTCGGGGCCCGCGCCCCTAGCCCTTGCCCTTGCCGATCTGGTTGCGCTGCCGGTAGAGCTCGGTGGTGCTCTTCAGCTTGGGGGCCTCGCCGCCGGCGCCCGCGCCGGGCTGCTGACCTCCGCCACCGTGCTTGCCGTCGACCTCGGGCGCGGTTCCGCCCTTCGCCTGGCGCTCCTCGAACAGCTTCTTCTTCACGTCCTCGGCGGAGATGTCACTGCCGAGGAACTCGGGGATGCGGTCCGGGCACCCGCCGATGGTGCACAGCGTGGTGATCTCGGAGCGGCGCGCCGCCTGGGCCTGTCGCTCCACCTCGGTGGCTGCCTTCGCGGACTCCGCCTTCGCCGCCTCGACGGCCTCTGCCGTCTTCGCATCGGACTCGGCCTGCCACTTGGCCTTCTCGGCTGCCAGGTCCACCACGTTCCCGTCGGTTCCCTTGGTCGTCACGGGCTGTCCCCCTGCTGCCGCGCCTCGGCGCGGCCTGTTGATCGACGCCTGGAACTCGGCCAGGGTCTCGTCGAAGTTCGAGACGGCGTCGGCGAATCCGATGCCGACACCCTCGGGTCCGAAGAACGTCCCCGCCTCTGTGGCGAGAACAGCGGACAGCTTCATGCCTCGGTTCCGCGCCACGGCAGGTCCGAAGATCTTCTCCCGGATGCGGTCGACCTCGGCCTGCATGTTCGAGCGCGCGGTGTCGTTCAGCGGCTCGGTGTCCGTGAAGTCGTTCTTCCGCGCGCCGGCGAAGATGGCCGTGTAGGTGATCCCGACCCGCTGATCCAGCTTCGAGAACTCGACGTGTCGCGCGATCACGCCGACGCTCCCCACGCCGCCCGTCTGCGTGACGTGCAGGCGCTGAGCGGAGCTCGCGATCGCGTAGGCGGCTGAGAAGGCGTCCTCGTTCGCGATCGCCCAGATGGGCTTTCGCTCACGCGCCTCGAATATGAAGTCGGCCAGGTCGAACGTGCCAGCGACGGAGCCGCCGCCGCTGTCCACGTCGAGCAGAATCCCCTTGACCCCGCTGGACTCGAGGGCTCTGTCGATCTGGGAACGGATGCGATCCATCCGCCAGGGCCACAGGCCCCCGGAGACGTGGACGACCGCGACGCCGTCCCGATTGTCGATGTCGGGCTGGGGGGGCTCGAAGAAGAAGAACGCCTCGGGCTCGATCGCCTCGCCGCGCACGGCCAGAGCCTGGATCGCGTCCATCCGTCCCGGCTCCAGCAGGAGCGGGCGGTTCCAGAGCTCGGCGAGCTCGACGCGGCCCTCCCGGGCTGCCTTCTTCTTCCGCGGCTTGGGCTTCGGTTCCGGCGCCGAGGCCGCCGCCGACGGCTCTGGCTGTGCTGGCTGCGTCATCAGGCCGCGTCCTCTTCGCCATCGGCGACCGCGTCTTTGATCGCATCGGTGAGCTGATCCGGCGCCGTGCCGCCGTCGCTGCCCGCGCTGGTCGAACGCGTCGAGCCGGCGTCGCTCTCGAACACCAGGCCGAGCTCGGTCGCGCGCGTGCGCTCGGCCGCGATCTCGCGATCGAGCGCCTCTATGTCGCCGTGCCCGAGCTTCGCGGCCTCCCGCGTCCGGCTCGAGACCCCCGCCCGGACGCGCCGCACGGCCGCCTTCACGTCCGTCTCGGGCTGGACGTACTCCCAGCCCTGCGGCGCCCAGCGCGCGCGCATGAGCTTCGGCAGCTCCTCCGGCGCCGGGACCGGGATCCGCCCGGTCAGGATCGCCAGAGACAGCCACCGGCGTAGGACCGGCCGGCAGAGCTGGAAGATGATCATGCGGTGCTGGATCTGCTCGAGCTCGCGCCGGAGCTCGATCAGGCCCGCCCGGATGCTGGAGAACGTGACCCCCTGGAGGTTCCCGCTGATCTGCTCGTAGAGGACGCCCGCGCCGGCCGCGATCGCGCGGAGGTGGTCGCGGACGAACACCTCCAGATCGCTCGCGCCCTCCGGCGGCTGGGCGAACTTGATGTCGTGGCCTTGCGGCAGCAGCACGTGGGAGCCGGCCGCCGCTGTCGTGGTCGGGACCTCCTCGTCATCGTCGTCGGCCGCCAGGCCTGTCACACCATCGAGGACCGAACCCTCCTGCGGGTTCGGGATGGTCTCGAAGGTGGCGTACAGGTTCTGGATCTTCGCGCGCTGGACCGCCGCGTCCTGCACCTCGCGGATCTCGTGGAGCATGGTCAGGACGGTCGCCAGGCCGGGAACGCCGCGGATCTGCCCGGGGCGCAGGACCTCGAAGACGTGCAGGACCTCGCTCGCGGGCACCGGCACCGGAAGCACCGGGACGCCGCGCGGCTTCGTGAACTCGCCCGGGTGCGTCCGGTACATCCAGTAGACGGTCCGCTTCCCGATGGGGCTGAACTCGATCCCGGCTCGGATCACCGAGCCGTCCTCGCGGGACTCGTTCTTCGACGAGGGGACCATCTCCGCCTCGAGCAGCTGCAGCTGGAGAGGGACCGACATCCCGTCCTCTGGCCGCCGCTCGCGGAACCGGACGAAGCACTCCCCGCCCTCAAGCACCGCGCGCGTGGCCAGGGCCTGCTGTCCGTAGAAGTCCTGGGTGCCGTCGGCGTCCGACTCCTCGCACCACTCCGCCCAGGCGTCCTGGATCGCCGCCTTGAGCTCGTCGTTCTCCGTGTTCCAGATGGGCGTGATCCCGGTGCCGACCAGGTTGGACACCGAGCTGCGGAGCGCCTTGCCGCCCCATGGGTTCTTCCGGACCTCGTCGCGCGCGCGCCGGCGCACGATCTCGACGTCGCCCGAGAGCAGCGCGTTGATGTTGGCCGACGTCGGCTGCCAGAACCGGCCGCGCCGCTTCTGGCTCGCTGCGTCCCAGCCGGACTCCGCGAACAGCGGCTGGCCCTTCGCGTCGTACAGGATCGGGTGGCGGGTGACTTGCCTCGCCATCACCATCCGCTCCTCGTCACGTAGCGGCGCACGAGCGGCGCCTTGGCCACTCCGCTCGCCTCCGCGATGTCGTCCTCCAGCTGCGAGATGGCCGCGTTGATCTCGTCGATGCTGCGGTAGACGGTCGTCCGCTCGCCGTGGGTCACCCTGAGCTCGCCGCTCGAGCGCGCGCGAATCAGGGCGTCGCGCATCGTCTCGAGCTCGGTCAGGGTGATGGCCATCGGATCCTCACAGCTCTGCAGCCTTCCAGCGCCGCCGCGAGGCCTTCTTCTTCGCCGGTAGCGCTGCCTGGCGCTCCTGCATCGTGTCCACGGTCTCGCGCGGATCGTCGTCCGGGTCGTCCGGCATCGACGCCACCAGGTTGCACTCGCGCTCGAGGTCGAAGCCGAAGCCGTCGATCAGGCCGCGCAGCGCGACGTAGTCGTAGATCGCCGTGTCCCAGGCCTCATTCCGACGGCCCTGCGTCTTCAGGCGCCATTTGCGCTTTGGGAAGCCCTGGCGGTCGTGGCTGAGCTCGCTGACCTCGCTGTCGAGCTGCTCGAAGTAGATCTCGCCGAAGGCGCGCGGGAAGTGGATGTAGCCGGGGCCCGGGACCTCGATGCGGTTGAGGCGCTCCTGGACCGCGTCCTTCGCCGGGTCCACGCGCACCGGCCACAGCAGCACCTTCCCGATGTTCCTGCGGCTGGCCTCGCGCGGCCAGATCGTTCCCTCTCCCGTCTGTCCCTTGATCGCGAAGGCGTAGGAGACCGCGGGCCGGCTTGAGCCCGGCCGCGTGCCGAGCAGCCGCCGGTAGCGCGGCCGGCAGAAGTCGTAGGCCGTCTGCGTGTGGTGGCCGCCGGTGTCGATCGCCGTCGCCCGGATGTAGTCCCAGCCGCCGCGCTCCATGCGCCGCGGCCGAGTCAGGAAGTCGTCGAGCTCGTCCCAGAGCTCCTGGCTCGAGGGGTCCCCATACAGGACCTGGTACTCGAGCTTCCAGCACTCCTCGCCGCGGCCGTAGCCCGCGGCCTGCACCTCGATTCGATCGTCCTGGATGTCGACGCCGGCGGTGAGGATCGCGACCTGCCTGGGGACCAATGGCTCGGTCTCCTGGCTGCCGTCGTCCCGCGTACCGATGACGCGGACCGGGTAGCTCTCGCGGCGCGCCATCAGCCGCTCGTGATCCAGCCCCTTGTACTGGTCGCCCCACGGCTCGCCGAGGATCGTGTTGACGAACACCTGCAGGCGGACAGGGTCGTCCTTCACCTTGAGGAACTCGGTCGCGAGCTTCCCCCACGCGGCCGCCGGGAACGGCGAGTAGCCCGCCCAGATGCGGAAGCCGGCGTTGCCCTGGCACAGCAGCTCGGTCTGCCACCGGCCCTGCGCCACCATCCCTTCCTTCTGGTGGTGCTCGATCGGCTCGCGGCACTGCTCGCAGAGGTAGTAGGCGTCCTCCGGCCGGTCCTTCGGCCACTTGATCCCGAAGTCCGCGTCGCGGCCGCCCCACTGGAGGCGCTGTCCGTGATCGCAGTGAGGGCACGGGACGAACAGGTCCCGCTGGTCTGAGTCCTCCCAGCTCCGCCAGATGCGGCTCAGCTTCCGAGTCTTCGGCGAGCTGCCGATGATGAACTTGGGGAACGGCGACGTGAACGCGCGCTTCTTCCCGAGGTCGATCTGGTCGCCCTCGCCACCCGCCGATGGCGGGTAGGCGTCGACCTCGTCGAACGCCACGACGTCCGTCGTGATGCGGCGGAAGCCGCGACCGCTGTGCGCCCCGACGACCTTCAGGAAGCCGCCGGGGAAGACCTTGTGGAGGATCGTGTTCGCGCTGTCGCGCGCCTTCGGATCGCCGACGAGCCCCGCGACCTCGGGCGTTGCCTCGAGCGCGGGCGCGATGTCGTCCTTCGAGAAGCCCTCCGCGTCCTCCTGCGCAGGGAGCACCGCCAGGATCCCCGACGGGTCGAAGTGGATGCGGTAGCAGAAGTACCCGGCGAGCAGCTTGGTGAAGCCGACCCGCGCGCTCTTCAGGACCGTCACGGTCTCGAGCAGCGGGTCGGAGAATGCGTCCGCGATCTCCCGCTGGAACGGGAGCGTCTTCCACTTCCAGCCCGGCGCGGGCCAGTAGTGCGCGTCCATCCACTCGCTCAGCGCAAGATCAGGAGGTGGCTCCCACGCGCTTGCGGCTCTTCGCAGGACGCTTTCGGGGCTTGCTGGACTTGCGCTGCGGCTTGGTCTTTCGTGTGGGCTTCTTCTCGTCGTCGGCAGCACCGCTGGCGAGGTCATGCAGGGCCTCGTCGATCAGCTTCTGCGCCTGCACCGCCATCTTCGGGGTGAAGCCCGCGACGACCGACGCCATCTGCTTGGGGATCGCGCGAAGCCGCCGCTTCGCCGCGGTGATGTGGTTCGACCAGGTCTTCACGACCTCGGCCGCGTTGACGAGCTCGCCCTCGAGCTCGGCGTTCTTCAGCGCGTGCGAGCGCGACTGCTCGTGCGCCAGGCGCGCACGCTCATCGGACAGGCTCAGCACCTTGCCGCTCGCGTCGGGTGTCGAGCGGCCGGTCGCGTAGTCGCGCAGGTAGCGGATGTACGCGACGCGGATCTCGTCGAGCGTGGCGCTGCGAGGGTCCGGGATGATCAGCCGATCGCGGAGCTCGCGGACGTGCCGCGGGTTGAGGTCGAGGTGCTCGCCGACCTGGACCTGGGTCACCATGACCGGAGGTGGACCCCCTAAGTAGGCGTATTCACTAGTGGAACCGCGCGCCGTCCGCGCACC